>CAYUOL010000194.1:0-12279 GCA_964446345.1 uncultured Iamiaceae bacterium | reverse complement strand
ACCCGGCGACGCCGGAGCCACCCGATCCCATCGATCCCGCCGATCCCGCCGCCGTCGATCCCATCGAGCCCACCGATCCCCTCGATCCCATCGAGCCCACCGATCCCATCGAGCCCACCGATCCCGTCGATCCCGTCGACCCCGTGCGAGCGGACCACACGGGCACCTCGATCACCGCCGATCCGGACACCCCGGGACCGACCAGCGCCGCCCTGGTCACCGCCGATCCGGCGCGCGACGCGGCGGCCGCGACCGACGCACCCGCGCCGCACCCCTACGCCATCGCGCCGATGGGTGCTCCCGACCCCCTCCCCGCGGACGTCCCCGGGCGTGCCGCGGACCACCCGAGGCGCGCGTCGAGCGCCGACGCCCCGAGCCCAGCCGACGGGTCCGACCCCGTGCTCGAGGCGCCACCGCCGCCTCCTCCGCCACCGCCGCCTCCCCCACCACCGCCTCCGCCACCGCCGCCGCCACCCCCACCGGCCGCACCGGTGCCCCCGTTCGGCTACGCCCCCGAGTGACCTCGGGCGCCGGCCGGCGCGCGCTCGGGTGCGGCCGCGCGACACGGGCACGGGACCGCTCGCTCGGCGCCGACGCGGCTCAGGCCCAGGCGCCGCCGCCGGCGAGCACGTCGGCGGGCTCGTCGAGGACCGCCCCCAGGGCCCCGTCCGGACCCCCGCTCGGGCCACCGCCGCCGTCGTCACCGGTGCCTGGAGCACCGGGCTCAGATCCCGCGCCCGTCGCCTCGCGGCGCATTCGGGCCCGCCAGCCGGCGTGCGGGCGCAGCGCGGCGGTCACCGCCGCCGCGTCCTCCCACGCCGCGTCGGCGGCGTCGGGGGTGAGGCGGGACGACGCGAACAGCGCCCGGTTCGCCAGCTCGGCGAGTCGCCGGCACGGCGCGAGCGCCGCGCCGTCGACACGGGCGACGGCGGCGACGACCTCGGTGTTGGTCATGCCCTCGATCACCGGGGCCAGGCGAGGCACCCGCCCCGCCTCCTCGATCACCTGCTGCCACGCGCCGATGATCCGCTCGGTGGGGTTCCCCTGCTGGCGCGCCCGCCGCCGCTGCCACCGGCGCAGCCCCCGGATGACCGGGACCGCGAGGGCGGCCACGACCAGGGCGATGAGGACGAGGAACCAAGGCGATCGGCCCGCGGCGGCGGTCGGCGCTTGCGAGAGGTCCCCGGGCGGCGCGATCGGGGTGCCGGTGTCCGCCGCCACCGCGGCCGTGCGCTTCTGGCGCGGGATGGTCGTGGTCGAGGTCTCCGCCGAGACCTTGTCCTCGGCCGGTGCGACGGTGGCCGTCGGGGTCGGGTCCACCACCACCCAGCCCACGCTCGTGACGGGCACCTCGACCCAGGTCCACGCCTCGGCCGCCGTCACGGGCTGGCGATCGAGGGCCGCCGCCCGGCCCACGCCGTCGGGCAGCTTGAAGCCGGTGACGATGCGAGCCGGCACGCCCAGGCGCCGAGCGATCAGCGCGTAGAGGGTGGCGAACTGCTCGGGGGTCCCGGCGTTGTCCACGCCGATCGCACCGGCGACCTCGGCGAACGAGGTGCCCCCGCTGGCGCGGCTCGTCGCCGGCGCCGTGGAGCCGGGGGTCGCGGCGGCCGGCGCACGATCCGCCGGTCCCTCCTCGACGCGTGCCGCGGTGGAGTGGAAGTGCTTCTCGACGGCCGCGAGGAAGGGCAGCGTCGCCCCCTTCGCGACCGTCGTCTCGCGCGCCACGCTCGTGCCCCAGCGATCGAGGTCCTCGTCGAGCTCGGCCGGGAACGCGTAGTCCTGGTCGGCGGGTGACGGCGCCACCACCGGGAAGGTGCCGTCGGGGTTGAGCTTCTCGGGATCGATGCTGCTCAGCGTGAGGGGGGCGACCCGCGAGTCGACGCGGTAGGTGGTTCCCTCCGGGACGGGGCCGGCCGGGATGATCATGCCGGTGCCCGGGTCGTAGCGGACGTCCAGGTCGTCGACCTGGCGCGGGCGCGGGAGGTACGGCAACGCGGCTCCGCCCCGCACGCGCACCAGGTCGCGCAGCTCGTAGTCCTGCGTCACCGTCGTGGCGCCGACGACGGTGTCGTCGTCGGGCACCCGCCCGCCCGTCGGCTCGAAGGTGCGGTCGTAGCGCCAGGTCGCGCCGTCGTAGGCGTCGAGCTGCGCGGTCGCGATGTAGCCGGCAGTCGGCGCGCTCGTGCTCACGCGGAACAGCTCGCTGGTGCTCGACACGCCCGCCTCGCCCCGCCGCAGCGCCGCGGCAACCGCCACCGGCGCCACCACCGCCCCGCGATCGACCTGCGGGTCGGGCCTTCCCGTGCGCGGCGGCTGCTGGAAGTGCGACAGGTTCGGCACCAGCCAGGTCGTCGCCGTGACGACCACGACGACGGCCGCGGCGCCGGCGCGCAGCGGGCGCGTCGCGAGTGCTCGCGACCCCCGCCACGCGGCGAAGCGCTCAGGCCGATCCTGATCCCGGCGGGGCTCGAAGGGATCGAAGGGGGCATCGGAGATCCGGCCGTACCCGAGGCTGAAGGCCGACACGACCGAGGGCCCGCCCGCCGCCCCCCGCCGCGCCGGGAGCATCCCCGGGTCGTCGGGCACGGGCGGCCGCGCGAGCCACGCCCGCAGGCACAGCACGAGCATCGAGGCGCCGAGCAGCAGCGCGGCCGGGCGCGTCTCGTCGCCCTCGGCGGCGGCGCTCAGCCAGTACGCGACGCCGAATCCCGCGAGGCCCACGACCGCGAGCCCCGCCCGGGCGTCCGTCCGCTCGAGCAGCTCGCCGAGCGTCGCCCCCACGAGCCACACCAGCACGAAGGCCAGCACGAAGCTCGGACCAGCCTGCGAGATCGGCAGGGTCAGGCTCTGCAGCTCGCGGGCCTGGCCGAGGCCGTCGAGGATCTGCGCGGGTCCGTGGACGTCGCTGAGCAGCACCAGCAGCACGACGGCGGCCACGAGCGAGGGCACGACCGACCACAGGAGCGGGCGGCGCGCGAGGCGCACGACCACGACCGGGATCAGCACGCCGAGCACGGGCGCGACCAGCAGCAGCACCGTGGCCCGGCTCGACGAGAAGGCGCGCAACCACGGCACCGCGGCGAGCACCGCCACGAGCACGACGAGCCCGATCGTGGTCCACTCGACAGCGGTGCGCAGGCGCCCACCACCGGCGGCGGCGCCTCGCGCCTCCGGGTGCGCCGACGCGGCCGGCGGGCTCGCCGACCCGGGTTGGGTACCGACCGGCGTCGCGCCGGGTGCGTCGACGGTGGCGGTCACGTCGCGCCCGCCAGGTTCCACAGCGCCGCGAACTCGTCCAGGTCGGTCGTGGTGATGATCGAGAGCCCGCTGAAGACCGGCGACGGCACGAGCTCGTCCACCACCGACACGACGACGATCCTCTGGAACTTGTTGCGCAGCGTGGCGACGGCCGGCAGCTCGGCCGGCTCGAGCGCGCCGGTCACGACGATCAACGCGGTGCCGCCGCGCTCGCGACGCAGGGCCGTGAGGGACTGCGCGAGCGTGCCGACCGTCGACGCGCCCACCGCGGTCAGGTGGTCGAGCAGCTCATGCGGATCGCGCGATCGCCCACCGCCCACGACGGCGCCCGCGGTTGTTCGCAGCTGCACGGGTGATTGCCCCGTCGCCGCGCCGACGATCGTCGAGGCCGCGACGTCGAGCGCGATCTCGAACGTCTCGGCCGAGTAGCGCTCGGGCCGCAGGTCGGTCAGCACGACGGTGAAGGGCTGCGACGTGTCGACGTTGTGGCGCACCATGAGCTCGCCGGTGTGCGCGGTCGCCTTCCAGTGGATGAGGCGCAGCTCGTCGCCGGGCACGTACTCGCGGAGGCGGTGGAAGGTGATCGAGCCCTGCGGCGCGGTGTCGGACGACGGACCTTCGATGTGCTGGGTGACCCCGGTGGCGAGCGGCTTCAGGGCGACGACGCGCGGCGTGATCCACATCTGCTCGCTCTGGGCCTGGCGCTGCGTCGACCGCACGAGCTCGAACGGGTCGGCGCGCGTGATCTCGACGGGCCCGAGCTCGTAGATGCCCCGCCGGGTGGTGGGCAACCGGCACGCGCGCAGCGCCCGCTCCCCCGGACGCAGGCGCGGCAGGACCGCCGGCACCACCTCGGCGCCGAACTGCTGCGTCCCGATCGTCGCCGGTGCGGTCCTGGTGCCCCGGTTGTGCAGCTGCAGCAGCGCGATCGCCGTCGAGCCCTTCGCGACGCGGCTGGGTTCGATCTGGCGCTCGATGCTGATCGCCGGTGGGCGCAGGCGCACCAGCACGGCGCCGACGACGAGCACCACGAGCCCGGCCCCGAGGATGGCGACCGGTGGCCACACCCCGACCCAGCCCACGACCGCGAGGACGACGCCGGCGATCGCGATCGTCCACCCGGTCCGCGTCATCGCTCCGTCACCCCGGCGCCATCGCCCGCGGGACCGCGACGGCCTGCAGCGCCCGCTGCACCACCTCGGCCCCGGAGCGCTTCTGCAGCTCGGCCTCGGGCGTGACGATGATGCGATGGGCGAGCACCGCCGGCGCCAGCGCCTTGACGTCCTCCGGCGTGACGAAGAGCCGGCCGGACGCGAGCGCCGCGGCCCGGCTCGCCCGCAGCAGGGCGAGGCTGCCGCGGGGCGACACGCCGAGGCGCACCTCGGGAGCCGTTCGGGTGTGGTGCGCGATCGCCACGATGTAGTCGACGACGGCCGGCGCGACCTCGACCGTGTGCGTCCAGCGGATCATCGCCAGCATGTCGTCCTGGTTGAGCACCGCCTGGAGGCGGTCGACCATGTGGCCGTTCTTCTGCACCTCGAGCACCCGCGCCTCCGCGCGCGCATCCGGGTACCCGAGCTCGAGCTTCATGAGGAAGCGATCGAGCTGCGCCTCGGGCAGCTTGTACGTGCCTTCCATGTCGATCGGGTTCTGCGTCGCGATGACCATGAACGGCATGGGGACGGGGTACACGACGCCGTCGATGGTGACCGTGCCCTCCTCCATGACCTCGAGCAACGCCGACTGCGTCTTCGGCGACGCCCGGTTGATCTCGTCGCCGATGACGATGTTGGCGAACACCGCACCGGGACGGAACACGAAGTCGTGCGTGGCCTGGTTGAAGATCGGGACGCCGGTCACGTCGGAGGGCAGCAGGTCGGGCGTGAACTGGATGCGGTTCCACGTGAGATCGACCGACGCGGCGATCGCTCGGGCCAACGAGGTCTTGCCGGTGCCGGGCACGTCCTCGACCAGCAGGTGCCCCTCGGCGACGAAGCACAGGAGCGCCAGGCGCACCACGTCGTCCTTGCCCTGGATCACGCGGGTGATGTTCTCGACCAGCAGCTCGAAGTGCGCCGCCCACGCGGATGCATCGTCGCCCCCGCCACCGGCACGGGCGGGGCCAGTGGTCTGGGCCGCGGGCGCGACGGGGGGCGCGACGGGCCGGGCCCCGCTGCGCAGGTCGGGCGCCCCCGGTTGGGGTCCGGTCGGTCCGTTGCTGCGTGCATCGCTCATCGAGGGGGCTCCTGTCGGCGCCGGCGGATGACGGCGAGGATGAGCACCGTCGGGAGGACGACCATGGGCACCCGCAGCGGGGCCGGGTCGATGTCGTTCGTGGCAGGGATCCTGCCATCGGTGCGGGCGGCGGGGGGCGACGGCGCGCTGGTCGACGTCACCCGACCCGCAGCGGCACCACCGTCCTGCGAGGGCAGCACCGGCGTGGTGGGCGTCGACTCGGGCACGGTCGTCGTGGTCGTCGTGGTCGTGGTGGTCGTGGTGGTGATCACCGGACGCTCACCCGGGACGAGGAAGGTCTGGGTGACCGTCGTCGCGAGGTAGCGCCACACGACGTCGAACCGGCCGTCGGGTCCGACGCAGGACTCGGCGAGGGTGAGCCCGTTCAGCGACTGGCCGGGGACGAAGTCGAACCGCGGCAGCTCGCAAGGCCCCGAGGGCAAGAGGCGCCACTCGCGACCGACCACGGGGACCTGGCCCTCCACGCGCACGACCGCGACCTCGGTCGGCACGCCGTTGACGAGCACGGTCGCGACCTCCCACCGCGAGGTGACGGGCGGGGGGCCCAGCTGGTCGAGGTGCAGGGTGCCGGCCGAGATGTCGGGGATGGCCGTGGGGCTGTAGCGGGGGGTGGGGTCCGTCTGGCGGATCGTGACCTTCGCCGTGCAGTCGGGGCCGAGGCCGTCGACCAGGTCGACGTCCCAGGCGATCGCACCCCCGGTGAGCGCGCCGTCGTGGGCGAGGCGCAACCCCGCGCAGCTCAGCTCGACGTGCGCGGAGAGCGGGTCGGCGGGCACCTGGGCGACGGTCACCGTCACCGTGCCGACGTTCGGGTCGGTGGCCGACGGCGCGACCGTCGCGGACGCCGAGATCGTCGGCCACTCGAGGAACGCGGCCGGCAAGGTCTTCGGTTCGGTCGTGCGGGAGACGCCGTGGCTCGTGACCGTCACCGTCACCGTGCGCTCGAGACCGGGCGCCAGGCCGCGCACGACGCCCTGCAGGTCCGCGGTCGGGCCGACGGTGCGGTCGTCGATGCGGTACGTGAACTGCGGGCTCGACGTCCCGAACGTGGCCGTCTTGTCCGGGGTGGTCGCGATGCTCACGGCCGCCTCGACAGAAGCGCCGTCGACGACCCGCGCGCCGACGTCGACGACGACCTTGCTCACGTCGGGCTCGCGCCACCCCTCCGTGCACGAGCTGTCGGTGAGCGAGGCGCGCTGGCCCTGGTCGGAGAGCGCCGTCACGGTGAAGGAGAGCGACCGCCCCACGAGGTCCGGGTGCGCGGCCAGGGTCACGGCCAGCGAGCGGGTGCTCGCCGGCAGGTTCGAGACCGGGGTCTGCTCCCCCAGGTAGCCGCCGCCGCACAACGCCCACGACACCTGCCACGACGCGACGGGCACCGCGCAGGCGGAGCCGTCGCACGCCGTCCACGTCACGGTCCAACCCCCGGGGGCATCCGCGGTGGCCGTGACGGTGCGCGGGGCGTCGGGGCCGGCGTTGTCGGTGCGCCGCTTCACGGGGTCGGACGCGGTGCGGTTGGTACCGATCACAGCGATGACGGTGATCTCGTAGGTGTGGTTCGGGCGCAGCCCCGTGAACTGGAACTGGGTCTCGGCGTTGGTGTGCGCCTGCACGGCGGGTGACGGGTCCTCGCTCCCGTCGGCGGCGTGCGCTTCGATGAGGTACGAGCTCGGCTGGCAGTCACCCGGGTCCAGCTTCACGTAGGACCAGCTCACGGTGATCGAGTCCTTCGTCGGTTCGAGGCTCACGATCTGGGGCTTTCGCGGCTTCTGGTTCAGGTTCTCGCAGGCGTGCTCTTCGGTGATCTGCTCGGGCGTGGCCTCGCGCACGGCGGCTTCGGGGGGAGCCCCGGGCAGGGTCGTCGGGGCGTTGGGGTTGTTCGGGTCGGTCGCGCCCTTGTCCTGGGCCTGCACCGACGGGCTCGGCGGCGCCGTCGGATCGACGTCCTGCGCGCCTGACTTGTCGACGACGGACGCGGGTTCGTCGTCGGCGGGCACCACGACGGAGTGCAGGGCCTGCGGTGCGTTGACCACGAACCACCGCGCCTGCGCCGTCACGACGATGTCCTGGAAGAACTGCGCGTCCGGGTTCTCCGCCGCGTCGACCGGGTAGGAGCCCGCGCCCTCGACGCGCGTCGCCGCCCCGCGGGCGAGGTCGACGCGCGTGATCGTGCCGTCGGTGCCGGCCACCACGACGACGCCGCCGATCGCGTGCGGCTCGGCGACCGAGGCCGTGGCCGCCGAGTCCGGGATCGCGATCGGGCCGACCGCCTCACCCTTGGCGCCCACGCCCGCCAGCGACCACCCCGCCGGCGACCGCAGCGCGAACCACGCGCCGTCCGCACCACGCACCGGCACCACGGCGCTCGCCGCGGCCAGCCCGGGCACGGCGACCCGGCGGACGGTGCCGAGGCGCGCGGGCGCACCGGCGGGCGCGGCGACGACGAAGGCCTCCGGGGACCCGGGGGCGGCCGCCGCGACGACGTCACCACCGGCGGCGACCACCACCTCGCCGGGCAGCGCCAGCGGATCGGTGCGCTCGACCACCATGGCCTTGCTCTTCGGGTCCGGATCCAGGCTCATGCGCACGAGACGTCGTTCGGGGCCGTCCGCCACCACCCACAGGGATCCGTGCTGCACGGCGGTCGCACCCGCGCTGCCGACCGTCGCCTCCGCGAGATCGGCGGCTGCCCGCGGGGTCACCGTCTCACCGGTCGAACCGGCGCGCACGGTGTCACGGTCGACGAGCCACGCCTGCGTGGACGCCGCACCGCCCTGGGTGCGGCGCACGAGGAAGAGCCCAGCATCGGTGGTGGCGTCGGTGGGGGCGCCGGTGATCGTCACGGCCGCACCGGGGTCGGACGCCGCGGGCAGCGCGATGCCGCCCCCCGTGCGCAGCACGACGAGGTTGTCCTTGCCGAGCAGGTTGTAGGTGCCGGTGCGCTCGTTGAACAGGAACGTGCCGACGGCGGTCGAGCCGTAGCCGACGTTGTCGGGATCGCCGTCGGAGCCCACGGCCTTGCCCAGGCCGACCAGCCGCGAGGTCGCCTTGCCGCGCGCGACGTCGACCACGATCGGGTGGTGACCCGTCTGCGCCACGACGACCGATCCGCCGAGCACGTCCGGGTGCGCGGACGAGCTGGCCTCGCCCCGGACCACCCCGTACGCGATCACGCCGAGGATCGCGACGACCAGGACGAGCAGCGCGATGCCCTGCCCGGGGCGGATGCGCAGCGCCGCCGGGTCCCGCCCGAGGCCGAACACCACCGGCGCGGCGGGTTCCTCCCGCGTCGCGCCGCCGGCACCCACGACAGGGGCACCGCCGGGCGCGACCGGAGGGGTCGCCCCGGGGGCCGGCGGGCGGGCGTGGTCCGGTGCGGTCATGAGGAGATGGGGCGGAGCGGGTGGGCACGCAGCGTGCCCCACCGGCCATCCGGCTCCGCCATTGTGCCCCGTTCCCGGGCGTGGGGTCCGTCGGCGCCGCGTCGAGCGGCGACGCGGGTCAGTAGCGCACGCGCCACAGGCACAGCCCCTGCGGCGGCGCCAGATCGCCGGCGGCGTGGCGATCGCGGGCGCGGATGATCCCCAGCACCTCGCCGGCCCGGCGCTTCCCCCGGCCCACCTCGACGATCGTGCCCGTGATCGAGCGCACCATCTGGTGGCAGAAGGCGTTGGCCTCGATCCAGAACCACAGGACGCCGTCCGGGCCGGCCTCGATGCGAGCCGAGAGCACCCGGCGCGTCAGCGACACCGGTTCGGCTGCCTCTCCCGCACGTGCCTTGGGGCGCCGGCAGAACGACGAGAAGTCGTGCTCGCCGACGAACGGGTCGCACGCCATGGTCATCGCCCGCACGTCGAGCGGCACCGGCACGTGCCACGACGTCGCGGCCAGGAACGGGTCGGGGTACGGGCGGTTCAGGATCGTGTAGCGGTAGAGGCGGCTGCGCGCCGAGAAGCGGGCGTCGAACGATCCGTCGACCACCGCCGCGTCCCGCACGACCACCTGGGGCCCGCACAGCCGGTTCACGGCGTGGGCCAGCTCGGCGGCGGGCAACCGGTCGAGCGACGCCGCCGGGGCATCGAAGGTCACCACCTGGCCCCACGCGTGCACCCCCGTGTCGGTCCGGCCGGCACAGGTGAGGTCGACGTCGGGCACCCGCAGCACCCGCGCCAGGGCCCGCGCGAGCGCGCCGGCGACCGTCTCGACGCCGGGCTGCCGGGCGAAGCCGTGGAACGCCCCGCCGTCGTAGGCGACGGTCAGGCGCACACGCACGACCGGGTCCGGCGGGGGGACGACCGGATCCGCTCCGGGAACGGCCGACGCCGCCCCGGAGGGCGGCGCCGAGTCCGTGCTCATGATCGTGGGTGCGTGCGGCGCAGCAGGGCTACACGAACTCGATGCGGGCCATGGGGGCGTTGTCGCCCTGGCGCGGACCGAGCTTGAGGATGCGGGTGTAGCCGCCGGGGCGGTCGGCGTAGCGCGGGCCGATCTCGTCGAACAGCTTCGACGCCATCTCCTTGTCCCGGATGAAGGCGACGACCTGGCGGTGGTTGTGCACCCCGCCCTTCTTGGCCTTCGTCACCATCTTCTCGGCGATGGGCCGCAGGTGCTTGGCCTTGGCCTCGGTGGTGACGATGCCCTCGGCCGCGATGAGCGACGCCACCAGGTTGCCGAACATGGCCTTCTGGTGAGCGGCGTCGCCGCCGAAGCGACGACCCTTCTTCGGTGTTGCGGGCATGACGTGCTCCTCTTGGGTTCCTGGGTCGGGACCGGACCGGCGACCGGATCAGTCCCGCGTGCGCAGCGACAGGCCGCGCTCGTCGAGCTTCTGGATGACCTCATCGAGCGACTTCTGCCCGAAGTTGGTGATGGCGAGCAGATCGTCCTCGGTCTTCTCGAGGAGCTCGCCGACGGTGTTGACCTGGGCCCGCTTGAGGCAGTTGCGCGGACGCTCGGACAGGTCGAGGTCCTCGATCGGCAGGTCGAGGTCGGGCGACCCGGCCGCGGTGCCGGACACCTCGCCGAGCTCGAGGCCCTGCGGCTCGTCGCTCATCTCCTCCACGAGCTGCACCAGCTGGCGCAGCGTGGCGCCGGCGGAGGCCAGCGCCTCGCGGGCGGTGATCGATCCGTCGGTCTCGATGTCGAGGACGAGGCGGTCGAACTCGGTCGACTGCTCGACGCGGGTCGGCTCGACCATGAAGGTCACGCGCCGCACCGGCGAGAAGATCGAGTCGACCGGGATGACACCGATCGTGTTCGAGTTCTTGTTGCGGTCCGCCGACACGTAGCCGCGGCCCTTCGACACGGTGATGTCGAGGGCGAGGCGGGCCTGGCCGTTCAGCGTGGCGATGTGGAGGTCACCGTTGAGGATCTCGACATCGGCGGTGGGCTGGATGTCGGCCGCGCTCACGTCCTTGGGGCCCCGCACGTCGAGCCGCAGCGTGACGGGCTCCTCGCTGTGCACGAGCAGCACGAGGTCCTTGAGGTTCAAGATGATGTCCGTGACGTCCTCGGTGACGCCCTTGATGGTGTCGAACTCGTGCAGGGCGTCGTCGAAGCGGACCTGCGTGACCGCGGCGCCGGGGATCGACGACAGCAGGGTGCGCCGGAGCGAGTTGCCGAGGGTGTGACCGAAGCCAGGCTCGAGCGGGCCGACGGCGAACAACTGACGGTTGCCGTCCTCCTCGCTGAGCGCTTCGACCTTGGGACGCTGCATGACCAGCATGGGCTAGTACCTCTGGGATCTTGATGTGTCGTACGTGGCGTGATGCGAGTGCGGGCTGGTTGATCGTGGCTGGTGGGGGGACGGGGCGGGGTGGAGATCGAGCGGCAGCGCCGGGCCGACCCGAAGGCCAAACGAGTCCGGGCGGTCCGGGGACGGACCGGCGCCGCGCTCGCCGGGCTACTTCGAGTAGAGCTCGACGATGAGCTGCTCGCGGACCGGAACATCGATCTGTTCGCGGACCGGCGGCTGCAGCACCGTCACCTGGAAGCCGTTGTCGCCCGCCTCGAGCCAGGGCGGCGGCGTGCGGTCGAGCACGTCGCGGTTCCACTGGATGACGACGAACTCGCGGGCCTTGTCGCGGATCGTGATCACCTCACCCGCGCGAACGCGGTAGCTGGGGATCGTGACGCGCTTGCCGTTGACCGAGATGTGGCCGTGGCCCACGAACTGCCGGGCCTGCGGGCGGGTGGCGGCCCAGCCGGCGCGGTACACCACGTTGTCGAGGCGCAGCTCGAGGTACTGCAGCATGGTCTCGCCCGTGACGCCGGTGCGGCGGTTCGCCTCTTCGTAGAGGTTGCGGAACTGCTTCTCGCTGAGCCCGTAGGTGAAGCGCGCCTTCTGCTTCTCCTGCAGCTGGATCAGGTACTCGGAGGCGTTGCCCCGGCGCCGCGTGCGCCCGTGCTCGCCCGGCGGGTACGGGCGCTTGTCGAGCGCCTTCGTCTCCCCCGCGGTGCCCCAGATGTTGGTGTTGAGTCGGCGCGAGACGCGCGCCCGTGGTCCGGTGTATCGAGCCATGTCAGACCCTCCGCCGCTTCGGGGGACGGCAGCCGTTGTGCGGCACCGGCGTGACGTCCTTGATGCCGGTGACCTCGATGCCGGCGTTCTGGATCGAGCGGATCGCGGTCTCACGACCCGACCCCGGGCCCTTCACGACCACGTCGACCTTGCGCACCCCGTGCTCCATGGCGCGGCGGGCGCACTGCTCGGCCGCCATCTGCGCGGCGAACGGGGTCGACTTGCGCGAGCCCTTGAAGCCC
>CAYUOL010000193.1:0-12308 GCA_964446345.1 uncultured Iamiaceae bacterium | reverse complement strand
CGTGAACTGGAGCTACTGGGCCAGCTTCGTGTAGAAGCTCGAGTTGGCGAGCGTGTCCCCGGCTGCCACACCCAAGAGCGACTGCACGCTCATGTGGTAGGCGTCGGTTCCGGTGCTGGAACCGCCGTGGCCCTGGTATTAGGCGTAGTCGATTCGCCCGCGCGGGCGCTCGTCGGTGAGCGGATCGAGCTGGTCGGGCGTCTCCTCGACGGCGTCGAGCAGGTGGAAGACGCGCTCGGCCGAGGCGATGCCCGACTGCATCACGTTGAACATCGACGCCAGCTGCGTGAGCGGCTGGGTGAACTGCCGCGAGTACTGGATGAACGCCTGGATGGCGCCGATGGTCATCGACCCCGAGGTGACCTGCAGGCCGCCGACCACGGCGATCACGACGTAGTTGAGGTTGCCGAAGAACATCATCGCCGGCTGGATGGTGCCGGAGATGAACTGCGCCCCGAAGCTCGCCTCGAACAGCTCCTCGTTCTTGTCGCGGAAGCGCGTCTCGACGTCCTTCTGCTGACCGAACACCTTCACGAGCGAGTGCCCGGTGAAGGCTTCCTCGACCTGCGCGTTCAGCGAGCCGGTGTGCCGCCACTGCGCGATGAACCGGCCCCGCGACCGCTTCGCGATCGCCTTCATCGTCCAGATGGACAACGGCACCGTGGTGAGCGCGACGACCGCCAGCAACGGTGAGATCGTCAGCATCATGATGATCACGCCGATGATGGTGAGCACCGACGTGAGCATCTGGCTGAGCGTCTGCTGCAGGCTCTGCGCCACGTTGTCGATGTCGTTCGTGACGCGGCTGAGCAGGTCGCCGCGGGGTTGGGTGTCGACGTAGCTCAGCGGCAGCCGGTTGAGCTTGTCCTCGACGTCGGCGCGCAGGCGGAACATCGTGCGCTGCACCACGCCGGCCAGCATGTAGGCCTGGGTGTAGGCCATGATCGCCGACACGACGTAGATGCCGGCCACCGTGAGCAGGATGCGGTGCAGCTCGGGGTAGTCGATGCCCGTGGGGCTGCGGACCCCGGCGATGATCGTGTTGGTCGCGTTGCCGAGGATCTTCGGGCCGAGCACCGACAGCGTGACGCTGGCGACGGCGAGCACGAGGACCCCGACCACCTTGATGCGCTCGGGCTTGAGCCGGCCGAGCAGGCGGCCAGCCGAGCCCTTGAAGTCCTCCGACTTCTCGGCCGGCATGCCGGCGGCCTGGAAGCGGGCAGCCATCCCCGTGCGCGGCTCCTGCGGCTTGGGGGTGTCGTCCGCGGACTCGCGCTGCGCCTTCTCGAACGCCGTCTCCTCGGCGTCGACGAGCACCGCGGCGGCACCGGCCGAACCGGCACCGGTCGCGTCGCCCTCACCGGCGACGGCCAGGGCTTCGATCGCGGCCAGCTCGGCGTCGATCGCGGCGTCGACCTCGGTGGGCCCGTCGTCCCCGCCGGCGGTGGAGCCCGATCGCCCGTTGCCCGCGACCCGGCCGTTGCCGTTCGCGGCGTGGTCGGACGGGTTCACCGGGTTCACCGGGTTCACCGGGTTCGAGGGGTCGGTCGGCTCGCCGCTCACGCCGCCTCCTCCTCGGTGAGCTGCGACTCGACGATCTCCTCGTAGGTCGGACAGGTCTCGAGCAGCTGGCGATGGGTGCCGATGCCGACGATCTCGCCGTCCTCGAGCACGATGATCTGGTCGGCGTTCATGATCGTCGACACCCGCTGGGCCACGATCACCACCGTCGCCGTGGCGAAGATGGGCGCGAGCGCGGCCCGCAGGCGCGCGTCGGTGGTCAGGTCGAGCGCCGAGAACGAGTCGTCGAAGAGGAAGATCCCGGGACGGCGCACGATGGCGCGGGCGATGGACAGCCGCTGGCGCTGCCCGCCCGACACGTTGGTGCCGCCCTGGTTGATCGTCTCCTCGAGCTGGTTCGGCATGGCCCGCACGAAGTCCTCGGCCTGGGCGATGCGCAGCGCCTCCCACAGCTCGTCGTCGGTGGCGTCGGGCCGAGCGAAGCGCAGGTTGCTCGCCACCGTGCCCGAGAACAGGTACGGCTTCTGCGGCACGAGGCCGATGGACGCCCACAGCGTCTCGGGGTCGAGGTCGCGCACGTCGACCCCGTCGATGCGCACGGACCCGGACGTGGCGTCGAAGAGCCGGGGGATCAGGTTGAGCAAGGTCGTCTTGCCTGCGCCGGTGCTGCCGATGATGGCGGTCGTCTTGCCGGGCTCGGCGCGCAGCGAGATGTTGCACAGCACCGGTGCCTCGGCGCCCGGGTAGTTGAACCCGACGTCGACGAGCTCGAGCGTGTTCCGCGCGGGCAGCTGCGTGACCGGGTTGTCGGCGGTGACCACCGACGACGGCGTGTCGAGCACCTCCTGGATGCGATCGGCGCACACCGCGGCGCGGGGCCAGAGCACGGCGACGAACGTGGCCATCATCACCGACATCAGGATCTGCACGAGGTAGCTGAGGAAGGCGATCAGCTGACCCACCTGCATCTGGCCGGCGCCGATCCGGTTGCCGCCGATCCACACGGCGGCGACGCTCGACGCGTTGAGGATGAACAGCACCGTGGGGAACATGAAGGCCATGAGGCGCCCCGCGCGCAGCGATGTCTGGGTGAGCTCGTCGTTGGCCTCGCCGAAGCGCTCGACCTCTTCGGGCTCGCGCACGAACGCGCGCACGACGCGGATGCCGGTGATCTGCTCGCGCAGCACCTTGTTCACCTTGTCGATGCGCTCCTGCATCACCTGGAACTGCGGCACCATGCGCACGATCACGCTGCCGATGCTGATGACCAGCGCGGGCACGCTGACGAGCAGCAGCAGCGACATCGGCCCGTCTTCGCGGATCGCCATGATGACGCCACCGGTGATCATGATCGGGGCGGCGATGAGCATCGTGCACGACATGACCACCAGCACCTGCACCTGGGTCACGTCGTTCGTGATGCGGGTGATGAGCGACGGCGCGCCGAACGCCCCCACCTCTTGCGTGGAGAACCCGGTGACGCGGTGGAACAGGCCGCTGCGCACGTCGCGCCCGAAGCCCATGGCGGTCTTGGCGCCGTAGTAGGTCGCGCCGATCGCGAACGACACCTGGATGAACGCGACGACGAGCATGATCGCCCCGGTGCGCCAGATGTAGGCGGTGTCCCCGGTGGCGATCCCCTTGTCGATGATGTCGGCGTTGAGCGTCGGCAGGTAGAGCGTGGCCATCGTCTGCACGAACTGCAGCGCGACGACGGCCAGCAGCAGCGAGCGGTACGGCCGCAGGTAGGTCTTGAGGAGCCGGGTGAGCATGGTGTGGGGTCCAGGACGTGGTGGGGCGTGGTGGGGCGAGGCAGGACGGGGCAGGACGAGGCAGGACGAGCACGAGCCCGTTGCCGGCGCCGCGTTGCTGCTCGTCCGCAGCGGTGGCCCCCCGCCCTCGTGCATGCAACCCCGCGGCAGACCGGGGCCCAAGCGCGCCCCGGCCGACGTTCGAAATCCCGTACAGCGTACGGCTTCGCCACGGGGACGCGGTGCGACGGGGCCGATCGGCGCCCCACGGCGTCGCCCGGCTGACGTGCCGTCAGACCGGCCCGTTGGGGCCGAACGCAGGCCGAGGGTCTGCGGGTCCGCCGATCGCGGTAGAACTGTGACAAGAACCACACCAGTCACTCCCGCCGACCGCGGAGTGTCCCGGTTCGACCGCGGACACGAGTGTTGCCAGTCCGCACTGGGCCGGTTGTGCCTGTGAATGCTACGGTCAGCGGTCGCCCAAGCACAGAACCATGGTGCTGGGTGGTGTTGCAGGTGCGGAGCGGTCGGCCGGTGTCTGGCGTGCAGGACGAGCAGGTCGCGGCGTGTGCTGCGGAACCAACGAGGAGTCTTCAAGGTGGATGGCGACCAGCGACCGCACGTGAGCGTGCTGCGCGGCTACGGACCTCTCATCGGCATGGTGGTGGCGTTCGTGCTGATGATCACGCTCGTCCCCTCGACGACGGCGACGAGCGCGTCGTCGGGCGGTTCGGCGCCGGCGCCCGAGGCGAAGGACATCGTCGCGGACAAGCCGGCCAGCGGCGACGGCACGATCTGCGCCCCCGGCAAGGCGCAGATCGAGGGGAACAGCTACTCGCCTCCCTGCTTCACGTTCAGCGGTGACAACGGCGGGGCCACCGCCAAGGGCGTCACCGGCACCGAGATCACGGTGACCTACCGGGACCAGTCGATCCCCGACCTGGTCAGCATCCTGGCGGCCGCCACGCCCGGCGCGCAGGTCAAGACCAACACGCCCGACGACATCGCCCGCACCGTCGGCGGTCTCGTCGAGTACTTCAACAAGAACATGCAGTTCTGGGGCCGGAAGATGAAGTTCACCCGCTTCCAGGGCTCGGGCAACGACCTGGTCGAGCTGCTCGGCGGCGGTCAGGACAAGGCCAACACCGACGCCAACGCCGCAGCCGACGACAACGGCGCCTTCGCCGACATCAGCGCGCGGACCCAGCCGTACAACGAGGCGCTCGCGAAGAAGAAGGTCATCGCGATCGGGGCGCCCTACCTGTCCGACGACTACTTCACGAAGTACCGCCCCTACGCGTGGAGCGACTCGCCCAGCTGCACCCTCGTCACCAAGGCAGCGGTCGACTTCGCCACCAAGTCGTTGCTCGGCTCGAACGCCGAGTTCGCCGGCGGCGACCTGAAGGGCAAGCCCCGCAAGCTCGCGGTGATCCGACCGGACAACGGCGAGTACCGCAAGTGCGGCGACGACGGCGTCGCCATCCTGAAGGGCAAGGGCTTCGAGGTCGAGACGCTCGAGTACAAGCTCGACCCCGCCACGATGAACGACTCGGCTGCGGGCATCGTCAGCAAGCTGAAGTCCGGTGGCTTCACCTCGGTCGGCTGCGGGTGCGACCCCCAGTTCCCCTTCTACCTGACCAAGAAGGCCAAGGACCAGGGCTACAACCCCGAGTGGCTGGTCATGGGCACGGCGCTGACCGACACGGACGAGGTCGGCAAGCTCTACGACCAGGACGAGTGGTCCAAGGCGTTCGGGGCCAGCGTGCTGGGCAAGCAGGTCGCGCTCAACGAGACCGCCGCCTACAAGGCCTTCAAGTCGGTGCGGCCGAACGAGGAACCGGCGTCGAACGTCACGACGCTCTACGACCAGGTGTACATCCTGGCGCTCGGCATCCAGATGGCCGGGCCGACGCTGACGCCCGAGAACTTCGAGAAGGGCCTCTTCGCCTACACGCAGAAGACCGGCGAGGCCGGCGCCTGGAAGTTCGGGCCCGGCAAGTACACGCCGCAGCAGGACCAAGAGGTCATCTACTGGGACGTCAACCAGGTGTCGGCGGTGACCGGCCGACCCGGCACGTACATCCGCTCGGGCCAGCGCATCCCCCTCGGTGAGCTCCCGGCCGGCCCGCCCAAGGTGTTCGGACGGTGAAGCCCGAGCAGCGCAACGCCGCGATCTGGGGCGGCGCCGCGGTCGTCGTCGCCGTGCTCGTGCTCGCGCTCCGCGACACGTTCCCGCTGGGGATCATCTCGCAGGGGGTCATCTTCGGCGCCGGCACCGGGCTGCTCGGCGTCGGCCTCGTGCTGATCTACCGCAGCACGCGCATCGTGAACTTCGCGTACGGCGCCATGGGCGGGCTGCCGGCGACGATCGGTGTGTCGCTCTACCTCGGTCGCGACTGGTCGTGGCCGTTGGCCGTGGTGGTGGCGGTGCTGAGCGGCCTGGTGATCGGTGTGGTGGTCGAGCGCCTCGTCATCCGCCGCTTCACCACGTCGTCGCGCCTCGTACTGACGGTCGCCACGATCGGCCTCGCGCAGGTGCTCGGCGGCCTCGAGCTCATCACGCCGAAGCTGATCGGCGGGCAGACGCTCGTCGGCAGCTTCCAGACGCCGCTGAACGACATCAGCTTCGAGATCTCGCCGGTGGTCATCACGGGCAACGACCTGCTGCTGCTGGCGATCGTGCCGATCGTGCTCGTCGCGCTGTCGTGGTTCCTGCTGCGCACCGATGCCGGCATCGCCGTGCGCGGCGCGGCCGACAACCGCGAGCGCGCCCAGCTGCTGGGCATCCCGGTCGATCGCCTCGGCGCGATCGTGTGGGGCATCGCGGGCGCGATCGCCGCCATCGCCGTGCTGCTGAGCGCGCCGACCAAGGGCCTCGTCATCGACGCCGCTGCCGGCCCGCAGCTGCTGCTGCCCGCCCTGGCTGCAGCGGTGATCGCCGGCATGGAGGACCTCAAGCGTGCGTTCATCGCCGGCATCGGCCTCGGGGTGATCGACCAGCTCGTGCAGTGGAACTTCAAGCAGGCCTCGATCACGACGGTGGTCTTCTTCCTGATCACGCTCGGCGCCCTGCTGCTGCAGCGCCGCAGCATCGGTCGGGCCAACACGGCCGACGGCTGGTCGGGCGCCCCGCCGGTGCGGTTGCCCGAGGCGATCCGCACCCTGCCCCAGGTGCGCGGGGCCAAGGCCGCCGGGCTGGCGCTGGTGCTGCTGCTCGCCGTCGTGCTGCCCCTCGTGGCGTCGTCCAGCCAGATCAGCCGCATGAGCGCCGCCGTCATCGCCGGCATCCTCGTGGTGTCGCTGGTGATGCTCACCGGCTGGAGCGGATCGGTGAGCCTCGGGCAGTTCGCGATCGCCGGCGTCGGGGGCCTCGTCGCGGCCAACGTGCTCTCGCACCTCGGGCTCGACATCTTCCTGACCATGGTCATCGCGGCCGTCGTCGGCGGCATGATCGCGCTGTTCGTCGGCTTGCCCGGGCTGCGGCTCAACGGGCTGTTCCTCGGCGTCACGACGCTCGCGTTCGCCATCGTCGTCGACGCGTACATCCTCAACCCGGTCAACTTCCCCGACGCGCTGCCGGGGTCGATCGACAAGCCCATCCTGTGGTCGCGCTTCTCGCTCGACGACCCGAAGACGCTCTACTACTTCTGCCTCGGCGGCCTCATCCTCACGTGCCTGCTGGTGCTGGGCATGCGCAAGGCGCGCACCGGTCGGGTGCTGATCGCCATCCGCGACAACGACCGCGCGGCGTCGGCGGCCGGTGTCGCCACGACGCGCACCCGCCTGAGCGCGTTCGTCGCCACGGGGATGATCGCCGGGTTCGCCGGTGGCCTGCAGGTCGTGATGCTCGGCGGCATCGGCGTCCACTCGTTCGAGCCGGCGCAGAGCCTGCTGCTGTTCTCGATGGCCGTGATCGGCGGCATCGAGTCCGTCGGCGGCGCGCTCATCGGCGTCGTGCTGGTGCAGCTCGCCAGCTACCTGTTCCCGGACTACCAGCTCATGATCACGGGTGCGGGCCTCCTGCTCGTGCTGTTGATCATGCCGCGGGGCCTCAGCGAGGTCACCGACCGCGTGGGCGTCTGGATCGGGATGCGCATCGCCGGGCTCTCCGCGGTGCGCGCGGCCGAGGCCGCCGAGGCCGACCCGGAACGGTTCCTCCAGGTGCCCGTCGCTGACGACGCGACCACGGTGCCGGGCGCGGCAGCTCCCGGGCAGGACGACCGCGAGCTCGTCGGCGCCGGCGTGGGTGCCGGCGCCGGGCCCGCCGGGGGCAACGGGGCGGGGAACGGCGCTGGCGCCCCGATGAGCACGGCCGACGCGGCGCGCGCCGAGGGCAAGGTGCCGCTGCTCGACTGCCGCGAGGTCACCGCCTCGTACGGGCAGATGCAGGTGCTCTTCGGCATCGACTTCGACGTGTACGAGGGGGAGATCGTCGCCCTTCTCGGCACGAACGGCGTCGGCAAGTCGACCTTCCTCAACTGCGTCACCGGGCTGATGGCCCCGAGCTCGGGATCGATCACCCTCGGGGGCGAGACCATGCTCGGGTCGACACCCGAGGACATCGCCAAGCGCGGCGTCGCGCTGATGCCTGGCGGGCGCGGGCTGTTCCCGACCCTGACCGTCGCCGAGAACCTGCGCCTGGGCACCTGGATGCTCCGCAAGACCATGGGCGCGCCGCAGGCCGAGCGGGAGAAGATGCTCAAGCTGATGCCCGTGCTCGAGCAGCGCCTCGACCTGAAGGCCGGCGAGCTGTCGGGCGGCGAGCAGCAGATGCTGTCGATGGCGATGGCGCTGTCCACCCGACCCAAGGTGCTCTGCATCGACGAGCTCTCGATCGGCCTGGCGCCCACGGTCGTGAGCCGCCTGGTCGAGCAGGTCAAGAAGGTGCGCGACGCCGGCACCACCGTCGTGCTCGTCGAGCAGTCCGTGAGCGTCGCGCTCAAGCTGGCGGAGCGCGCCGAGTTCATGGAGAAGGGCGAGATCCAGTTCCGCGGCCGCACCGAGGACCTGCTCGCGCAGCCCGAGCTGCTGGCGTCGGTGTTCGTCGGCGACGCGGAGGCGACGACGAGCTCGACCGTCACCTCGTCGACGCGCGAGGCGCACCGCAGCGGCGGCGGCGCCACGCTCGAGTGCCGCGACCTCACCAAGCGCTACGGCGGCATCACCGCCGTGAACGCGGTGTCGCTGACGTTCGAGCCCGGGTCGATCGTCGGCATCATCGGCCACAACGGCGCCGGCAAGACGACCCTGTTCGATCTGCTCACCGGGTTCCTCCGTCCCGACGGCGGCAAGATCCTGCTCGGCGGCAAGGACATCACCAACGAGGCGCCGCACCTGCGGGCCATCCAGGGCCTCGGCCGCTCGTTCCAGGAGGCGCGGCTCTACCCGGGCCTCACCGTGCGCGAGACCTTGGCCGTCGGTCTCGACATGCACGTCGCCAGCCACGACCCCGTCGCCGCCGCGTTGCGCTTGCCGGCGTCGCTCGAGAGCGAGGCGGCGGCGTGGGAGCGCGTCGAGGAGATCCTCGACCTGCTCAACCTCAACGCCTTCCGCGACCGGATGACCACCGAGCTGTCGACGGGCACGCGGCGCATCGTCGAGCTCGCGTGCATCCTCGCCCAGGAGCCGCAGGTCGTCCTGCTCGACGAGCCGGGGGGCGGCGTCGCGCAGAAGGACACCGAGAGCCTCATCCCGCTGCTCCAGCGGGTGCAGCGCACCAGCGGCTGCGCCATGGCCGTCATCGACCACAACATGAACCTGATGACCGGCATCTGCGACGAGTTCGTGGCGATGGAGCTCGGCGCCGTGATCACCCGCGGCACCCCCGCCGAGGTGCTGAGCCACCCCGAGGTGATCGCGTCGTACCTCGGCACCGAGGACGGCGAACCGCTCAAGGCGCCGACCCACGCGAAGCTCGAGAACCCCACGGCCGCGCAGACCTTCTGACCCACCTAGGGCACGCGACCGCGACCAGAACGACGTGGTTGCCGGCGATGCGGGATCATCTCCGCATGGCTGAACACGACGAGCACGCACACGCCACCGACCCGACGCCCGGCGCCGCCGCCCTGCACGAGATCGTCGAGGGCGTCTTCGCCTGGGTGCAGCCCGACGGCTCGTGGTGGATCAACAACGCCGGCGCGATCACCGGCGAGCAGGGCACGATCGTCGTCGACACGTGCGCGACCGAAGAGCGCACCACGCGCTTCCTGACGGCCGTGCGCGAGGCGACGGACGATGCACCGATCCGCCTCGCCGCCAACACGCACCAGCACGGCGACCACACCTACGGCAACTGCCTGCTGCCCGACTCGACCGTGCTCGTCGGCCACGAGGCGATGCGCGCCGGGCTGGTCGAGGACTTCATCATCGACGGCTGCCCCGCCTTCTGGGCGCCCGTGCCGGACTGGGGCAACGTCACCAAGCGCGTGCCGGACGTGACGACGAGCTCGGCGCTCACTGCGTACTCGGGCTCGCGTCGCGTCGAGCTGATGCACCCGGGCTGGGTGGCGCACACGACCGGCGACCTCGTCGCCTGGCTGCCCGAGGAGCGCGTGCTCTACACCGGCGACCTGATCTTCCACGGCCTCACGCCGCTGGTGTTCATGGGCTCGGTCGACGGCGCCCTGCGCGTGCTCGACTGGCTCGCGTCGTTCGGCGCCGCGCACCTCGTGCCGGGGCACGGACCGCTCGCGACCGAGGGCCAGCTCGCCGACGTCTTCGGCGCCCACGAGCGGTACTACCGCTTCATCCTCGAGCTCGCGAAGGACGGCCTGGCCGAAGGGCTCCCTGTGCTCGCCGTCGCGCAGGCGGCCGACCTCGGCGAGTTCGCCGACTGGAACGACGCCGAGCGCCTCGTGCTCAACCTGCACCGCGCCTACGCGGACGCGAACGGCGAGGAGATGGACATGCTCCAGGCGTTCGCCGACGCCATGGAGTGGAACGGCGGCCCCCTGACGACCCACGTCTGCTGCCTCGGCTCGTGACGCCGCCCCCGGCACCAGCTCCTACCTGCGCCGTCGGTCGCGGGTGGTCCGGGCGCAACAGCGGCGGCGCTCGTTGCCCAGTGACCGGCGCCGTCCCCCGTGCGAGACGTGCACCAACCGCACGCGGGTGAGGGTCAGCAGGCGAGGGTGTGGCCCTTCGCGGCGGCTTCCGCGACGATGCCGCTGACGGTCTTGCCCCCGCCGCGCACGACCTCGGCTTGCGAGGCGTCGGCCTCGAGGTCGGCGATGATGTCGACATCGAGTTGCACGGGGCGCTTCGTTGCGGGCTTGCTCTTGTCGTTCACGGTGCTGGCCTTCCGTTCGGTCATTGCACGGTCAGGTCCACCGTACGAACGTGGCGACACCCCCGGTAGGGACAGTTGTCCCGACCCGGCCTCCCGACGAGACCCGACCCGGTGGGAATGATTCAGATTTGAAATATACTGAGGCTCTCAGGAGCGAACGCCGGAGGAGGCAGCCATGCCCGTCACCCGTCTGAACCATGCGGTGCTGTACGTGCGAGACGTCGAGAAGACCCGCGCGTTCTACGAGGACGTGCTCGGGTTCGAGACGATCATGTGGATGCCGGGGAAGGCGGCGTTCTTCCGCGCCGGCGCCTCGACCAACGACCACGACCTCGGCACGTTCCAGATCGGCAGCGGCGCCGGCCCGTCGCAAGCCGGGCGGTCGACCGTCGGCCTGTACCACCTGGCGTGGGAGGTCGACACGCTCAACGAGCTCGAGCGCCTGCGCGGCGTGCTCATCGAGCGCGGCTCGCTCGTCGGCGCCAGCGACCACGGCACGACGAAGAGCCTCTACGCCATGGACCCCGACGGCCACGAGTTCGAGGTCGTCTGGCTGATCCCGGCGGACCAGCTCACCGACGCCGACCGCGAGGCAGGCCGGTCGGTCCGGCCCCTCGACCTCGCACGGGAGATCGCCCGCTTCGGCGGCGAGACGCGCGGCGGCGTCGGCATCTCCACCGTGACGGCGTGACGGCGTGACGGCCCGATGGCCTGAGGGCTGACGGCGCTCCGCTCTCTTGCCTCGCACCCTCGGTCTCCGGTGGTCGCCGGCAAGAGAACAACGCCCCGCCGGCGCCGGGCCTGGATCAGAGGTGATCGACGAATGCGGCGACCTCGGCGGTCGCGTCGAGCTTCGTGCTGGGCGTGCCGGCGAGTGGCGTGTCGAGCCCGCCCGCCCACTCGTGGTTCGCGTCGTCGACGGTCACCAGCCGCAGTGCCGTCCCGGTCGGGCACGTCCACGTCGTCGTGGCCACGCCCCCGGCCGTGCCGGTGGCGGGGTCGGTCGCGCACCCGTCGGCCTGCCGCATGGTTTCGATCCCGTCCATCGCCGGCGGGAAGGTCGCCCCCGACACGCCGCTGCTCCGCCCACCGGCGAACGGGATGTTGGTGTCGGCGAGACCATGGAGGTGCAGCAGCGACACGGGTCGAGACGGGGCGCAGGGGCTGATGAAGAGCGCTCCGGACCAGATCGCGACGCCGTCGATGGAGCCGGCTCGCTCGCACGCCACGCGGTAGGCGAGGACGGCGCCGTTCGAGTGCCCGGTGAGCGCCACCTTCGCCACAGAGAACCGGCCGCGGAGCTCGGAGACCACGGCCGTCACGAACCCGACGTCGTCGACGGCACTGGTCTGGGCGTAGCCGCAGCACCCGCCGCCGTTCCACGTGCGGTAGCCCTGCGGCCCGGTCACGCCTTCGGGGTAGGCGACGACGAAGCCGTGGGCGGCGCCGGCCGCAGGGAGCCGCGAGTAGTTGGCGAGCCCGTCCGCGTTGCTGAGCCCGCCGTGCAGCCCGATGAGCAGGCGCGCGCCGCGATCGCCGCGGTAGCCGGCGGGGATGTCGAGGCGATAGGTGCGGGTCAGCCCGCCCCACGTGATCGACCGCCGTTCGGTGATCGCCGTGGTGGCAGGCGCCGTGGTCGCCTGGCCGACCAAACCCGGCGCGCTCCACTGGCCCTTGCTGTCGTGTGCCCGGATGGTCACGTCGTACGTGGTGGCCGGCGCGAGATCGGCGACGTGCGCCGTCCG
>CAYUOL010000192.1:0-12362 GCA_964446345.1 uncultured Iamiaceae bacterium | reverse complement strand
GGCATCGTGCCCGAAGCCGCGTCGAGCTGGTTCCTGCCGCGCGTCGTCGGCATCAACCAGGCGCTCGAGTGGGTGATGACCGCCCGGGTGTTCCCGGCCTCGGAGGCGCTGGCGGGCGGTCTCGTCCGCAGCGTGCACGAGCCGGACGACCTGCTGCCGGCAGCGCGCGCGATCGCCACCGAGATCGCCGACAACGCCGCGCCGGTGTCGGTGGCGCTCTCGCGTCAGATGCTCTGGCGCATGTTGGGCGCCGCCCACCCGATGGAGGCGCACCGGGTCGACTCCCGCGGCATCTACTCGACCGGCCAGGCGGCCGACGCGCGCGAGGGCGTGGTGGCCTTCCTGCAGAAGCGCCCGGCGGAGTGGACGCTGCGCCCGAGCACCGACATGCCCGAGTGGTTCCCGTGGTGGGAGGAACCCGCCTTCGAGTGAGGGTCAGCGGGGCCGGAAGCGCAGCCAGGTCGCCGTGGTCGACGCCCGCGCCTTGCCCTCGGCGAGCAGCTCCGCCTCGACCACGATCGCCTTCTCGGAGATCTCCCGGGCCTGGGCGGTCAGCTGCACCGTGGCCGCCAACGGGGTGGGCCGCAGGAACTTCACCTCGAGGCCGGCGGTGATGAACGGCACCGGGGCGCCGGCCGCAGCCTCCCACCCGCGCAAGTCGGCCTCCCACATGACGACGGCCGCGGTGTGGCAGTCGAGCACCGTGGTGATGATGCCGCCGTTGAGGAAGCCGAACCCGTTGTCGTGCTGCGGGAGCGACGTGAACTCGGCCACGGTCACGTCGCCCTCGCGGTAGCTGCGCAGGTGGAAGCCGTCAGGGTTCGCGTGGCCGCAGCCGAAGCAGGTGAGGTCGGGGTAGAGCGATTCCTGGATGCTCAGGCCGCGGTCCGACGCCGTCATCCGGCCGGCGTCGCGGTCGGGGCCTCGAGGATGTCGGTCTCCTGCTTGATGACGCCGGTGCTGACGTCGTACATGAAGCCGGCGACGAGGACCCCGGCCGGCAGGTAGGGGCAGCTGGCCAGGCGCTCGACGTCGGAGCGCAGTGCTTCGGCGGGATCGACGAACAGCAGGAAGTCGATGCTGCTCGGGTCCGCGCCGGTGGTCTGCAGGACCTCGTCGACGATCTCGTCATGGGTGGTGGAAGCCGCGCCGCAGTGCGTGTGGTGCACGACGGCGATGCGCCGCACACCGAGCTTGGTGGTCGAGATGATCAGCGAGCGGATCGCGTCGTTCGAGGCCCGTGCGCCGGCGTTGCGCAGCACGTGCGCGTCGCCCGGGTCGAGCCCGAACACCGAGGCCGTGTCGATGCGGCAGTCCATGCACGTGAGCACGGCCAGGTGACGGCGGGCGGGGGGAGGAGGTCGCCGGCGTCGAAGCCCTGGCGGTACCGCTCGTTGGCTTCGATGAGGTCCTGGAAGATCTGCACGGGCACCTCCGTGGCGCTGATCGAGGGAGTGAGGTCGGGCCATGGTAGGCGCAAGCGCCGGCGCCCTCTACGCTGCGCCGGGTGAGCTGGGTCGACCTCCTGCCGGCGGCGGCGATCGGGCCGGCGCAGATCACGTCGGCGACCGTCGGCGACCGGGACCTCGTCGTGTGGCGCACCGTTGCCGGCGAGCCCACCGTGATGGACGCGAGGTGCCCGCACCAGTGGTCGCACCTCGAGGCCGAAGGGGTGGTCGACGGCGACGAGCTCGTGTGCGCCTCGCACTTCTGGCGCTTCGACCGGCAGGGGTGCGGCACCAAGCTGAACGTGCTGGGTCGGCGCGACGAGAAGGCGCCGATCCAGACCTACGCGTGCCGCGAGCGCGAGGGCCGCATCGAGGCCTGGTTGGGCGCAGGTCCGGCCCCGGGGTGACCGTGGTCTCGGGCGCCACCACGCGCGCCGATCTGCCGGGCACTTCCCCCTAGGCTGGAGGCATCACTTCTTTGCGCCTCGGGCGCGCAGATCAGGAGCACGTTGCATGGCGTTCATGAGGGGCAGCCCAGTACTGACCGACAGCAAGTTCGACGAGCAGAAGCGCGAGGCGTCGGGTCAGGGCTACGACCCCGGTCTGCCGAGCATGCCCCCGGCGGCCAACTACTCGGTCATGACGATCGGCGGCACCATCACGGCCGCCGCCGTGCTCATGGTGCTGCTCGTCGGTGCCGCCGTGTACGGCTGGACCACCGTCACGCCCGCCCCGCCGCCCGTCGTCGTCAACGGCGTCGTCGTGCAGTCCTTCAGCGCCACGATCCCGGCCTGGGTGTTCATCCCGCTCTTCGCGGCGGTCATCCTGGGCCTGGTCACGGCCTTCGTCCCCAAGGCGGCCCGCATCACCGCCCCGCTCTACTGCCTCGGGTACGGCATCTTCATCGGGGCCATCTCGGCGGTCTACAACAACTTCCAAGAGGGCATCGTCACCCAGGCGCTGTTCGCCACGCTGGGCATCTTCGTGGCGATGCTGTTCCTCTACGCCACGCGCATCATCAAGGTGACGAACAAGTTCGTCATGGTCGTCGTGGCGGCCACGATGGGCATCTTCCTGATGTACCTGCTGGCCTGGGTCGCCAGCCTGTTCGGTGCGCAGGCGTCGTTCCTGAACACGCCGTCGCCGCTGTCGATCCTGCTCAGCGTCGGCATCATCATCATCGCCGCCCTGAACCTCGCCATCGACTTCGCCTTCATCGAGAAGGCCAGCCAGCACCAGGTGCCGAAGTACATGGAGTGGTACGGGGCGTGGGGGATGGTCGTCACGCTGATCTGGATCTACCTCGAGGTCCTGCGCCTCCTCGCGCTGCTCAACCGACGGTGACCGGGCGGGCGGCCCGCGCGTTCACCCGACTCGCGACCAAGGCGGATGCGGTCGATCGTCGCCACGTGCGGCGCTCGTCGTTCGCGCTCACCCCGGGCCACCCCGGTGCCATCCCGGCCGCGTGGGCCGTCGTGCGGCTCACCACGGTCGGCGTCGCCGTGCCGCTGCTGGCGCCGCTCGTCGGCTCGCTGGCCGTCCGCAACACCGCCGCGGCCAAGGCGCTGATCGACCGCTACCCCGCGTTGCTCGCGCAGGTCATGGGGGGTGCGGACCACGGCTACGTGGCGGACCGCGTCGAGCGCACGCCCGCCGCCGGTCGCTACTTCGTGTCGTCCGACCTCCACCGCTGCGTGCCCGGCACGATCGACTGGCCGACCCACCAGAACGCCCGGGCCCTCTACGAGCTCGCCCTCGATCACTACGCCGCCGAGGAGTGGCACCTCGTCGAGAACGGCGACGTGGAGGACTTCTGGTTGGTCGGCGGCTCCACCTACGGCGTGGTCTACGACCTCTTCCGCCTGCTCGGCCACGCGCTCGGGCCCCGGCGGGGCGCGGCGCTGCTGCGCACGATCTACCGCGAGCACCTCCGTCGCATCGTCGCGAACAACGCGGGCATCTACGCCCGCATCGACGAGGGCTTCCACCGCCTCGGTCGCTACCACCGGCTCGTCGGCAACCACGACGACGTCTACCTCGACGAGGCCATGGTCGACGCGCTGGGCGAGGTGCACGCGGGCATCGACGTCGTCGACTTCCTCGTGTTCGACGCCGACGGCGGCGGCGACGGCGAGCCCGCCGAGGCCGTCGGCATCGCCACCCACGGGCACCACGTCGACGGGTGGAACGCGCCGTGGCGCTCCGGTCTCGGCAAGCTCGGCACGTGGCTGGGCTCCGCGCTGCTCGATGCGCCGCTCGTCGACAACCCGGGCATGCCGGCACCGAGCGAGACCGACGCCCTGCTCGGCGGGCGCCTGCCGGACGTGCTGACGCGCGTGAACCGGTGGCTCGGTGCGAACCTCGACCTCTACAGCGTCGACGAGGTGCTGCTGTTCGACTCGTTCCGGGTCCACGCCGGCGTCGCCGTCGGCGCGCCGGTCGAGGGCGGGCCCCGGCTGCTGCTCGGGCACACCCACCTGCCGCTGAGCCGGCCGATCGAGCCCGCGTCGCGTGCGGCGTGGGAGCGGTACTACAACTCCGGCGCCGGCATCTACTGGGAGTGCGTGACCGGGCTCGAGTGGGACGGCACGGCCGATCCGCGGAACCCCGAGGTGCGCCTCGTCGCGTGGCGCTACGCCGATCGTGACGCCGAGCCCGATCCCGCGGCGATCGTCGGGTGGGACGGCGACCGTGCCGTGGTGCGCGAGGTCCTCGATCGGGTCGAGCCGGCGGACACGCTGGCCGTCGTCGCCGCCGGACCCCCGGCCCGCCCGGCGGCCGCCGTGACCTCGTCGCGGACCCGATTCCCGACCGGCTCCCCGGCCGGCTCCCTGCCCAGCTCCCCGCCCAGCTCCCCGCCCCGATCTGAGGAGACCCTGTGAACCCCGCCGCCGCGTTCTTCGACCTCGACGGCACCCTGATGGACCGCGAGCCGCTCATGCAGCAGGCCGTGCGCGACATCACCGACGCCGCCGGGTTGGGCTACACCGACGAGGACCTGGCCCCGCTCGTCGGCCGGGCGTGGCAGGACGTGTACGTCTCGCTCGAGATCGAAGAGCGGGCCGGGCTCACGTTCGTGTCGTTCATCGATTCGGTGATGGGCCGGGCGCAGCTGCTGATGGACGAGGGCTTCCCGACCCCGGTGCTCGAGGGCGGCGTCGAGCTCATCGAGCGGTTGCGCAGCGCCGACGTGCCCGTCTGGCTCGTGACGGGGTCGTTGCGCCGTGAAGCCGACGTCGCCATCCGCCGCCTCGGCATCGCCGGCCTGCTCGGCGGCTCGCTCGCCGCCGAGGAGTACGGCCGGGGCAAGCCCGACCCCGAGTGCTACCTGACCGCCGCCTCCCTGGCCGGCGTCGTGGACGGTGATCGGGCCCGCTGCCTGGTCGTCGAGGACAGCGAGCCAGGCGTGCGCGCCGGTGTCGCGGCCGGCATGCGGGTGCTCGCGACGGCAGCCGCGAACCGTCCGGCGGACCACCCGTCGCACCAGGACCTCCGCGCCGCCCACGTCGTGGTGGCCTCGCTGGCCGACGTCGACGACGCCACGCTGGTGGCGCTGCTGGGCTGACGCCACCGCGGCCCGCCCACCACGTCGGAACGGGTCCGCGGCGCCCGGCCGGCGGGGTCGTAGCGCCGAGGCGGCTGGGGTGCGATCATGGCGGGATGCGTGGGGGTTCGCATGCCGGGATGTTGTTGGTGGCGACGCCGGTCATCGGCGATCCGAACTTCGATCGCACCGTCGTGTTCCTGCTCGAGCACTCCGAGCAGGGGGCGTTCGGCCTGGTGCTCAACCGCCCGACAGATCTCGACGTGCTCGATCCGCTGCCGCAGTGGCACTCCTACGCTGCCGTCCCGTCGGTGGTGTTCGTCGGTGGCCCGGTCGAGCAAGAGCGCGCGATCGCGCTCGCCCGCGCCGACGAGACCCGCACGGCGGCGGGCTGGAACCCCGTCATCGGGCGCGTGGGCACCCTCGACCTGACCTGCGAACCGGCCGAGATCGGGCCCGGGCTCGAGGAGATCCGGGTCTTCGCCGGCTACGCGGGCTGGGGGAGCGCGCAGCTCGAGGCCGAGATCGAGGCGGGCGCGTGGTTCGTGGTCGACGCCCGCCCCGAGGACATGATGTGCGACGAGCCCGAGACGTTGTGGGCCGACGTGCTCCGGCGCCAACGAGGCACGATGGCGCTGTTCGCCCAGTACCCCGCCGACCCGACGCTGAACTGACCGACGCGCGGGGCGCGCTCAGCCGCCGGGTGCGGCGCCGACCCCTTCGGCCACGGGGGCCGAAGGCAGGGTGACGCCGGCGTCCTTCGGGTCGACGTCGCGGATCGTGGCGACCTGGTTGCGCCCGCGCTTCTTCGCGACGTACAGGGCCTGGTCGGCGCGGCGCAGCAGCGCGGCGTTGTCGCTGATCCCGGGGATGAGGTCGGCCACCCCGATCGTGACGCGGACGGGCACGAGCGCTGGCGCGTCCGGGGCGCCGGATGCGCCGCTCGCGGAGGCGCCGGAGGCGGTGGTGGGCGACGCCGCACCGGGGTCGGCGCCGTCGCGCCCCGTGTCCTCGGGCGTCGAGGCGTCGGCGCGGATCGGCGTGGCCTCGATCGCTGCGCGCGCCCGCTCGAGCACGCTCGTCGCGGCATCGAGTTCGAGCCCGCAGATCATCACGGCGTACTCGTCACCGCCGAGGCGCGAGACCAGGTCACCCTCGCGGACCGCGTCGGTCAACCGGCGCGCGACGGCGACGAGCGCTTGGTCGCCGACGCCGTGCCCGTACGTGTCGTTGATCGACTTGAAGTGGTCGAGGTCGAGCATCGCCACCACGAGGGGGCGGCGCCGCTCCGTCGCGCGGCTGATCTCGCGTTCGAGCACCTCTTCGAAGTGGCGCCGGTTGGCGAGCCCGGTGAGCGCATCGGTGGTGGCGCGCTGGACGAGGCGCTCGCTGCGGCGCGCCAGCAGGCGCAGGATGGGCAACGCGGCACAGACGATGCCCAGGCCGACCGCCACCGCGAGCACGCCGTTGATGCGCTGGGTGCGCTGGATGTCCCCGACGTAGTCCTGCTCGGGTGCGATGACCGTCACGTACCAGTCGGGATGGCCCTCGAGCGCGCTGAAGACGGCGCGGTAGCCCTCCCCGTCGGACGAGAACGCCACCGCGGTCGGGTGGGACGGGGTCGTCGACGCGAGTTGCGGCGCGCCCACCCGGAACGCCTCGACCATCGCAGGGGATCCGATCTCGTCGACGCCGGTGCGCTCGAAGCCGTTGGGGCCCTGCTTCACCGAGCGCTGCGCATCGCGCGTCGCGATCACCACGCCCTTGCTGTCCGTGATGACGGCGAGGCCGTGCGGGCTGACGTTGACCTCCTCGGCGAGCAGCTTCGAGAGCCCCTGCAGCTCGATGTCGACGCCGATCACCCCCAGCATCGGGCTGTCCACCACGTCGTCCTCGTTCACGCGGACCGCCGCCGTGACGCCGGGTTGCTTCGAGGTGAAGAAGACGTAGGGCGCCGTCCACACCACCTGCTGGCCGTCGGTCTTCTCGGCGGCCAGGTACCACGGCCGGGTGAGCGGGTCGTACGGGTCGTCGGGGTCGACGGCCCGCTCGACCTCCTTGAAGTCGCGGTCCCGGTACACGTTCGTGACGACGCGGTGCCCCTCGATGTCGCGGATGATCTTGGTGTGGTACCCCTCGGCGTCACCGTGGCCGGCATCGCGCTGCACGATGACGAACGAGTGGTCGGGCGCCGCCCAGTAGGCCCCGGCCAGCAGGTCGTTCACGTCGAGCTCGCTGGCCAGGAACCGCTCGAGGTTCGACACCTCTGCCGGGTCGGCCAGCCCCGACTCGACCACGCGCTTCGCGATGTTCGCGGCGTCGTCGGCGCCCTCGAGCAGCCCCTCGGTCTTGTACACGGCCGACTGCGCCGCGGTGCTCATCTGCTCGTCCATCTGCTTCACGAGCAGGCGGTTGGTGGTCGCCCCCGTCAGCACGATGATCGCCAGCACGGCGACGGCCTGCAGGGCGAACAGCCCGACGATCAGGTAGGTGCGGAGGTTCTTGCCCATAGCGACCCGACATCTTCTCACCCGGAGCGCCGGACGGACTGCGCCCCGTGCCGCGGCGGTCCGGGTCACGGGTTCGCGGCGCGCGGCGGTGCGCGAGCGATCCGTCGCCGCGGCCCTCGCCCCGAGCCGCCAAGATGGCGACGTGCACACCGTCGAGCATCGCGGACCGGCCGGCGATCCGTTCCCGGTCACCTTCGCGACGCAGGCCGACGCCGAGGTTCCCTGGCACCTCGATCGCGAGCACGTGCCGCAGGCGATGACCCCGCTGGCGGCCGCGGTGCACGCGGCGGGCCGCGTCGGGCGGGAGCGGGCCTACGCCGAGAGCGGGGTGGCCATGCCCGACGTGGTGCGGCGCGTGCACCCCGACGCCAACGGGTACGGCTACGCGCCCGCGTTCGAGCTGACGCCCCACGAGCGGCGGACCTTCGCCGCCGACATCGATCGCCTGGTGCGGGCCCACGGCAGCTCGCAGGCGGTGTGGGACGAGCACTCGTCGCCCGCGGTGCGGCGGGGCTGCGAGGCGCTCGCGTCGGCCGGGGACGAGACTCCCTTCTCCGTCCTCGCGGAGTGGCGCGATTACGTGTGGGGTCACACGAGCGTCGCGGGCGCGGTCTCGCGGGTCGACGAGCGGGCCGTCATCCGCCTCCTGCGCCCGCCGTACGGCGACGAGGCGGAGGCCGTCGCGCTCGCGCTCGCGCAAGGGGGGAGCAACGAGACGCTGTGCGCGGATGCGGCGCTGTGGGAGCTGGCCCGGCTCGAGCCGGGCACGCCGCCCGCCCAGTCCGCGCGACGGGCGTTCCTAGCGGAGCACGGCGGGCGCTCGGTGTCGTGGACGATCGACCACCCGACGCTGCAGGAGCGCCCCGATCTGCTCGACGCCGAGGTGCGGCTGCTCCGGCGGACGGCGCCCCGCTCGCCGGCGGCGGTCCACGCGGAGGCGGCGGCCCGCCGCGACGCGCTCCTGGGCGAGGTCGCGCGGCTCGCGCTGGCCCCGGCAGATCGCGCCGCGCTCGACCACCACCTCGAAGGGCTTCGCTCGTTCGTCGCGGTGCGGGAGGCCCGGGCCCGCGCGCAGCTGATCGCGTCGGGCTCGATGCGCGCCGCGGTTCGCCGGCGCGGGCGCGCCCTGGTCGAGGCCGGCGTGCTCGTCGCGGTCGACGACGTGTTCCTCCTGGTGCCCGCCGAGTACGACGATCCTGCGCTGGTGCCTCCCGATGTCGTCGAGGCCCGCCGCGCCGACCTCGCCCACTGGCGCGCGGTCACGCCGCCGGCGCAGATCGGCCGGCCCCGGGGTGACCGGGGGTCGGCGTGGGCGACCGCCCCCGTCGCTGGCCCCGGCCCCGACGCCGAGGCGGACCTCGTGCGGGGCGTCGCCGCGTCGGCCGGCGTGGCGTCGGGCCGGGCGCGCGTCGTGCGGGAGCTGATCGACGCCGAGCGCCTCGCACCGGGCGACGTGCTGGTCACCACGATGACCGCACCGCCGTGGACGCCGTTGTTCGGGGTCGTGGCTGCGGTGGTGACCGACTCGGGTGACGCGATCAGCCACGCGGCGATCGCCGCGCGCGAGTACGGCATCCCCTGCGTGGTGGCGACGGGGACGGGCACGCAGCGGATCCCGGACGGCCAGCCGGTGATCGTCGACGGCGATCGCGGCGTGGTGGTGCTCGGTCCGCCCGACGCGGCACCGACCGAGAGATGAGGCGGAGGGCGGTCAGTCGGCGTCGTCGGCGACGGTGAGGATCTCGATCGACGGGCGCTCGGCCGACATCTTCCCGAGCGCGGTGGCGAACGCGATCGAAGCGGGCACCTGGAAGTGCGCGTCGATCGCCGCCTGGTCCGCCCACTGCTCGTAGAAGAAGAGGCGATGGGGGTCCTCGGCGCTCTGGTACACGCCGTGGGCGAGGCAGCCGGGCTCGGTGCGGGAGCGATGGACGTGCTCGAGGCTGATGCGCAGCATCTCGTCGAGCGTGTCGGGGGTGGCGAGGACGGTGCCGGTCACGATGATCACAGCGACTCCGAAGGGGCGAGAGATGGTTCACCTTAGGGAGCGGGAGGCAGGGGTGCCGGCTCCGGCCGCGCGGTCAGCGGCCGTGGGGCTCGATGCCGATCCCCGCGTCACCCGGCGCGAGCGGCGGGATGCCGAACGACGCGCGCAGGTCGTCGAGGTCCTGTGCGGCGTGGGCGAACAGGTCCCACGTCCCGTCCAGCACGTCGCGGGTGCACCGTCGGCCGCGATCGATGGCGACGAGGTACTTGTGCGGATCGAGCCAGCCTCGCTCGGGCGCCACGGCGAAGCTGAGGTCGAGGCCGACCTGCCACTCGAGCAGCGTGGGCAGGATGTGGGCGGCCATGGCGTCGGGCTGGTGCATGCCGGCGGTGAAGGCGGAGACGAGCAGCTCGCCCTGGGTGCTCGTGCCGTAGCCGCTGAGCACGTGCACCGAGTCGTGCGGTGCGGCGAAGAGCTCGGTGAGCGCCCCGACCTCGCCCGGGAAGCCGAAGCCGTGCTCGCGGAAGTGGTCGAAGTAGGCCCGGCCGAACGTGCCGACCGGGTGCTCGCCGAGCGCGACGTAGCGCGCCGCGAGGGCCTGGTCCTCGGGGGTGCCGGTGTAGGGGTACGCCCCGTGCACCTCCATGTCCGCCGCCATGCCCGGGAACGTGTCGAGGTTGCGGCGCACCAGGTCGGCCTGCACCCACTTCTGGTGGCCCCGGGCGAGCTCGAGCAGATCGTGCACGTACGCCTCGTGCTGGCCGAGGGCGTGGTTGAAGCGGACGGCCTCGCGCAGCCGCGGGCCGTCGAGCTCGCCCTCGGTGAGCGCCAGGATGGCGCACAGCGCGGCGGCGGTCTCGCGCAGGTCCGGGTCGGTGATGCGCTCTGCCAGCTGCTCGGGGCCGATCGGTTCGAGCGCGTCGAGGTCGATCGCCGGCAGGGGCGGGTCGAAGGCGAGCTGGGCCGCCGCGTCCAGCACCATCCGGTCGAGCGGCACCAACCGGTGCTGCGGGTGGATCAGCGCGAGGTGCTTCAGCGCCTGGAGCACCGATTCGGCGTCGGCTCGGTTGCAGGTGGCGAACATGGTCAGCGCCGCTCGTCGATGTCGAAGGGCCCCTTGCCCATCTGCTCGCGGATCGGCACGACCGCCGGGTTCACGAGCGAGCGCCGCTGCCAGTTGGCACCGTCCACCACCAAGGTGTGCCCGGAGATGAACCGTGCGTACGGCGACGTCAGGAACGTGGCGGCCCACCCGAGCTCCTGGCGTTGGCCGACGCGCAGCGCGGGTTGGCACGCGTCCTTGTCGTGGGTCGAGGCGAGGTTGCCCTGGATGTCGGCGGTCATGTCCTCGTGCGGGAAGAGCCCCGGCACGATCGCGTTGACCTGGATCCCGTAGGGCCCCCACTCGACGGCGAGCGTCTCGGTGAGGTTCTTCACCCCGGCCTTCGCCGCGGCGGAGTGGGCGAACCCGGGGCCGCCCGTCCACGCGTAGGACGCGCCGATGTTGACGATCGAACCCGGCGTCCGCGCCGCGAGGTGGCGGCGGCCGAACTCGCGCGAGCAGAACCAGGTGCCGTTGAGCGTGATGTCGACGACGGTGCGCCACGCGTTCGGCGACATGTCCTCGGCCGGCACCGGGAAGTTCGCCGCGGCGTTGTTGACGAGGACCCCGGGCAGGCCGAAGGCATCGGTCGCGGCGTCGAACGCGCGGGCGACGTCGTCCGGCTCGCGGATGTCGCAGGCGACCGTGAGCACCTCGGCGCCGAGCGCCGCCATGGCCTCTTCCCCGGCCCTTCGATGCTCCTCCTTGCGGCTTGCGATGACGATGGACGCGCCCAGCCGCGCGAACTCCGAGGCGACGGCCTTGCCCAGACCGGTGCCGCCGCCCGTGATGAAGACGCTCGTCCCGCGGAACGTGTCGGGGGCGAGGGCGGTGGTGCCGGGCGGGGGTGGCGCCGGCAGGCCGATGTGGTCGCTCATGCGGGTCTCTCCTCGTCGGTGTCAGCTGCCGGTGAAGCGCGGCTCGCGCTCCTCCGCCCGGGCGGCGCGGAGCTCGGCGAAGTCGTCGCTCTTGTTGATGAACGTCTGGTAGATCAGCTCGTCCTCCATCGAGGCCTCGACCGCGGGGCGCGAGAGGTGGCGGATCACCTGGCGAGCCATCTTGATCGTGACCGCCGGCGCCTTCGCGACCTGCTCGGCCATCTCGCGCACGGTGGCGTCGAGGTCGTCTTCGCCCACGATGCGGCTGACGACGCCGAGGGCCAGCGCCTCCTCCGCGGTGAGGATGCGGCCGGTCAGCACCATGTCGCTCACGACGCCGGGACCGCACATCTGGTGCAGCACCGCGACACCGCCCGTGTCGGGGATCACGCCGTAGGTCGTCTCGGGGAGCCGGAAGCGCGTGCCCTCGGCGGCGACGCGCACATCGCACAGCAGCGCCCGCTGGAACGAACCCCCCATCACCCAGCCCTTGCACGCCACGAGCACCGGCGCGTCGAGCTGCCACAGCTGCTGGATGCCACGGTGGCCCCGCCGCATCAGCTCGTGGTGCGACAGGGGCACCTGCAACGTGCCGATCGCCGCGACGTCGCGACCCGACGAGAACGACCGACCTTCACCGCGCCAGATCACCGCGCGGATCTCGGGGCGCCCGCGGAGCTCGCCGAGGATCGCGAACAGCTGCGCGTCCATGTCGTCGTCGAAGGCGTTGTGCTTCTCCGGGTTGTCGTTGGTGATCGTCGCGATCGCGCCATCGACGTCCAACCTGACCGTGCCTGCCATCCGAGGGCCCCCTCCCGGGTCGTCCGTGGGTCGTGCGCCTTCGGCACCGTACCTGACGAGGCGTCAGAAGGACGGCGGGACGACGTGCACCG
>CAYUOL010000191.1:0-12374 GCA_964446345.1 uncultured Iamiaceae bacterium | reverse complement strand
CGAAGTCGTCGGCCAGCGCCAGATCCGGCCAGCGCCGCACGATCGCGTCGAGCATCACCTGCGCCTCCATGCGGGCGAGCGAAGCCCCCAGGCAGTGGTGCGCGCCGAACGCGAACGACAGCGCCGCCCCCTCGTCGCGGCGGACGTCGAACCGATCCGGGTCGGTGAAGCGCGCCGGGTCGCGGTTGGCCGACGCGAGGAACACGAGCACGGGCGTCCACGTGTCGAGCGCGACCCCGGCGAGCTCGACCGGTTCCGCCGTCACCCGCGCCACGAACAGCGTCGGCGTCTGCAGGCGCAGCATCTCCTCCACCGCCGACGGCACCAGCGACGGATCCGCCACCACCTCGCCGTACCCACCGGACGACAGCAGCGCGAGCAGCCCGTTCGTGAACAGGTCGCGCGTGGTGCGGTGCCCGGCCGAGTAGAGCGTCACCACCAACGACAGCAGCTCGGGATGCGACAGGCGCTGGTCGCCGTCCTCGGCGGCGACGAGCGCGCTCAGCAGATCGTCCCGCGGGTCGGCGCGGCGCTCGGCGATGAGCGATTCGGCGTACGCGGCGAACAGCGCGGACGCGTCGAGAGCCGCCGCCTTCTCGTCTGGGTCGAGCTCGACCCCGAGCAGCGGCGTCACGAGCTCGGTCCACGCCGTCAGCTGGTCGCGGTCCGCGAGGGGCACGCCGAGCATCTCCGAGATCACGTACGACGGCAGCTGGTGCGCAAAGCGCTCGCGCAGATCGACGGGCGCCGAGACGTCGATGGCGTCGAGCAGACGCTCGCACTCGGCTTCGATCCACGGCCGCAACGCGCGGATGCGCCCGGGCGTGAACACCCGCGACACCAGGCCGCGCACGCGCGGGTGATCCGACGGATCGAGGAAGTTGATGCGGTGCGCCAGCTCGTCCTGCGCGGGCCCGGGCGGCAACGCCGCGCGGTAGCGCTCGGCGATGAGCCCCGAGGTGAACGACGGGTGCCGCAACGCGGTGTCGCAGGCCTCGTACGTCAGCGCGCACGCGAACCCCGACGCCGTCATCATCACGGGCGCCTGGGCCCGGGCTGTGGCCAAGGCCGTGTACGGATCCTCGGGCGTCAGCGCATCGAGATCGAACGTGGCGATGTCCCCCATGTCCCCCATGGCCGCACCGTACCGTGACCCGAGGCGTCGATCCCGTGGCCGGGTAGCGTCGGCACCCATGCGCATCGGACTCAGCGGAAGTGCCGCCACCACGGATCGCCTCGTCGCCCAGGCCGAGCGGGCTGAAGCCGACGGCTTCTCGAGCCTCTGGTACGCCAGCGCCGTCGCGAACGATCCGTTGGTGGCCATGGCCCTCGCCGGTCGGGCCACGTCCACGATCGAGCTCGGCACCTCGGTGCTGCAGACCTACACGTGCCACCCGGTGCTCCAGGCCCAGCGCGCCATCGCGACCGCCGAGGCCATGGGCCGGCCGGGGTTCACGCTCGGGCTGGGCCCGTCACACCTCCCCGCGATCGAGGGGGCCTATGGGTTGTCCTATGCCCACCCGGGGCGTCACACCGAGGAGTACGTCTTCATCGTCACCGCGCTGCTGCGAGGCGAAGCCGTCGACCACGTCGGCGACGAGTTCGAGGTGCACGTGCCCGCGCGAGGGCGGCCCGTCGAGCCTGCGGTGCCGGTGCTCGTCTCGGCGCTGGCGCCCCGGCTGCTCCGCGTCGCTGGCGAGCAGACCGATGGGACGATCCTCTGGATGGGCACGGCACGCGCCATCGAGACGCATGTTTCCCCGCGGCTGCGCGCCGCCGCCGAAGGTGCGGGCCGGCCGGCGCCGCGGATCGTCGCCGGCCTTCCCGTCGCCGTGCACGACGATGCCGACGAGGCCCGCACGACCGCAGCGGCGACCTTCGCCGGCTACGGCGAGCTGCCGAACTACCGCCGCCTGCTCGACCTCGGCGAGGCGGACGGGCCGGGGGACGCGGCGATCGTCGGCGACGAGGCGGCGGTCGAGGCGCAGATCCAGGCGTTGTTCGACGCCGGGGCGACCGATGTGTGGGCGGCGATCTTCCCCGTCGGCGCGGACCACAAGGCCTCGCGCGCTCGCACCCGGGCGCTGCTGAAGGACCTCGCCAACCGCTCCTGACGGAGCTGAGCGGCGTCCGGCACGACCCACCAGGCGTCGGTGCGCCGCCGCGGTCGCAGACCGTGCGCCGCTCCAGCTCGGTTCGCAGTCGCGCCGCCACCTTCGCCAGGTGAACCACTTCCGGCCTGGCTTCGTGTGTGATCGAGCGGCGCGATCGGTCTCCACGAGCAGGCGCCCCCCTCGTCCCGAAGGGACTGTCTGCTTTTTCGCGCCTCTGCGCGGCGTGGCACGCAGTGGCAAGAGGACGAGGATGCCGGTGGTCGACGGATTCCGTCCACGCAGGGTCCCGAGGCCCCGAAGCGCGCGCGGGTGGTTCTGGCCGACAAGGGTGCGTCGCCGGCGCCTTCGGCCGAAGACGAGGGGGGAGCGCCACACGTGCCGTCGCGCCCGGGGTTCACGCCGCCCCGCTGCAGCACGCGATGCACCGATCGATCGGCCCGTGGAGCGGACGCGGCGTGCCGCGCGCGCGGACCGCGTTGCAGCCGCGGCGTGCCATCCGAGCGGGCCGAGCTCACTGGAGCCATTCAGGCGACCATCGCGCGCCCGGCTTTCGCCGTCGTGACTCGATCAATTCGAAGGCGACCCGCACGCCGCGCACGGCGTCACCACCGGCGTCGCCGGCGCCATCCTCATCGGCGAACGCGATCGGCCAAGAGCCAGGTGGGCGAGATCGTGCCGTCCATCTGACGGACGTCCCGCGACGGCGGCGTCAGCGCAGCCACGCCCGCAGGATGCGCTCGGTCTCCTCGGGTTGGTCGCGGTACGAGCCGTGGCCGCAGTCGTCGAGCAGGTGCGCCTCGACATCGACGCCGCCGTCGCGCAGCACCGCCACCATCTCGTCGAACACCGGCACCGGGCACACCGGGTCGTCGACGCCGGCGAGCACGAGCGTGCGGCACGCGACCGCCGCCAGGTCCGCTCGCAGGTCGAGCGTGCGGTGCTCGCCGGCCACGAAGTGCACGAGCACGCGGAGGTTGGTCCACACGCGCCGGGGGGCGTCCTCCACCACCGCGTGCCGGTTGTAGAGCGGTGTGCACACCTCGTCGTAGCGCAGCATCTCCTCCGGCGTCGCGGTGCCGCTCCAGAAGCGCTCGGCCACCGCACGCGCGTCTGCCCCGCCGAGGCGCGAGAACGCATCGAGCGTCGCGTCGCGGTGATGACGGGCCGCGGTGCTCGAGAGCACGAGCCCACCGGGATGGTCGGGGTGGCGCCCCGCGTAGTGCATCGCGACGAAGCCCCCGAAGGACTGCCCCAGCACGATCGGCTCGTGGATGTCGAGCGCGTCGCAGAAGCGCACGATGTCGTCGGCCCACGTGTCGAGGGTCCAGCCGGTCGGGTCCCGCCGCTCGTCGGACCGGCCCTGCCCACGGTGGTCGAGGTAGACGACCTGGTGCGTGTCCGCGAAGCGATCGAACCAGGGGCGGAAGACCGAGTGGTCCGAGCCCGGACCACCGTGCAGGAGCAGCAACGTCGGCTTGCCGCGCAGCTCTTCGGGGGCGGGGTCGAGCCCGCCGCCCAGGGCCTCGAAGAAGAGGTGCGTGCCCCCACCGATGTCGACGCGCATTCGCAGGATCGTAGGCAGCGCACGCACGAGACGACGCCCCGACGGACCAGGGCGCGCGCGGCGACGCCCCGATCGCTCCCTCTACCCTTTGGGGTGGCGGCACCAGAGGCTTGCGCAGGATCCGGGAGGACAGGGCCAATGACGCGAAGGGACCGCGCCGCGGGCGCGCTTCGACCACCGCAGACCACACGCGACGGGCACCGCCTGCGCACGGCCGTCGTGATCGCCCTCAGCTCGATGACGCTGCTGCTGGCGGCGTGCTCGGCGTCGACCACCACCGCCACCTCGAACGCCCCGAGCACCGCGAGCGGCAGCGCCACCGGCTCGTCGGCCAAGCCCGTCACGGGACGATGGGCGAAGATCCTGCGCCTCATCCCCGACACCGACGAGACGCGGCGCGAGGTGACCGACGCCTCGACCTTCCTCAACGACTTCGAGGTCGCGGCGAGCGCGCTCGGCATCCAGCGGCCGCCGGCCGATGCGCCCGACGCCGCCACCAACGCGTACTCCCTGGCGCTGCGCGACAAGGCCGGCATCCTCCTCGCGCAAGGGGCGGCCCCGGCGATCGGGACCGTCTCCCAGTCGTTCACGCTCGGCGACGGGCAGTCGTTGCTGGCGATCGAGAACGGGCGCTTCGATCCGGCGGCCGTCCGCCCGCGCGTCACCGAGGGGATGGACCCCGCGCCGCGGGTGGCGGAGCACGAGGGCGACTCGTTCCTGCTGTCGCAGATGTGCGTCAGCGGGTGCCCCCGCGGCAAGAACAAGGACAAGGACAAGGCCAGCCGCCCCGACTCCGCCTTCTTCATCGGGCCCGACACCTTCCTCGTCGCCGCCAACCCCGACCTCATGAAGAGCGCGCTCGACGCCCGCGCAGGACGCAAGCCGTCGTTGGCGGACGATCCCGACATCGCGGCCGTCGCGTCCGCGCTCGACGAGGAGGGCACCTTCGCCGTCGCCCTCCAGCTGGATCGTCCCAAGGGCGCGATCGGCACGACCGCGAAGAAGGGTGCGTCGACCACGTCGTCGCCCACCGTCGGTCCGTATGTGATGAGCGGCGTCGGCCTGGCCGCGACCGATCCGAAGCAGCTCGAGGTCGTCGTGGTGCTCCTGGCGGCGAGCGACGACGCGGCCGCGGCCAACGTGGAGAAGCTGCGCACGTACGTCGCCGAGGGGACGGACGAGAAGAGCGGCACGCCGTTGGCCGACGTCGTCGAGGTGGGCTCGGTGCGCAGCGAGGGACGCGTCACGGTGGCGCGCCTGAAGCTGAAGGACAGCGCCGATCCCACGTGGCTGCGCGACGCCCTCGAGGCGGGCACGCTGCCGCCCCCGACCGCCGCATAGGTCCGCGCGACGGAGCATCGCGAACGATGCGGCGGACCACGGTCCGTCGCTCACGAGGACGCAGAACCCCAGGTCCCCGTGCTCCCGGGCGGCGACGACGAAGACATTGCGAGCGGCGGTGGGCGCCGTCGCCTCCACGCGGACGTCTCCGCCTGCGGCTCTTGCCATCCGGTTGCTCATGGAGGCGCGGTCGGCCGCGTTCGAGCGGCCGTTGCGGCAGTGGGATCATGGCGGGATGCGTGAGGAGGGGACGACGGAGCCGGGCACGGCCGACATCGATGTCGCGGATCCCGGCGGCGCGCCCGAGCCCGGCCGCAACGGCGATCGACCTGCGTCCACCGCCCCCGAGACGGAGGACGCCCCGCCCTCGCGCATCGCCGCGTTGAAGGCCAAGGCCATCGCCCGCGCCGAGCCCTACGAGCGGATCCCGCCGATCGGGTTGGGCGTCGCCGCCTACAGGTCCGACATGCGCACGGGCGGCTCGATGATCGGCAGCGCGATCGCGTTCCGCCTCTTCCTGTTCTTCGTGCCGTTGCTGCTGTTGATCGTCGGCCTGGCCGGCGTGGTCGGCACGTACGTCGACACCTCGACGGTCACGAACGACGCCGGCATCACCGGCGGGCTGGCCGAGCAGATGTCGGCGGCGCTCAACCAGTCGGGGCGCGCGCCGTGGGGCGTCGTCCTGCTGGGTGCGTTCGGCATGGTGTGGTCGGGCCGGTCGCTCAACCGCGTGCTCGACGCCGCCAGCTGCGCGGCATGGGGGATCCCGATCGGCACCAAGTCGTCGTGGAAGGTCATCGGGTTGGTCGCGGGACTCGTCAGCGCGATGGGTCTCGTCGCCGTGCTCGTGAACAAGGTGCGCGTCGAGATCGGCTTGGGCGTCGCCGGCATCTCGCTGGGCGCGGCGCTGGCGCTCTACGTCGTGGCGTGGCTGATCATCTCGCGGGCGCTGCCGACGGGCACCGACGACCCTGGCGCGGGCCTGCCCGGCTCGGTGCTCGTGGCGGTCGTGCTGGTGAGCATGCACGCCATCAGCCAGTTCTACCTGCCCGAGAAGTTCGACAAGGCGAGCCAGCTCTACGGCGCGATCGGCGCCACGATCGTGACGCTCGGCTGGTTCTTCTTCATGGGTCGCGCCATCGCGCTGTCGCTGATCATCAACAGCGTGATCTACAACCGCTACGGCAGCATCTCCGACGTCGTGTTCGGCCTCCCCGTGCTGCGCAGCCTGGCGCGACGCTCGGCGTTCATCCGGCGGTTCTTCGACCTCGACCACGAAGCTCAGGAAGAGGGCGACGGCGACGATGCAGTCGCGGCGGAGGTCGAAGGCGAGAAGGCGACCGGCTGACGCCGCTGGAGTCAGGAGTCGAGGATCGTCGAAACGTCGAGCGTGGCTGCGTTCTCTCCGACGGCGAACCGGTCGACCTTGCGGTACGACGCACCGTCGGGTTCCCGATGACGGAGCAGCTCTCCGGTGTCGGGTCGAGGATCGATGAGCCACACCTCGGGCACGCCGGCCTTCGCGTAGGCCATGAGCTTGACGCCGCGATCGTGGCTCTGCGTCGTGACGCTCACCTCGACGACGAGCTTCAACGCGGATGCCGGGATCGCCCAATCTGGATCCTGGGCGAACGAGCCATCGATCACGTAGACATCAGGCTCGAACAGAGAGCTGGAGCTGAGGTGGACGCTGCCGACGGTGCGCACCTCGTCGTCGGGAAACGTGCGGTCGAGCAGCCGGAACACGTGCATCACCGTGCCGGCGTGGCGGTTGTACTCGGGCGTCACGTCGTAGACCACTCCCTCGATGAGCTCGGTTGACTCCCAACCGAAGTCGCGAACGATGCGGAGTGATCTACAACCGCTACGGCAGCATCTCCGACGTCGTGTTCGGCCTCCCCGTGCTGCGCAGCCTGGCGCGACGCTCGGCGTTCATCCGGCGGTTCTTCGACCTCGACCACGAAGCTCAGGAAGAGGGCGACGGCGACGATGCAGTCGCGGCGGAGGTCGAAGGCGAGAAGGCGACCGGCTGACGCCGCTGGAGTCAGGAGTCGAGGATCGTCGAAACGTCGAGCGTGGCTGCGTTCTCTCCGACGGCGAACCGGTCGACCTTGCGGTACGACGCACCGTCGGGTTCCCGATGACGGAGCAGCTCTCCGGTGTCGGGTCGAGGATCGATGAGCCACACCTCGGGCACGCCGGCCTTCGCGTAGGCCATGAGCTTGACGCCGCGATCGTGGCTCTGCGTCGTGACGCTCACCTCGACGACGAGCTTCAACGCGGATGCCGGGATCGCCCAATCTGGATCCTGGGCGAACGAGCCATCGATCACGTAGACATCAGGCTCGAACAGAGAGCTGGAGCTGAGGTGGACGCTGCCGACGGTGCGCACCTCGTCGTCGGGAAACGTGCGGTCGAGCAGCCGGAACACGTGCATCACCGTGCCGGCGTGGCGGTTGTACTCGGGCGTCACGTCGTAGACCACTCCCTCGATGAGCTCGGTTGACTCCCAACCGAAGTCGCGAACGATGCGGACGTACTCGTCGACGGTCATGCGATGGATGTCCTCTGCGACGGTCACGAGCCTCCCCTCGTTCGAACTGGTGCGCTCCTCGAAGTGGTCCATCGTCCCATGGGACGATCGGATGTACAACAGACCCGCCTACTCCACGATCCCCATCTGCACGAGGATCGTCCTGTCGGTGATCTTGGTGTCGTCGGCGAGCAGGAACGCCTTGCTGAGGATCACGGTCAGCAGGTGGTCGTCCTCGAAGGGCAGGAACACCTTGCTGGTCTTGGCGCCGCCGCGGCCGGCGACGATGCAGAGGTAGCGGCTCGAGTCCATCATCACGTTGCCGCTGCCGAGGTGGATCCGATACGTCCCGAGCCCGCCGTGCACGACGAGGTTGCGCTCGTCGAGCTCACAGCGGTCGGCGATCTTGAGCTTGGGGAGGATCACCGCCAGCGCGTCGCGGCGCACCTCGGCACTCGAGCTGAGCTCACCGAACGCGTACTGCTTCCAGTAGTCGACGTGGCGATCTTCGCCGCGGTCCAACCAGTTCGGGTCGTTGCCGATCGAGCACACGGCGACGAACAGGTCGACATCGCGCATGGCCTCGGAGAACACGACGGGCACGATGTCGCTCAGGGCCAGCGGCGTCCCGGTTCGGTCCCCGGTGCGGATGAAGCGCACCTGATCGGTGGCGCACAGCTCGATGCCCAACGAGCGCCCGCGCTCGTCGACGTGGCCGGTGTCGATCGGGTCATGGAAGAACTGCGCCGTGACCCCCTCGTCGGCGAAGACCCGCCGGGCGCATCCTTCTCTCCCCTGACCCCAGCCGGTCAGGTAGGTGGTGGCCCAGCCCCGCTCCTGCAGCAGGGCGTACAGCTGTGGGTAGCGAAGGACGTGCGCCGCGAAGCGGTTCGAGTACGTGCCCGTCTCCTGCTCGGCCGGAGTGAGCAGGTACACCTCCCGGTAGGCCTGCTTGATCGGCTGCCGGATCCCGCGCTCCTCGAGGAGCCGTCGCAGCGCGCGGACCTCGGCCGGTGTGCTCCGCACCGGGTGCCACGGCTGGATCGTCGTGGCGCTCGCGTCGACGCGGTGTTCGATCCCACCGGCGTCGACGAAACGCGTCGGTTCGTCGGTTGCGATGCCGACGAACGGGTCGTTGCCCCCGCTCGGCGTCGGGTCGCTCACCCGCCAGAGCAACGTGCGCACGAGGTGGCCGGTCAACGGGTGACGCCAGTAGTGATGGACCCACGTCGCGAAGGGCCAGGGATCGTCCTCGTCGATGATGGCCTCGAGCCGCCGGCGCTCCGCCGCCTGCACCTTGGCGATCTCGGCGACCGTGGTCTTGAGGGCGGTGACCTCATCGGGATGGGCCTTCGCGACAGCGGCGGGGACCCTGGCCTTGGGGGAGAGCGCGTCCAGATCGGCGTCCATCCCGGTGCCGGGGAACCACTCGATGGTCGGCTTGCGGGTGGCGCTGGTGACGATCCGGGCGACGGCCGGACCCACCGCGACGCTCCCGCGGCCGTCGGCATCGAGCTCGAAGGCCGGGACCGCGCCTTCCGTCAGACGGGATGTGCGGGTCGCCTTGCCGCTGGCGTTGGCCTCGAGGGCCTTGACGATCTGCGTTCGCACCCCCTGGTGCTTGAGCGTGCGGCGGAGCTCGACCAATTGGTTGATCGCCTCCGGTGTCCCGAGTTGCCCGAGCATCGTGACGCATGCGTTGGCCACCTTCTCGCTGAGTTCGAAGCCGGACTCCGCGTTCGCCCGATGGCCCACGGTGGCGGCGGCGGCGAGCAGCGCCGGCGTCGCGTCGTCGGCACAGAGCGCCACGGCCCAAACGGCGCCGCGCACCAGGTCGACGTTGGCCTGCGTGAGCGTGAGGGCGCGGATCCCACCCCACCCGTTGCGGGTCTCGGTCGGGACTGCAGCCAGCAGCGCCTGCACCAGCGCTCGCGCGATGCGGCGGGCGTCGGCGCTGGCGGTGTCGAGGTCGGTCCAGGCCGTGCGCCACCGCTTGGTCGGCGCCGTGCCGTTGGTGGCCGCCGCCAGGTGGGCGAGCACGTCGGCGACGACGGCGGGATCGGCATCGAGCTCCTCGACCGCGCGTCGAGCGACGTGGCTCCACCCGTCGCCCAGCACGATGGCCGACAGGTCGAGCTCGCCGCCGGGGGTTCGTCCGTGGGCGGCGAGGGCTCGGAGCCGCGGCCGGAGCGGGCGGCCGACCGAGCCGGTCGTGTGGTCGTTCATCTGCTCGAGGGCGGCTGCGAACGTCGGCGCCAGCTGGTCGAGCACGGATGGATCGAGGCGCTCCGCGGCCAGCGTCGCCGACTCAATCGCGACCTCGTCGAAGGGATCGCATCGCGATGCGAGGACGAAGAGCACGTCGACGTCGACGACGTCGAAGACCGGGCGTCGGCGGTCAACCGTCCGAAGCAACCCCAGCAAGTGGTAGTTCATCATCGGCCCGAGCGCCGAGGAGCCGCGCGTCGGGATCAGGGGCTCCGTCGACATCCCAGCCAGCGCGGCGATCGTGAGGAGCGAGATCGAGGGGAGCCAGGCGGCACCGAGCTCGAGCACCCGAGCGAGCTCTTCGTCGTGGTCGTCGTAGGCCAGCACCACGAAGCGACGGAAGCTCTCGGCGAGCTCGGCTTCGGCGAGCACCAGGTCGCGGTGGTGCGCGACGCGCGCCGCCGTCGCCGGTGGGAGAGGGGCCATGCGTCAGCCGCCGACGAGCGGCACGAGGCGCACGAAGGCGACGGCGTCGTTCTCGGCGACGTCGACGACCTCGTCGAGCGACTCCACCTGCCGGTCGCTGACGAGCACGACGAACCCGTTCCTCGAGAACGCCTCGAGCGCCACCTCGGCCTGCTTCTCCCAGTCGAGGGTGCGTGGTGCGCGCAGACGCCACCCGTTCAGGTCGGCCTCGGCGTCGGTCGGCTGCACGAGCCCCTGGAACGTGCGCGCCGGCTCCGCGTTGTAGCGGGCGACCTCCTCGCGCACTCGCCAGCGGATCAGGTCGCGCACCGTGATCGTGTCCGGCAGGTCGACGATCACCGACGAGGAGGTCTCCTTCCCCGTCATCGTCTCGTCCCGAATCGTGAGCACCGCCACGCCGACCTCCCCACGCCCGTCGTGGCGGCGATGGTAGCGGCGACGTCGTGGCGGCGGCTCAGCGGTCGTCGGCGCGCGACCGAGCCCAGAGCGAGCGCGCCACGTTGGCGCCGGCCACCACAGCGACGAGGACGGACCCGAGCACCGCCAGCGTCGGCGAGAAGAGCACGTGGTCTTCGGGGCGCTGCCCAGGCGACAGCGCCACCATGGCGCCGAACCGGTTGTTCACCACCTGCGTGCCGACGTACACGAGCGCCCCGACGAGCAGCGTCACCAACACGACGATGAGCACGCGCCGCGTGCCCGTCACTCCGTGGTCCGAGCGAAGGCAGGGGAGAGGCGGTGCCCCGCTGGCGGAGAGGTCACGACGCGGCCTGCTTGGAGAACTGCAGCTGCTTCCCGATCGCCATGCCCTCCGTCGGGATGACGATCGCGCACCCGCGGGTCTGCAGCCCTTCGAGCAGCCCGAAGTCCCGGTACTCGCTGCCCGCGTGCACCTCGATCACGTCGCCCGGCCCCGGGCGGATCCGACCATCGATGTCGCGGAGGACGGCCGCCGTCCACCCGCGACATTCGTGCCGGCCCTTCGTCTTGAGCGTGACGTCGTAGGGCGCCAACACCTGATCGGGGTGCACGAGCCCGTGACCGGCGGAGAGGATCCACCACTCGGTGCACGTGCGCTCGACGTAGCGGCGCCGGCCGGCGAAGAGCGTCGACGTGTAGAGGTCCTTCGCCGGCGCAGGCGTCGGACGCTTGTCCTTCACGCAACCAACGAGACCGATGCGCCGCTGACCAGACCCGTGTCGCTCCCGTCGCCTGAACACGGTGCCATTGTGCCCGTCGATCGGTCGAGCCGCGGATCGGAACATCGGCCCACGTCGATGGGTACGTATCAGGACGTGCTTTCACGCGACGACGTGCCCACGACGTTCGACCCCGACCTGTACCAGGCGTTGACAGCTGCGCTGAGCGTCGGCGACGTCGTGAGCACGCTCAGCACCCGGCAATCGAAACGAGATCGCCGAGATCACAGAGCGAGGTGTTCACGTGATCACCGATCGGTCGGCACCCGCGTCCAGCGAGGTGCCGGGGTGGATGTTCAACGTGGCCTGGCGCGAGCTCAAGGCGAACGGAACGTTCGGAAGCGCGGACATGGACCGGAACCAGCTGCGGCGCTCGTCAGCGGTGTTCGCGCTGTTGGCTCGCCTGCCGACGGTCGACGTGGCGTCCTCCCGCCCGATCGCACTACGGCTCCGTCGCGACGCCTGAGCCGGGCGGCGTAGCGTCGAGCGCCGTCTGATCACCCGCCACCAGCAACCGACAGCTGGTCGGTAGGCACGATGATGCGGAGCTCACGGGCTTGATCGAGCAATCGGTCGCCGATCGGACGGGTGCTCGCGACGAGCTGACGAAGCGCAGCCATCTCCGCCTCAGCGTCCGAGCCGAAGAGGTCTCGCGTGGTGGTTCGCATGCGGTCGAGCAAGTTCGCCGGCTCATCCGGAGCGGGGCTGGTCAGGGCGGAGAGTCGGCGGAACACCGGCCAGAACCGCTCACGGCTCTCCGTCCCGACGCTGGCCACGAGCTCGTAGGCAACGCGTGGCGAGCCCTGCTGGATCATCGCGGTCGCCGTCAGCGCGTTGAGACGGCCGCGCACCACGATGGCACCGAAGAAGGTTGCTAGTGCCGCGTCAGGCAACGTTTGCGCGGGTCACGAGTTCACGGAGTGCCTTGT
>CAYUOL010000190.1:0-12399 GCA_964446345.1 uncultured Iamiaceae bacterium | reverse complement strand
GAACGCCTCGACCGGGGTGTTCTTCGTGTTGGTGAACTCCGTAGGTTTGGCCACCGAGTGATGGAAGATTCCGCTCCTTTCGCGGCTTAGTGCATCGAACGGCGCTCCCTGCGCTGTCGCCTCCATCACCTACGGATCATGGCTGCCTCTGCTTCTGCGCGCTCGAATCGCCGACCCCCGGCGACGGCCCTCCGGGGTCGAGCCGCGATCTACGCGCGGCAGTCGATCACGCGTGAGGGATCGGCGTCGCTCGACGTCCAGGTCGAGGCGTGCCGAGACGCCGCCTCCCGGTTGAAGCTCGACGTAGTCGCCGAGCTGGTCGAGGCGCCGTCGACCTCCGGCTACAGCAACCGCGGGCGCAACCGCCCGAAGTTCGGCGAGCTGCTCGACCTGATCCGTCGAGGCGAGGTCGACTGCGTGGTCGCGTACAAGACCGACCGGCTGTCGCGAGGGGGCGGTCCGGGGTGGGCGCCGCTCGTCGATGCGTTCGAGGCCGCTGGTCGTGACCCCGACCGGGCGGTGGCGACGACAGACGGCTGGGTCAGCGAGTTCGAGATCGGCATCCGCTCGGCGATGGACCGGGAGGAATCGAAGAAGACCTCCGACCGCATGCTCGCCGTGCGGGCGCGAGAGGCGAAGGAGGGGACGCCACGTATCGGCGGTCGACGCCCGTACGGCTACGTGCGCGACATGAGCGAACACATCGACGACGAAGTCGACCGCATCCACGAGGCCGCCGATCGGGTTCTCGCCGGTGAGTCGGTGTGGAGCATCTGCTCGGACTGGAACAAGGCAGGCGTGCCCACGGTGACGGGCTGTCCGTGGACGGTCACCACGCTGTCGACGATCCTCACCGCTCCTCGCAACGCCGGCTATCGGACCCACAACGGCAAGATCGTCGGCAAGGGCCAGTGGAAGCCCATCTTCGACGAGGACCGCCACGACGCCCTGGTCTCCGCTCTCGCACCGCGTCGGTCGAAGCCGCGGAAGGGACGGACCTACCCGCTGGTCGGCTTCCTCTTCTGCGGCAAGTGCGGCGGCCCGCTGCGATCGCTCGCCCGCGAGAGCGGATCTAGGTCCTACGCCTGCCGGAAGGGTCCCGGCGTAGGCGGATGCGGAGGGATCCGTATCCAGGCGAACGGACTCGAGGAGTACGTGCGCGATCTCGTCTGCGGGATGCTCGCCGACCCCGTGACCCGAGCAGCGATGGCCGAGCTGGCTCCGACAACGTCACCCGGGTCGTCGTCGGACACGCTCGCCGACCTCCACCTCCGTCGAGAGCGCCTCATCGACCTCTACACCGACGGCGACATCGACCGAGCGACCTTCCGCACCCGGCAAGCCAAGCTCGACGAGCAGATCAGGGCGGCCGAGATCGAGCGCTTGTCGAGCGCCACCTCCGCCGTGCCCGTGATCCCTACGACGTTCGATGAGCTGGTCGAGCTCTGGGATGAGGCCGGCATCGACTTTCAGCGAGAGCTGCTCGATGTGCTCATCTCGTCCGTGACGATCCGCCCCGCGACGGCAATTCGGCGCAGGTTCGACGCCGGACGCCTCGAAGTTCAACTCCGGGCATGAACTCGGGCCGCAGCAAGAATCCTCAGTCCTCGTCGTCGGCGTCGCCCGACCTCGACAACAGTCCCGCGACACTGATCGGTTCCTCAGCCACCGGGACGGAGAGGTGACCTTCGATGATCCCGTCACGGTTCTGCACCGTTGCAGTCCACGTGGCGTGCAGCAGTCCGTCGGCGGGCCGCACAGGAAGAAACACGAAGAACTCCTCGCCGTCGTAGGACGCCGTCGGGCGGAGATCGCCAGTATCGAGCGTCACCTTGATCGACCCATCCTCGATGCTCGTGTCCCGGAATCGCGGCGGTCGGAAGTCGGCGATCGTGGGCATGACCGGCGTCGACAGTCCGGACAGGAACGAACGTCCATCAAGCGGGCCGGGCTTCGCCTCGCCGTATGGTCGAGGAGGCCTGGGTAGGCGGTCACCATCCGGCATATCCTCGAAGCCCTTCGCACGCTCGAAGGGGAAGTGAAGTCGCACCTCGACGCCCGGAAGGTACTGGGTCGAGTTGTTGGTCACCCGAAGGTGCACGAGTCCGTATCCGGATTCGCAGAAGCGGCGTAGTAGATCGTTCAAGGCAGGTTCGGCGAGCCGAATGGCCCAGTCATCGAGCTCGCTGGTGTACTCCTCGAGCGTTCGCTGGTCGGGCTCGCCCTGGAACTGCCCGAAGGCACCGGTCCTCATCGCGTTCTGAAGGTCGGAGGTGGCTTTCTGCCACTTCGCCTGCTGTGCCATCAGGTCGTTGGCCAGACCGTACGCTCCGAGCCTGTCCGTCGCCGCCGGCGTGTTCGCAGCCCTGTTCCGCTTCGTCTCCAGCGCCTGGGCGATCTGCATGTGCCGATCGCGTTCACCCTGGACCCAGGCGGCGACATCGTCCTGAGCCTCAGCCCCGGCCAGCCAGGGAATCGGAACGTCGCCGACAACCTCGACAAGAAGTTGTGGCAACTGGCCACCGCCTGCGACCGCACGCCGCGCAAGCGCGTCGACGTCCTCGGCGAGCGCGGGCTCGGTCTTGCCGGGTTTGCGGACGAAAAGGGTCCCTGAGCGGTACGAATCGAGTTCCTTGCGTAGAGGCCACGGCGGGTCACCGTCTTGCGGTGGATCGACCGTCACCACCAGGACGTCCTTGCCATCGACCGGAACGATCATCCACTCCCAGGCGGGCCCAGTCTCGCCCTTGAGGTACACCTCAACCCGGTCGATCCACTCCGACGGATCCGGCATCGAGATCCCGGAGATGCTCGTCGGTTCGACTCCGACCGCGAGATACCCGAACCCTCCGCACACGCGAGCAGCGACCTCGACGGGACGATTCGCCATCCCGAGCACCGCTCTGGCGACGTGCATGCAGCCAGGCTTGGTGTTCAGGTCCAGGTCGCTCTTCCACTCAAGCCACTCGGACTCGTCATTCGGGTGCGCACCGACGATCGCACGCACGAGGTCTCGACGGCCATCGATTCCCCGGAGGGGTTGCGACACGTCCAGCTCGATGGCCATGGACACAGCGTCGCATCCGCGGGAGCCGGAGGCGCATGAAACGGGAGATTCCGTCAGGCTGCGGGCGCCGTCCTCGCGGCCGTCTCCCCCTGCTCCTGAACGACGCGCTCGATGCCTGTCTGCAGAACGCGGGCCAGAAGGCCGATCGAGTCGCCGGCGGCGAGCGACACCGGAAGTCCCGCGAGTCGGCGGACCTCGCGAGCGCGTACAACCTCAGCGGAAAGCTGCCCCTCGTCGATCACAGCCCCAGCCCCATCTGCTCGATGGCCGTCTGTTTGGCGGCGCTCCGGTCGAGGGCTCGTCGGATGCCAGCCAGCTCGTCCGGATCCTGGGCGGCGACGGTGTAGACGTGGTTGCGGAATCGACCCCGTGTGATCGACGTGTAGCCGGCTTCGGCGTAGAGCGTGTCGTCGCCGAGCACGAGGGACACGTCGCAGGTCATGCCTTGCGCCTTGTGGACGGTCATGGCGTAGCCGTGGGTCAGGTTGCCCTCGACGGCGTACCGGACAGGCAGCCGAAGGCGAGCGCCGTCGGTGGTGTCGACGAGGAGGTGGCCGTCCTCGAGCCCGGCGATCGTTCCCTGGGTCCCGTTCGTCACGCCGAAGCGGCGGTCGTTGCGTAGGGCCAGAACTCGATCGCCGAGGCAGAAGTCGATGTCGGGTGTGGCCAGCACCCGGTCGCCGAGGCGGCCGTTGCGGTGCAGCATGCGGCGAGCCCGGTAGTTGAGGTCGGCGACGTCGTCTCGGCGGAGGGCGAGCATGACGACGTGCTTGCCGTCGGCGTGCTCGAGGTACCAGTCCTCGGCGAGGTTGGCGCGGAGCTCGTCGGTGTTGTCCTTGATCGTGAGCGAGCCGAATCGGTGCAGTCGGAGGAGAGCCTTGTCGACCTCGCCGTCGCGCAGCGCCCGGGCGGTCCCTGCCTGGGCGGGCATCTTGAGACGGCGGTTCTCGGTCAGCTCGACTGCGCCGAGTCGACGGGCGAGGGCGGCGAACAGTCCGCCCGCTTCGATCTCGGCGAGCTGCTTGTGATCGCCGACCAAGACGAGCTTCGCCCTGGCCTCGGTCGTCAGCGCGATGAGTCGGTGGAGGTCCCGGGTGCCGACCATGCCGGCCTCGTCGCAGACGACGACGTCCCGGTTGGTGAGCCTCCGTCCCTCGTCGATCTCCTTGAAGAACCGGGCGATGGTCTGCGACGGGATCCCCGATCCCGACTGGAGCTCCGCCGCGGCCCGTCCGGCGAGTGCGACCCCGGTCGGCCGCAGGCCCGCGTTCTTCGCTGCTTCGGCGGCGGCATTGAGCGAGTAGGTCTTGCCCGCGCCGGCATGACCGACGATCACGACGACGGGGTCGCCTGTCGTCGTGATCGAGCGCACCGCGTCGGCTTGCTCCCTGCTGATCGACGGACGAGCGTCGATTGCCGCGTCGACGACCGTCGGATGGATCGCTGCGGCCCCGGGACCAGCCAGGGCGCGGTCAACAGCGTCCGCCTCGATGGCGAGCATCTCGGGCGTGGTCCAGCGCTCGGGCGTGACCTCGATGGCTTCGGCTCCGCGAAGGAACTCGTCGGCTCTCGCGACGATCTGGTCGTACGGCAGCCCCTGGATGGCGGTCTCGGCGACGGCTTGCAGGAGCCGGAGTCGATCGAAGGTGGCGTCGCGCTTCGTCAGGTGACGTCCGAGGGAGCGGTCGTCGGGCACGAATCGGCGAGGATGCCCGACTGGCACCTGGTCGATGTCGAAGCCGATCAACCAGGCCTGCTCGCGCCACGCCCACCGCAGCTGGTTCTCGGAGAGCGCCTCCGGCTTGGCCGGTCGCGTGTCGAGCGTGGCGATCTGGGCGCCATGAGCCGAGCGCACGCCGTACTCGATCATCGCCTGCTCGATCTCGGCCCGCCGACGGCTGAACCGCCTGCGGATCGCCTTCGGGATCCCGACGACCTCGCCGATGCCTGGCTTGCCCGACGGCTCGAAGCCGACGCCGAGCCGCTCGGTCAGCTCGTGGCGCAGCACCGACTGGTAGATGAAACCGGCGGTGCGAGCGTGGTGCCAGATGTCCGCCGAGTGCAGCGCCGACCAATGCCCATCGGGGCCGAGCGCCAGGTTCGCGGTGACCAGGTGCGTATGGAGCTGCGGGTCCGCCTCCCGGCTCGTGCGATGCCGGAACGCGGCGATCACGAGCCCGGCCGCCCGGTGGTGCTCGCTCCCCGCCTTGCCGCGCCGGACCGTGCACGCCGCGTCCTCGAAGTAGGAGATCGCCGCGAGGACCGCCTCGTCGTGGGCGGCCACGACCCGCTCGGCGGTCTCCCGGCCGCCGAGACCCCACAACAGCGACACGGATTTCGGCGCCGAGAGGCACAGGTCGAATCCGCAGTTCTTCCGGTAGCCGACGAGCACCTCGCCGGTCCGAGGCTCGAGGCCATCGAGCACCGCACGCAGGTCCTCCGGCAACACCTCGCCCGCGAGCCCCAGCGCCTTACACCCGGAGCCGAACCACCGGCCGGGGGCCTCGCCCGACGCGAGGTAGTAGTCGTCCCGGTCGTTGGCGATGGCCTCGAGGTAGTACGAGGCCGTGTCGGCACCGATGGCGAGCTTCGCGAGGCTGATCACACCGCACTAAGCCGTTTCGCGGGCCAGATCTCGCGAGATTCCTTCGAGAAATCTCACCGGGACACCACCGGGAAAGCCGTCCCGGTTCCCGGTACCCGTCCCGGTCGAGATCACCGATCACCGGGACGACCCCTCGCACCGTTCCGGTGCACCTGTGTGGCGGGTCTTAGGCTCTGGTTCCGACTGGGGAACCATCGCGAGATGTGCTCTGGCGGGACGGGGTCGTCAGCTTGCGATCACGTGATCCTGGCCTGTGATTCGGGTGGCCAGATTCAACAGGAGGTTCTCGCAGGCGCGGTCGACCCAGGTCGTGAGGAGCCACGCGTTGCGCGTTGTAAGTATGCGCTCAGCGTCAGCAGGCCGGTAGCGAACCACGTTCGACAGATGGTGGAGAACGGCGAACGCCACCGCCTCGTGCGACAAGAGCTTCGGTCGGTGCGACAGCACGAGGAACTTCCGCGGCCCGGGGAAGCTCCGGTCGGAGGCAACGAGGGTCGAGTCGTAGAGCCTGGCGAGGTCGTCGACGACCTCGCTGCGCATCTTCCCGTAGGTGTACGAGTCCTTGGACTCGTACGAGTATGTGGGGGCGTCGGTGGTCACGAGGCGAAATCGGTCTCCGAAGGGCTTGGCCGCAACAAGCAGGCTCTCCGCTCGCAGCTGGCGCTGACGAAGCACTTCGGGGTCGATCTCGATTCGCAACCACGCCTCCTTGCCGGCGCCGAACAGCGCTCGGGCGGACTCGATCGGCACCAGGTTGGGAGCTTGATCGTTGCCCTCGGCGAAGAGGTCATAGCCCTCGGGGAGGAACGGCAGGAGCTCGCTGAGCCCGATCTCGTACTCCTTCGCCCAGCAATGGCGCATTCCCGTCCGCTCCGCGAGGAGGCGGAAGGCGCCGGTCGCGTGGATCTTGAACTTCTCGCGTTTGAACGAGTAGTTGGTGCCGGGCTTGATCGACTGGCTCAGGCCGTGGTGCATGCTCGTGGGCTTCGTCGTGTCGGGGTCCACGGCCGTCAGGAAGACCTTGGTCAGGTTCAGCGCGAAGTAGTAGCCGGTAAGCGGCTTCGCCACGGGGGCGATCGACTCCACCGTCTCGTAATACTGGCGAGCCTGGTTCAGATAGGCCCTCGCCCGCAGCCGAGCGTTCCGGTCGAGCTTCGTGCGGTGCTGCTTCTCGAGGCGCTCGAAGCCGTGAGGTTCCGAGATGATCGTCTCAAGGGTCGCCCACAGGTCAGATGCTGATGCCCTGGGTGAGATCTCGCGGCGGAACGGTGCCAGCCCTGCACCGATTCGCCTTCCCGCGAGCGTCGCCTCCTCACCTGCTCGTGCGTTGGGTGGTCGCCCAGCCACAGTCCTACCCCCCGGATCCGACGTTCGGGAACGTCACGCCTTCGGAGCCTTGCGTTCGGCGTCGGTGGGGGTCGGCAACGTGGCAGGATCGATCAGGTCGCCGGCGACGACCCGGTCGAGCAGGTCGGCGGCCCTCGGGGTCAGAGCGACCGTTTGCTCGAGGATCGCGACCAGGGTGAGCAGCTCGGGCGTGAAGGTCCAACGCTCGGGGCGGATGTCGTCGAGCGGGCTCGACTTCTTCCCCTTGCCCGCCTTCATCCGGTAGCCGAGCCACGACTGGAGCACCTTGAGGCCCGACACCTCGAACTCCCAGACATCGCGATCGACCGGACCAAACGAGCCGTTCCCGATGGTCAAGGTGCGCGAGCTGGCGTCCCACTTCGACTTCTCGGGGTAGGCGCCGCTCACCGGGGTGATCTCCTTGGTCGTCGGTTCGGGGAGGTCCTCCCCGTCGGCGAAGCGTTCCCCCCAGGTGTGGAGCCAGAGGAGTTCCTCACCGAGAGCGATCACCTCGTCGAACAGCTCAGCGTCCGCGGTGATCGGGACCCGCACCGGGCCGGCTGCCTCGCCCAGTTCAGCGGCGAAGCGATCGGCAAACGCCGCCGTCCCGGTCAGGCCGTAGACGTAGGCGAGGAGGTGCTCGGGCTCGACCTCGGCACCCAAGGCCTCGCCGAGCACGCCGAGGAGGCCGTTCGTGATGTTCGGGTCCTTCGCCCATCGGTCCCGGTAGAGGGGCATCACGTTCTTCGCCCCGTAGGAGCCTCTGAAGTGATCGAGATCCGGGACATACGGCGTCGCGGTGACCGCAGGCCCGGCACCGAGCTTCGTCGAGGTCAGGGTGGTGAAGTAGATCTGGTGCGGACCCCGGGCCTCCCAGAGCGGAGGGCGCGGGTAGTCGGCAACCCGGTTGTCGGCGATAACCCACTGTCGGTCGAGCGATCGATAGCCGTAGCGCTCGATCCCTTCCGGTTCCGTGCCCGCCGAGAGACTCGAGAGGGGTTTCAGCGCGACACCGTCAAGCAGGGCGGAGACACTCGAGGTCGTCGTGCGGTCGCGTGTCTCTTTGAGAAGACCCCGGCGCTGTGATGGCGGGACCTCGAGCAGAGCGCTCCACCGCCGGGACAACGTCGACTTCGACGGCCCGATCGGCCACACGCGCTTGATCTGACTGCCGGAGTGAATCCAGGGGAACAGTTCCGTGATCTCCGGCCAGCTCGAGTAGTCCGTGCCCGCCGAGGGCGTGAGTCGATCGAGCTTCTCGCCCTCGATGGAAGCCGTCGAAGCGTTGAAGAGGTCGAGCTTGCCGAGCTGAGCGAGCTTCTCGTCCCGTGTGCCATCAACGGCGAGGTACCGGACCTCGCACCCCTTGTGCGGGCCTCCAGTGCGGATGCCGAAGGCGATGGCGACCGGGGTGCGGATGGCGAAGACGTTCTCGTCGACACGAGCACCGCGGCCCTCGCCTCCGAGGTCCACGATCCACAGCTCGTCGAACACGTGGCGGAGGTGGGAGCGGAGCCCGCCGAGCGACACGCCGTCGAGGTAGGACGCGGCGGTGATCAGGGCTACGACACCAGGGCCCTCGCGCTTGGTGACGGCTTGCCAAGCGGCCCAGCACCAGAAGTAGACGTAGTCGTTATAGGCGTTCTTGGCATGCTTGCCGAGTCCCGCTGCGGTGAGCGGGTCAAGCACGGCGTTCATGAGCGGCGGGACACCGGGCACGCCGTAGCGGGCGATGCCTCCCTTGCGCTTGCCGGTGGAACCGACTTCCTTCTGCTCGCGGTCGTAGGGCGGGTTGCCGATGACCACCGTGAACCGGGCCCCGTCCTTGAGCGCGGCGGCCCGCTCGCCCTCGCCGGACACCGGGTCGTCCTCGAACAGGAGCTGGTTGTGTGACTCGTGGTCGAGCGTGTCGCTGAGGAGGATGTTGGGTGCGTCATCGACGATGTTCTCGTCGTGCAGTTCGAGGGCAACCTTGAGATGTGCGATGGCGTAGGGGCCGAGCATCAGTTCGAACGCGTGGATCGAGGGCAGAACGATCTCACGAGCGTGCTCGGGCCAGTCGGCCGCCTTCCCGCTCCGGAGGAACGAAGCGCGGGCACGGCGAATCCACTCGACGATGAAGGTTCCGGTCCCTGTTGCGGGGTCCACCATCGAGACGAACGCGCCCCCTGGTTCTACGCCTTCGGGCACGTCGAATCCGTTGAGCTTCGCCACCTCGGCCCAGGTCGCGCCGTCGGCGATGCCGGCGGCGAGCCCGAATCGGTCCCTAACGATTGTGTCGACGGTGCGGGTCATGAACTCGACGACCGGTTGCGGCGTGTAGAAGGCGCCGGCGTCGGCTCGCATCTTGCGGTCGTAGCGCTGGAGGAACTCCTCGTAGAAGTGGATGACGGGATCGCCGCCACGGGCGCTGGCGCCGAATTGGTCGAGAATGGCCTCGACGTTCGTCTCGCGGAGGTCGGCCACGAGCTGTTCGAGACCGATGCCTTCGAGGTCGAGCACAGACGCCTGGTCGTGCACGTTGTCGAAGAAGGCCGCGAGGAAAGGGTTCGAAAGCGGGACGGCGGCGAGCGTCGGCGACGCGCCGAAGGAGGCGGGGTCGGTGATCCGGCTGGTGAGCACCCCGTACACGAGGGTCTGCGCGCACATGTCGGCGAACGACGTCGGCGTGACGCTGCCGACGAGTTGCTCTCGCACCTCCCCCATCAACGTGGTGAACGGACCATTCGGCTTCTCCGCTGCCAGAGCCGCAGCGACCTCGCGGCGGAGACCCTGCGCTGTGTCGGCCATGCGCTCGGCGAGACGGATCGCCGAGGCGATGGCCTCGCCGTGGCGGAGCTTGAAAGCGGCGCGCCACTCGGAGCGCCAGTCGTCCACGTCGGCCGGATCGTCGGGCCACGCCAAGTGTGGAAGCAGCTCGGATGCCAGGCGCTTGAGGTGTTGGGCTGGCGACTGGCCGGGTCGCCATGGGATCGACCGGATCTCGGCGGGCTTGTCGGGCTGCTCGAAAAAGGCGATGAAGTGCAGTTCGACGGTGTCGCCCGTGCTCGTGGTGATGATGAAGAGCAGGTCGTTGAGGTCCCAAGTCCGACGGGTTCCCGATCCCATCGCCCGCTTCTTCGTTACGAGCTTGTCGAGGAGCCGGCGCAACGCCGTGAGCGGGAGGCGGGGGCCATCGAACTCGAGGAAGAAGATGCCCCACGGCTGATCGGTCTCCAACGGGCGGAGCTGTCGGAGCGAAGCGAGGTGCGGCACGCGGTCAGCAGGGATGCCCAGCTCGTCGGGATCCCACTCGAAGGTCGCCTCTTCGAGGTCGTCGGCGTCGATGGGCCAGTCGAGCTCGTCGGTGAGGTACTGGATGACGTCGTCGAAGGACGTGATGTCTCGCAGGTCGTTCGGGTCGAGGGCGGTCATGGCGCGGCGTTCAGCTCCATCCAGCACACGAGTTGGGGCTTGGGTGCGCCAATCGGCACGTCGAGCCGCTTGAGGTAGGTGTTCTTGATGTGCTTGACCACGCCGTCGCGGATCGTCACCAGCAGCGGGCGGTCGGTCGTGCAGACCCTCGATGTGTCCGGTGTCGATCGGATCGCTTCGGCGATCTGCTTGGGTTCGTCGAGCAACGTGCCGTCGGGAAGGGTGTGGAGGTACCAGCGGGTGACGCCGGCTTCGAGGGTGAACTCGCCCGACTCGGTGTCGAGCGCGGGCAGGCGGTAGCAGAAGAACACGCCTTCGCTGCCCTCGGCGGTGCGCTGGCGTCCGCTGAAGATCGCCCGGGGTAGCCCGGCAAGGCGTTCTTCGAGCCCGTCGTTCTGGTCGAGCAGCTCCTGGTACTCGAGGTGGAGCTGCTCCTGGACGGTCGTCTCTCCCTCGTAGGACGAGTTGAACTCCTTGAGCGCCTCGTAGTCGTCTTCAGGCTTGAGCAGCTTCTTGCCCTCGATGCCGAGGGTCTTGGAGATGAGCAGCGTCTTGTGGCTGACTTTGCCGTAGAGGCGCAGCAACGTGTCGAGGTCGTCAGGCGGCAGGAAGTTCCAGAACGCGATGCGGCCCCGCTGCTTGGCCACCTCGGGATGGTCGGCCACGAGCTTCGCCTCGACGTCGGGGTTGAGGCGGCGATCGACACGACCGATGCGCTGCATGAGCCGGACCGGGTTCCAATGGATGTCGTAGTTAATGAGCCGCGTGGCGTCCTGGAGGTTCAGACCTTCCGACAGGACGTCGGTGGCGATGAGGACCTGGGTCTCGTCCTGGCCGGTGGCCACCAGCTCTGCTGACGAGAGGCCGTTGTAGTAGGGCGAGAAGCGGCGGATGGCGTCGGCCCGGTTGGTCTTGGTGTTGCTGTCCAGCTCGGCGACACCGTCGATGCCTGCCTTCTCGAGCTCCCGGCGCAGGTATCGGGCGGTATCGGCGAACTCCGTGAAGATGAGGACCTTGCGGCCCTTGAGGTCCTTCTTCAGGAGGCTCACGAGCTTCTTGAGCTTGTCGTCATGCGACGGCTCGAAGGATCGTGACTCGTCGAGGAGCGTGGCGATCTGGTCGAGGTCGAGGTACGTCTCGGCCAGGATCTCGGGCACGTCGTACTCGTCGCGGGGGAGGTGGTGGGCCTTCTCGAGCAGCTCCGGTGGAACGATGTCCTCGTTCTCCTCCTCGGGCTCCTCGTCGTCACCCCACAGCGTCAACTGGCGAACGCGTGCCTGGGTGAGCATCTCCTGGTGCTGGTCGAGCCATCGCTCGTAGCGCTTGCGCTCGGCCGGCGACTCGCTGTTGACGTCGACGAAGGCGAGCAGCTTGCGCAGCAGCCGGTCGCACGACAGCTCGAAGGCGTAGACCGAGCTCTCGAACCGCTTGAGGAAGTTGGTGCGGATGAGCCCGACGACCTGGGCCTGGCGGTTCCACTCCAGCGGATCGATCGAGGTGTCGGGGCCGGTGTAGTACGCGAGCGGGTAGTACATCGGCAGGGCGAACAGCGGCTTGGACTTCTGGAACGCCGTGTCGACCAGGTCGAGGAGCTTCCCGTAGCTCTTGCGGATCGAGTACTCGGCGACCTTCGGGTCGTCACGCTCGGGGAAGGCGGCGGCGTTGCCGGTCTCCTGGATCTGGCTCGCTCGGGCGTACGCTCGGCTCCGCTGGACCACGAGGCCCTGGAAGAGGTCGTCGCCACTGAGCAGGTCGGCCGCTTCCTCTGCGGCTTCGGCCTCGGGGACGTCGTCGCCGAGCTGCTTCTTGAGGGTCTTGGTGATGGAGTTCAGCCTGCCGGTGAGGCTCGTCACGCCGAGCGTGCGGGAGAAGTAGGCGTCGTCGCCCCGGCTGAACAGCTCGACGAGGTGCTTGAAGTCGTTGAGCGAGTTGTTGATGGGCGTCGCCGTGAGCATGAACACGCTCT
>CAYUOL010000189.1:0-12423 GCA_964446345.1 uncultured Iamiaceae bacterium | reverse complement strand
CCATCAAGGCCCGCGTGGTCGGCAAGTGGTCGCTGCTCGCCGACTTCAAAGAAAACCGCAACAAGATCCAGTTCTACAACAAGAACACCGAGGTCCTTAAGCGTATCCTGGACCGCCACGCCGCCGACAAGCGTATCGGAACCGAGCTCATGCGCAACCGCGTCCGCCAGACGAAGGCGAAGAACATCGCCGAAGAGGGCCCTGACGCCCCCGGCCTCGACCGGTACCGCAACAGCCTCAGCGAGAAGAGGCAAGATCTCGCGTCGAAGGGCGTGGAGCGGGTCATCAGCCCGGAAGAGATGAAGCGGCTCGAAAAGGCGAAAGGCAATGTCAAGGCCGCGAAGGAGCTTGAGCTTCTCGAGCAGACGGAAAAGCGCATCGAGGAGCTCAAGGCCCTCGAGGAGCTGCGCAAGGCCGCAGGGCGCGACCTCTCTGAGGAGGAGCGCCGGGAGCTGGACTTCCACACGAGGGAGCTCCCCAAGATCCGCGAAATGGTGAACGTCCCCGATGACGCGATCCAGGTCGATGTGTTCACGACCGATGCGGCGACCGGCGGGTTCAGCAAGCAGCACTTCTTCACGAAGGCAGTCCCGCCCGAACACATGGGCAAGGCCCAGGACGAGATGGAGACTGAGCGCAGCAGGCTGCAGGGCGAGGGGGACCACCCGGCCATCCGCGCAAACGCCCAGGCGAAGCTCGCTGAAATGCAACAGCGTTCGCAGGACCAGCCGCAGTATGCCCCGTTCGCCGCCGACTTCTACGCCCGGCAGGCGTCAGAGGCGAGGCCCATCGATGTCATAAAGAGCGAGGCGACCAAGGACGCCGAGCGCGCCAAGGACAACACCGATGTGTGATCAGCTGATCGGCAGCCTCTTTTTGGCGATCGCTGCGGCGGCGCTGAGTGCCATTGCCGGCGGGTAACTAGAAGAGGGCCCCCCCTACGAAAGGCACGGAGGCTGACCGAAATGGGGGGCGGCCACATCGACGAAGAGGGGTACCTCGTCACTGAAAGCGGGAAACGCGTCCCGCCGCTCATATTCACACCGTCAATGATCATCGACCGCAGTCTGGTGATCTTCGGCCCGTCAAAGACCGGAAAGACCATCATTGCTAAGCACATTATGAAGACCGTCAACGGGTTCATCGATCAGATCCTCCTTATTTCACCGAGCGAGCCGACCAATCGCTCTTACCGGGGGTTCATCGACCCGCCGTACATCCATTACCGCCTCTTCCTTCCCGATCCGGCCAACCCGAAGAAGGACGACGGCGTGAAGGGGGCGCTGCGCTTCCTGGAGGCGATCCAGCAGCGGCAAGAAATGATGGCGTCCATTTACACGCGGGCCAACACCCCCGAAGTCCTTGCGAAAATCTACTCCCGTCTCCCGAAGGACGTCCGGACCGAGGGGCTCCGCTACATCGAAACTATCAACATGAAGCGCACGAAGGTCATCGACCACGTCAAGAAGCAGTTCGCGGCAGACCCGGGCCGCTCGGCGGAGAAGGTCAAGGAGGTCAACGAAAAATTCAAGTCGATGCTCGTCCTGGTGTACAAAAAGTACATCGTCCCCTACGCCCCCGAGCTCCAGAAGGAGACCGACCTGTCCGAAGACGAGCGCTGGAGCCTTACGTACCTCCAGTTCAACCCGCGCCTCCTCCTTATCTTCGACGACTGCGCGGCCCAGCTGAAGCCGCTATTCAATAAGGAGACGTTCCGCAAGTTCTTCTACCAAAACCGCCATAGCTTTATCACGGTGATCGTGATCTGCCAGGATGACACGGACCTTCCGACGAACCTCCGCAAAAACGCGTTCATCTCCTTCTTCTCCGAGCCGATCGTATGCATGTCCAACTTCGATCGCATCTCGAACAAGTACCCGAAAAGCACGAAGACCTACGTCTCCGAGATCGTGAACGACGTGTTCCTCGACAAGAACCGAAAGCTGGCGTATATCCGCGAAGACGAGAAACGGCAGAATTTCTACTACATTAAAGTCCCTTACCCGACCCCGTTCCGGTTCGGGAGCACCGCGACCCACGAGCTTTCCGACCGGATCGCCAGCCAGGGCATAACGATGGACACCGAAAACCCGTACTACGAGAAGTTTAAGATCGGGACCGGCCGGGGCTGATCCTGGCCACTGCCATTTTTGAAAGGCGCGCCGACTACGTACACGCACACGCACACGCACACGCACGATTACCGAGTACCAGATGGCCGACCCAGCAACGATTACCGCGACGACAGGCACGACTGCGACGACAGGTACGACCGCGACGACGACGGCAACGACCACGACGACAGGCGTGATGATGACAATGACGACCAACACGCAGCGCGTGAAGTACGCTCCCCGACGACTTTCCTTTCCTTTCCCGGAGGGGTACGGCGTCCATGACAGTACCTGCCAGTCCCCTTCCATGGTTAAGTCCAACCTCGATGCAGCAAAGCTCACCCTCCCCCCAGTAATGCTCGGAGAGTCAGAAGCAACCCGAAGGCTTATCGCTCAGACTCTTGAAGAAGATCGCCGTTGCCGCGTGCCTGGTGTTGTGGATGGGTTGTACTGGCTCGAGTCCGTCAGACCGTTCCGCCGGCTCGGCCATGGGCTTCCGGTGATCCGCAGATACCCGTACAGTGCGGACATCTGGCCGTACGTCTTCGACAATGCGCCGTCGACCTCGAAGTTTATCATGCGCCTCGGAGATGTCGCGCCTTGGCTTACCGGGTTCGATCTGCAGAAACACGGAATGCGCCTGGCCGGCGGCGCCGTCAGCCTCATTATAACCGGCGGCACAACAACAGGCAGATCGCCCAGCGACTATGATATCTTCCTCGTCGGCCACAAGTCCGACGAGGAGGCTACCAATGCGATTCACCTCCTCGGCGGACATCTCTACAATGCCTGGAACAATTCGTACCCGCAGTGCGAGATCGACATCCAGCGCACCCTCAATTGTGTCACCTTCGTGTGCCGGACGGGGCTGGAATGCTTCGCCGTTCAGGTTATCCTCCGCCGCTACTCGACCGATGGCGAAGTTATCCACGGGTTTGACATGGGGTCCTGCGCCATGATGTGGACCGGCAGGGATGTTATTGTGACGGGACTCGGGAAACTCGCGTTGGAACACGGGATAAATGTCCTCAATCTTCAGGCGCGGCGAAATAGTTACGAGCACCGTCTGAAGAAATATTTCGACCGTGGATTCGACATCGTTCTCCCGAACCTGTCTCCGAGGTTCGCGGTTGAAAAGAAATCTTTCATCGAGCTTCCGCATCTACGATGTTTGCTTTATGGCGATGGGGCTTCCTGTGCCTGCGCGGCATTCACGAGCACAATCGAGCTGTATGCCCCCGAGGGTGAAAAGGCTCATGCTTCGGACTATGCACAGTTCGATCACTCGCGCTCGCGCCGCGACGACATCGACAGCAGTAACCTCAACCTCCTCTGCCGCGACCCGCCAATAAAGGCCGCCGGACTATGCGCGCACGCCGTGTTCGTCCCAGGCGCGGACTTCACCGCGATTCAGCCGACGATCACGGTTAAGACGATGATCGAAAATGTGCATAAGTGGTTGACCGACAAGGCCATAAAGGGTGTCCCGTTGGCGAGGGTCCTCGGTAAGGACCAAGCAGCTGAGATCATCAAGGATTTCGTCAGCGGCAACTTTGTTCCGAACCAGAGACTGATGCGAAGCATATGCGAGGGTCGCGCCCCCCAGATCAACGCAAACGCGCGCATCGAGTTCCGTTTCATGCGCGTCGAGGACAATACTGCGCTGACCGGGCCATTTACGAGAAATGTCCTGTCTCCCGAACAATGGTACGGCAGCGAGTACCACCAATAGGCGGGCGCCATGGGATGCCCGCCATTTTCCACATTTGAAGATCGCGAGTTGCGGGTATTGACGATTGGCTGCGCCAGCATCATCAACCGCGACAATGAGTGACGAATCAGCACCGCTTATCGTTGGGATCATGGGGTCGAACCTCAATAACCGTTGCTGCATTATTATCGGGTTTGCTTTACTCGCCCTCATGGGCATCGGAGTAATGGTTGGCGCTTCCTTTGCGATCGATTCATGCATTGGATCATCGACGTCACTGGGGTCAGTTAGTGGGGCACTTGGTTGGACCTTCTCTGTCGGTCTCTTCGTGCTTGGCTTTGCCATGTTCCTTTATGGGTGTTGTTTCATCTGTGGCAGGGGCGACGGCTTCTGTCCCTCATGGTGCCCCCCGTTCTGCTGCTGAGCAGCGGGATCATTTATTTTTTACTGAAAATTGATTCAACGCCAGCACTTGAGGATATTTGAACCAAGGCTAGCGATCGGATACTCAGTTCAATGGAAAGCGATAGCCATACATTAGTCGTTAGCCAAACCCCGGCGACGCCGGCGACGCCAGCGGCACCGGTGTCACCAGCGACAGCGATCCAGGTAGTTTCAACAGAAAATTCGGTAACTCCGACGGCCCCGAACCCGCAAGAAGGCTCGGTGGTCGAAATTCAAGTTTCCAGGCCAACCTTCGACCAAAATCAATGGGCGCGCGACCTTATTGCAAATGCGCTCAAGGAAGACGCGGAGTGCCGCGTCGTCGGGGTTACATCCGGCCTGTACAGCCTCCAGGATATCATGGATGCCAGAAAGCGAGAATACTACCCAAACACGTATTTCCCTTCCCGCTTCGGACATGGGGTCCCGATCATTCGTGGCCGGCGCCGCGCTTTCAACCGCTGGGATATATTTAATCTCCCGGGTACCGACGATGAGTTCGCGCAGCGCCTGGGTGTCCTCGCCCCCTGGGCGGCCGACTTCGACTGGCGCAAATACGGGATGCGCATCGCTGGCGGGGCTGTCAGCACGATCCTGTGCCACACCCCCGAACAGATCCAAGAAACCACGTACGACGCAGATGATATGACCCCACGCGATTATGACATCTTTCTCGTTGGGCACGACTCCGATGACGAAGCCAAGGCTGCCATTGTTGCCTTATGGCGGCACCTATGCCGTCATTGGGAGAATCCCTCGGCAATGACGACGGTCGATGTATACAGAACCCAAAACTGTATCACCTTTACCCGCAGGGAGGTCCCAAACGCCGCGAAGTATAACCCTATCGTCCAGGTAATCCTGCGCCGGTACTCGACGGACGGGGAGGTGATCCATGGGTTTGACATGGGCTCCTGCGCGATGCTATGGACGGGCCACCAGATCGTGATGACGGGTCTCGGAAAGCTCGCGCTTGAGCGCGGGGTCAATATCCTTAACCTTCAGGCGCGGCGCGGAAGCTATGAGTATCGCCTCGGGAAGTACTTTAGTAGAGGATTCGATCTCGTTCTCCCCGACCTGAACGTCGAAGGCCTCGGACCGAATGGGGATCTCCCATATCTCGAGCTTGGGGGGTTCTCCCGCGGAAACTGCCCGTGCAGCTGCTATGCGAACGAGATTCGCCCCGCGATTCCCCCGGCCGCCGCAGACACGCAGCAGCCGCCCCCGGCCGCCGCAGACACGCAGCAGCCGCCCCCGCAAGGGAAAGAAGAGATGGAGGCAGCGTCCGCGCCGCCCAAGGCCGCCATGCCCGCGAAGCGTACAGTCGCGAGCTTGCCAGTGGCCGCGATTTCGAGCCCACGGGAAATCTATCCGCTGAACGTGGAGCCAGTGTCATTCTACCAGACGATCGCAATTCAATACGGGTCCCCCGAGGCCGTGGCCGCCGGTAATATCCAGGCTCTCAGATGGAGGCCCGTCAGTCAGGCATACCTTTGCGCCTACGCGCAGTCGCACCCCGATCTCGATCTGTTCGCGATCGAACCAACCATCGACCTCGACACGATCGCCAAGAAAATCCACAGGGATCTCAGTATGCCGAGGACGATCGCGACAGGGACCATCGGACTGCTCCTTGACAAAACCAGTATGGCGGAGCTCCTTACCGAATACGCCCTGAAAGGCGGCGCGCCCAGCATCGAATTCATCAAAAACATCTGCGGGCCGACCGTCACCAAGCTGAACAAGGATGCCCACATCAAGTTCGCGTTCATGCGTGTAGAAGAGAATACCGCGTTGACCGGCCCCTTCACTCGGACCGTCCTGGCCCCCAGGGACTGGTACGGCGCAAAGGCTTTCAATGGATAGGCCGGGCGTCCGCATCTGGGTCGCCTCTTTTTGCGCGGGCGACGCCCGGCGATCCGGCCCTGGCTGGCACGGCGTCCGACGCCATTAGACGGACGGGACCCGCGTTATACCGCTGCAGATGTCTGCACGAAACGGCCACCCACGCAAGAAAGCAGCCGGCAGTAGGTTCGCAAACCAGGACGCGAGAGTTGTCGACGTGTTCGAAATCGTCGGGAGCTACTTCGTCGACACGATATTCAACCACATTTACGCGAGCGCCCGGACCGCGGTCACACGCTCGTCGTCCCTGACCGACCAGTTTATCCAGCGCGTGAAAGCCTACGTCGTCGGGGTGAGGAACGACAAGCAGTGCTACGAGGACGTCGTGCGGGGCGTCCGCGAGTACTTCATGTCGACCACCCGGGTTACCTCCCTGAGCTTCGCGAACTTCGTCGACCGGATCGTCGGCGCGAGCACCCCCCCCGAGTACTTCGAGAAGATGCTCCCCCAGGACAAGGACCTGATCCTGAACAGCATCCTCTGCGACCTCGTGTCGAACCTTGCAGTGGCCGCGACGGAGCCCGAAATGCTCCGCAAGATCATCGACGAGCACAGCCAGGCCCCCGACGTGACAATCCGGATGCTCCAGGACAGCGCCCTATCGATCCTCCTCGAGAAAAGGGAAAGCCTTTCCCAGAAGTTCCTGAAAAAAGCCGGACAGGCCCGGGAGCACGTCTCCGTCGATCTTGTTAGCCGGCTCCAGAAAGCCCTTCGCCGTCTCGTGAAGGATAAGGCCGACGCCCTTGCGCGGGCCCAGAATGCCGAGAGCGAACTCGAGGAGGCCAAATCCCGGGAAAAGAAGCTGATGAAGATTATAACGCTCCTTCGAGAGCGTAACAGCCGTGACCCCCGTTCGGGCGAGCGCCTGCCTCCGCCCCCCAGTGTGCTCGCGGAACGGCCCGCCGACCCCCTTGACGACATAGGCCGCCGGCCACCCCCCCCGGATCGCATCGGCGAGCCCCGCTCCGATGAGGACGAGGACGATGACGAGGGGAGTGGACATACGCGCGGCAGCAAGCGCAGGGGCCGCAACCGTGCCGATGATGCTGTTGGCGACGGCAGCAGCCGGCCGGGTGGGCGCACGGCTGCCCACTCGCGCAGGCGCCCCGCCAACGATGGACGGCTCCGTCTGGGCGCGGACTTCTTCGACAGCTCGTTCGGCAGCGTGACCGCCAGCCAGATGCGGAGCACCAAGCCGGAGCCGAAGTCCTCGCCGTCGGATACCCCGTCTTCGACGACGGCGGGGTCGTATCCGCACCGGCAGCTGGCCCCGAGCGAGACTCCATCCTCGGCCCCGCCCTTGGTTCCAGCCCCGGGCGAGACTCCAGCCCCGTCCTCGGCCCCGGCTCCGTCCTCGACCCCGTCCTCGGCCCCGTCCTCGGCCCCGGGGCCGAGCACGAGCCGCATGGTTGCCGGACTCAACGCGTTTATCGACAACACGGACAACACTCTTAACGACATCCTGGAAGATGTTTAAACCGGTCGCGCCTTTTGGCGCCACCCATATCGATGGGCCTCGACATAGGGAACGCCGTGAATAGGGTCGCCGACTGGGTGTGCGAGACCCCTATCATCCGGGGAGTCGTCAACAATCCGGTCTTTACCGCTCTTCTGATCGTTGCGATTATTGTTGTTATCGCTATGGCACTTTACAGCCGCGACATCAAGCGGAACGGAGTCAAACGCGCGCTGCGATTCGCAGTCTACTGCTTTCTCGCGGTGCTGACCGTGACCTTCATCCACCACTACGCGGTCAAGCGGGACGCGCAAAAGTCGGTATCGCAGAAGGGGATCCAGGATGTGTTCAGCAGCATCGAAGCTAACCGTGCGACCGGAGGGCATGGGGTCATCCCGGTCCTCCCGACGAATTACGAAGGAGGTGGGCAAGACTATGGCGGAGCCCGCTTCTCTTCCCGCCCCAACAACATCAGCGGGAGCAACAATCGCCGGCTCACCGAAAATTCCCTCGGCGACGATATAGGTGACCTCGATATCGAGGATGCGGTCATTCCTACTTATAGCGCCGTGACGGGGTCCCGGCCATAGTCCGCGGCGGTGGGCCTTCCCGAGCGGACCGGCGGCACTCGGAACTTTTTTGAAACTGGCCCGGCCAGGCATAACCCGGCAACGAACGAGAGCGACGGCGACGATGGCGACGACGGTGATGACGGCGACGACGGCGGAAACTAGCGTGAGCCCTAGCCCGCAGACGGGGATGCTCTCTTTCGGCGACCTCCCGTTGTACCTCAAGCACGGGGGCGCCCCGTGGGGGAAGGACCTCGGGGCAACCAGGTACGCAGACCGGGAGCTGTGGGCGAGCCAGGTCGGCGACCTCGAGCCCCCGGGCGGCGAGGGCCCGGGCTGGGCCCCCTGGGAGGCCTTCGCCCCGCGGGGTGTCGTCGCGGAGACGCTGGGGGAAGACGCGGTCTCGTACGTCGTGCGGAAATGGGAGCGAGAGGGCCCCCGGGGGCTCAGGATGCGCGTCGAGTACTGGCAGGCAAAAAAGGACTACATCTGCGCCGCCCGCGTCGGGGGGTGGTTCCTCGTCGTAGGTTGCGCCGCGGGCCACCCGTTCGTCCACACGCCGTCGGCGTCATGGTCGGCCACGGACGGCCGCACGACGCCGCGGCCGCTCGACCCGTCCTCGCCGGGGGCGCTCCTCGCCACCGCGGCGAAGGCGGCGCGCCGCTTCCTTGACGGCCAGGCCTGCTAGGCCCGGCCGCTTTTTGGCGCGCCCGAATACAGCCGCCCGCGCGATGTCTTACACCGAGATCCGCAGCCGGGAGGGGCTGCCCTACGGAGGCATGCCTTACGACGCCATCGCCGCGAAACTCGAGGAGACGGACCCCGAGCTTGTCGAGGAGGTCCGCGGCTTCGACGAGTTCCACACGGTCGAAGACGACTACGACACCTACGTCCGCGAGGAGATCACCGACTGGGGCCCCGACGCCCCCTTCCTCGAGAGCGACCACGCCCGCCGCGACCCCGGCCTTTCGCGCAGCATCCTCAACCTCCACTACAACGGGACGCGCGGCTCGCACCCCGAGCTGCCGCGCCACCCCGAGCTCTTCTACGGCTTCACGGGCAACGACCCCCGCGGGTCCGTGAACGACCCCCGCTTCGACGAGGTCCGCGGCCACATCACGTCGCGCGCGGCGAACCTGACCGTCGCCATGGGCGACAACGACGACAACCACGTCGCCGAGCGCCCCTGGACGGCCCAGTCGATCAGCTACGGGATGAAAGAGCTCCAGCGCCGGCTCAAGGGCAACACGAAGATCTTCTCCGTCTCGAAGGAGGGGCGCCCCTGGAGCCGCAACTATGTCGCCGACCAGTTCGCGCCCGGCGACCTCCGCGCCGCCCAGCTCCGGGCCGGCGACGACGGCTTTCAGGACAACATCCCGGGGTTCGACGGATTTCACGGGCCCGCGCCCGCCCGCTTCGCCGCCGGCGACCACGGGCCCGCCACCGAGCTCTTCTCCGACGGCGCGCGCGGGGCCGGGGTCCCCGACGACCGGGCGGCCCCCTGGCGCCACGTGACCGGCGACGGCGACCTCGGCGTCCAGCAGTACGGCCAGCAGCGGTCCGGCGGCCGCGCCGATCTGGCGCCCGGGGCTGTCGGCGGCGGCCGCGCCCGCGTCGGCGGGGCCGACCAGGATTGGGGGGCGACCCTCCGCTCGCGGGGGACAAACCGCAAGGTCCTCGGCGCCTCGATGGCCCAGGCCGCCCGGCACCGCGCCGCCCTGAAGAGCGGCCGGCCTGACCAAGACTGGTCCCAGGCCGCCGGGTACGTCAACCAGGCCACACCTGGGAGCGGCCTCGCCCCCTCCCGCGACGTTGGGCGCCTTTACCGCGACACCGTCGAGGACCAGTCCCGCCGGCCCGGGACGGAGGTCCAGGACGGCGACGGCGGGCGCCTTGGCGCCGCGTCGGGCCTTACGCCCGCCGCGCACCCCGAGCACGCCGTCCGCTCCGGGGTCGCCGCGGTCACGCCGAACGATTACCTGACGAACGCCGAGTCGATTGTGAAAGGGCTCCGCGAGGGGTCCGCCGCCGGCCGCCGGCGCATCGCCGACCGGGTCGTCGCCGACGGCGCCCGCCACCTCGCCGTCGGCGAGGCCGAGCCCGCCGCCCGCCGGGGGCTCGCCCCCGCCCGCGATCCCGCGCGCGTCTCGAAGCTCGCTGAGATGCCTCTCCAGCGCGCCGCGGCGGCCGAGGGGCTTACCGTTCATACCTACCGCGGCGCTCCTCCGGTGCGCTCCGACGAGCGCGTCCGCAACGCCCAGTTCGATCCCGCTACCTGGCGCCCGTCGCACGAGGCCCTCCCCCTCGGCGCCTCGAAGGCCCCCGGCGAGTTTCGGTCCCACGGGAAGGACCCCACGACGATCGGCGACCATCCCGACCGCGTGTTTGGATTCACGGCCGAAGTGCTCGGTGCCGCCAACGGCGCGCCGAACGGGCCCAAGGGACTTCGGTCCGGCGGCTGGAGTGATGAAGCCGGCCTTTCCGACGGACTTGGCTCCGGCATTAATGGCTAGGGTCGCCCGTTCTTCGGATTGGGCCGGACCTGGGTCTGGCATCGGCGACTGGCTCGGCATCCCTCTTTTCGCCTCACTTAGACCCTGTTTGCCACCGGCATACCGCCGGCGAGAATGCAATGAGTAATCTGGATGACGTGAAGCGCAAGCTCTACCAGCTCATGGTGCATTTCATCGACTACCCGAGCTCGACGACCGATGCCCCCATTAAGGCCCTTGTTGCGAAGTACAGCGGCCTTATCGGCCCTGATATCCCCGAGTTTGATATCATTCACAACTATGAGGCGGTCTCGAATGGACATCTGGATGTCATCAAGAGAGCGTATGTGCGGTACCTGGTCGCGACGATCGGGCCGGCGCGGTACAATTGGCAGATGAACCTGCTTAAGGACGATTAATGGGTCGGCGCGGGTCGGTCGCCTTTTTGAATCGAAGTGCCACCCCCATACGGCGCGGCGATGGGCACCCCCCAGGACGATCCAGAGCAGGAACGCGTGTGGCGGAAGGCCCTCGAATTCGGCGCTAGGTGCGGGTGGGACGTCTTCGATGCGACGAAGGCCGTCAGCTTTGACAGTGGTCTCTCGTCCCTCCGGCCGGCGGTCAATCTCATCCGACGATGCCCACGGTTCGAGAGCTTCTTCCGCCCGTTCGACATCACCGCCGCCCAGAGCGATGGATCTTCGGTGGCCAGATTTCGCCCGATCGTTCTCATCGTACGCGTCACCCACAAAAACGCCTTGTGCCTCCCCGTCACCCGCGCGGCGTTGCTGTCCGAAGAGGTGTTCCGCCGGTTCGTCGATGGGCGGTGAGCGCCGTTAGTATCGGAACACGGCGGCTTCTCTGACCCGATCGCAGGTTATCGTGAACTCTTTTTTGCACGGGTGTGACCCTTCGTAGATCCGCAGATTCGTGTATCCCTGGCCCTTCAGCTCTAAGAGACAGGATGCGACCTCCGAGCGTAACTTATCAGTAATATCCGGGTTGTGGAGTAAGAACTGCCGATCTGGCTCATACCACAGGGTGTTCGCAATGATTTGGGCATCGAGCGTGTTGGAGGACGCCTGTTGCGATTCACTTGGTTCATTCGACCTGTCTGGCTCGTACGGCTCGTGCGGCGAAACACGTGGGCCGTGTTTCGCGGACCCCCTTGGCGGCAAGCTTGGCATGTGACGACATATCGTATACGATGTATACCGATCGCCGCGAAAACTCCAAACTTGTGGCGGCTGGATTCCCTTTAGACTTACCTAGTCAGCATATATGCGCTGTTTCCCGATGTGTTATCGGCTCCCTGCGTCGCCCCCGGGGTTTCCTCATCGCATCAAGGCGATAACGATCGTCGGCCTCCCTGATGAGTATCTCGAATACTCGACGATCCTCATCGGCAAGCTCGCCGGGTTTCCCGCGGTTCGCCGTCTGTCGATCCAGGACGAACTCCAGCATATGTTTAGGGCCGAGACCGCCTTCCGCGCTCGCGTTCACTTTGGGATGGACGGCTACGCAGACGTGAGCCAAGGGCAGATGGCTCTGTATGTCCTTAATGGGCAGCCAGACCCGATGGATCCGACCGCTCCCGAATGGAACAGCATTTCTGCCAACACGATTGAACTCGTTTCGCTGCGGGATCTTCCGGAGTGCCATATCGAACTTGGGATCGATCCCGTATCCGCGCCCGCGCCCGCGCCCATGCCCGCGCCCGCGCCCGCGCCCG
>CAYUOL010000188.1:2352-12443 GCA_964446345.1 uncultured Iamiaceae bacterium | reverse complement strand
CGGCTCCACCGTCACGTGCGGTCGATCCGCGCGCCGTGCGTCATGGCGTTCAACACTAGGACGCGCGGGTCGAGGACCTGGGCGAGGCGCAAGCCCGCCGCGTGGGCGGCCTCGTTGCACCGTGCGGCCTCGACGACACGGTGCCGTCATCGGACAGCAACCCATTCGCTCGGGCGATCAACAGGTCCGGTACCAAGTACCTGAGGTCGGCGTCCGGGTTGCGGAGCAAGGCCGGGTCGAGTCGTATCGCGATCGACGGCATCTCGCATGCTGGCGCGACCTGTCGGAGCGATCCGGCGTTCGGTGGGCACCGGAGAGGTTCGCAGCAGGACTGCCGTTCCGGAGCAGTGTCTCCCGGATGGGTTGCCACAGCTACTGGATGGATTCCACTCCGCCGCTCGTCACCACATGGGTCACCTGGCCGTTTGCGCCGACGACGTTCATGACTTCTACCACCGCCCTTCCACTCAGGCCGGCGACCCACGCTGCTGCAGCATCGATCGCCGCCTCGGCTGACGCGTACTCGGATCCGCCGTCCCAGTCAGGTTCGCGTCGTTCGTAGGTCGACTCCGACGCGAACCCACTCAGCTCGAAGTGTTCTTCCGCCACGCCGCATCTTGCCAGTCCGGCTCAGCTGGGTGCTGCTCGTGAAGGGGGCGGGAGCGAGACCACTGCGGCGGAGCCGGCGATCGGTCGGTAACACGACCGGCCGAGATTCGGGGACGGTCCGGTTCGAAGATCTGGGACACTGAGCCGTAGACATCTAGGGGGGGCCGACGGCGTGGAGAGCTTTCGAAGATGAGCGGCGAAGTGGTGCGGGACGCACGGTCAGCTCGCTGATGAAGATCTACCGGTTCCACTGGGACCTTGATCGCTACGCGCCCTGGACCCGAGACGACGGAGTTGTGAACCGGATCGCGGATCAACTCCCGTTCGGAACTCCAGCCGCACCGAGTTGGGAACCACCTGCAGGTCACATCAGGGATATCGCTGGTCACCAACGAGGTGACTTTCCTTTCTGGGTCGACCCCGTGTTCTCTCAGCGTGCGCGGGAGGCGTTGGCGGAGTTGTGCGATCCGTGTGGCGAGTGGCTGCCTCTTCAGAGTCCACTCCCCGAGGTGTACTTCGTCTTCAACGTCCTCTCGGTCGTCGATTGCATCGACCACACGGGTTCCCGCTTCCGGCGGTTCCCCGATGGACGTGTCTGGGCGGCGACGCGGCTGGCGTTTCACCCCGGATCCCTGCCCCCCGAGATCCATTGCTTCCGGGTCCCCGACATGGTGAGTGGCGACTTCTACGTGACGGACACCTTCGTTGCTGCGGTGGGAGACGCCGGCTTGCGAGGGCTGGCACCGGTCGAGCTTTGGGACTCCGAGGCTGGCGCACTGCCGATCGACCTGCTCACGGGCCGGACTCCGGCTTAGCCAAGGACTTGGACCGCACCGGCACCTCCACCGGAAGTGAGCAAGCGCCCACCCGAGTTGCGCCATCGATGTCCTCGGCTCTAGAGGCAACCACGTGAGCCTTGAAGCCCAAGTCGGGGACGCCATGGGTGAAGCGGTTCAAGGTCGCGCACTCCCGGCGTTCAGTGGCACGGGTGATTCGGGGTTAGGCGCGCGCGTTAGGGGATGGGTGGGCGTCGGTGAACAGCTGAGTGCCGTCGAGGTAGTCGAGCTCCACGAGCTCGACGGACGGCTCGAGGGACGCCAGTCCGCTTGCGATGGGCTCCACCTCGGGCGACCCCGCGAAGCCCGGGAGCCAGTCATCGTGGTGACTGAGGATGACTCGGGGCACGCCGAGCCGTCGAGCTTCATCGACGATGAAGTCGGCCAAGGACCCTTGCACCGGATCGCCGTCGACATTGCCCCGACCAGCCGCCGCGAGGATCGCCACGTCGGGGTGAAGATCATCGAGGAGCGCACCCCATCGACCCGCGGTGTCCTGGAACAACACGGTGCCGTCCGCGGTCTCGATCAGGAAGACCAGCGCGCCACCGTCGCCGCGGGGGCTGTGCAGATGAGCGGCCTCCAGCATGTGTTCGACGGCCTGCGGGGACAGGGACGCCCCGATCCGACCGAAGTTCGCTTTGGATCGCTCCTCGCGCTCGGCGTGCAAGATGCCGAGGTCGCCGAGGCAAACGTCGGATGCCCCAGCCCGATGCGTACCCGTCCACGTGCACGAGTGCAGGCTCGGCACCACCGACGCGATGACACCAGGGCCAAGCTCGACTCGCTCACCACCCGAGACGCAGATGATCTGGCCCGCCGGCACCCCAACGTCTTCGAGCACTCGCGCCGATTCGTAGCTGGCGATGACCCGCGCGCCAGTGTTGGCCACGATGCGCTCGGCGCCGTAGAGGTGGTCGAAGTGCGAATGGCCCACCAGGATCCAGTCGCACGCGGTCACATCGTCGGCCGTCATCCCCGGTCCGGGAGCGTCTGCGACGCGGTCGATGTACGCGTCGAGGAACACGACGAGCTCGCCCACCGTAAGCCGGAACGTCGCGCACCCAAACCAGTCGAGAGTCACCGCCACAGGGCCCACCCTAACCACGAACAACCACCCGACAGAGCAGCCCCATCATGGCAGGCGACGCTCTCTGATCTGACTTGGGTGACTCAACGTCCCGGACGCCAACGTCGCCTCCACGTCGGCATGCTCATCCGGCGATAGGCCCGTGGGTTAGCTGGAATCGGGATGCGACGGGTGGTCCTTCGGGGACACCAGCCGTCACCACCATCGCTCCGGCGGACCGAGTGCGCCGAGCGCAGATCCCAGTCAGGGGTCGAGGGTGAGGCGTGACGCTTTGGTGGCCCTGAGGTGGTTGAACTCGACGTGCTGTCTCAGGATCGCGTGTACATCCTCGACATCGAGCACAGGCGGAACTCGGTCAGCGGTCTCCGGCGGCGGGTCGCCCTCGTTCCACCACGACCTCGACAGCTCCCGCTTCATCACCGTCAGCGACACGATCCGCAGGTCGGTGTCGGGGTCGACCACTTCCGCCTCCCAACACCAGTCAGGTGCTGCTGCGACCACGAAGGACACCACGAGACGACCGGTGCCGGGGTCCTCATGGGAAACGACCGTCCGCACGTGCTCCACACGGTCACAGTACGACCCAGCTAGGCGTGGCGTGCGCTGCGGCGAAGCCGGCGATCTGCGCGTTCTCATGTCGAAAGCCAATCTGCGGTTCTGACGCGCCGCGTTGGCGGCGTCAGCGTCGCGTCGTCAGCAGCGACTCCTGCTGGCGTTCGGGATTTCCGGCGGTCCGTGAGTACGGAAGGGCGACTGCCGCCTTCGTTTCGCCATGCATGGGTTGCGCACCATGGCCCGCAGAGGGCGGCGTAGTAGATGCTGGCGCTCGTGCTCGCGCACACGCCGTTGATGCGTTGTCGCTTGCGCTGCTGGAGGCGCCCGTTCTGGCACGCCTACCGTCCATGATGGTGGAGCACCCTCGGCAAGTGCAGGAACTCGAAGGGAGTGGCGATGGGTGACCTGCCGATAGCAATCGGAGGGCGCGGTGACCACGGATGGCACCTGGGTGAATCTGGCGAGGTCGTTCTCGAACACGATCGTTGCCGACAGTGTTTCAGTCACGTCCTCGAGTGGCCACCCGAAGAGGTGGCGCTCGCACAACGCGACCACGACCGCGCTTCCATCGACGCCCTGGCCGCCAAGCTCTTGGGAGAGCCGAGTTGACTGACTGGCAAGACCACGCCGCTTGACACCGCCAGTCCGGCGAACCGAGCCAGCGCAGTTGATCGACGTTCCTACCGCCACAGCTATGGCCTCGGTGTTCCCCGCTGGCGACCGACTGTTTCCAGCATGTCGAGGATCTTGATGCCGTTAGGCGGGTCGAGCGTCGTGCACGGAGTGCGCGACGCGCCTGGTGCGCATTCCACATTCACAGCGCGAATCACCTCGCCCGGAGCCGGCGATAGGCACGCTCGGTCGGCGTGGTTCTGGCGCGTGTTGCGGCGGGGATCTGGGATGGTCGAGCGTCCGGAGCTGCGGTCAAGGCGCTCCCGGGTCCCGCTGTGTTCTGTGTAGCACGGCGTGCTACGATCGCTGTATGGCGCGAGAGGTCACGCAACGAGAGCTGCGGAACGACAGCGGCGAGATCATGCGCCAGCTCGACCAGGGTGAGAGCTTCGTGGTGACCCGAAATGGCGTACCCGTCGGTGAACTCACGCCGCTACGACGCCATCGCTTCGTCGCCGCCGAGGCCGCAGTCGAGATGTTCCGTACCGCGCCGAAGGTCGACTACGAGCGGTTCCGCGCCGATCTCGACGCGGTCGCGAGTCAGGACGCTGCTCCTCGTGGCTAAGCCAAGGCGTCACCCCCGTGGCGTCCTCGACACCTCGGTGATCATCGACATGGACTCGATCGACGCGTCGAAGCTGCCCACTGAGGTCGCGGTGAGCGCGCTGACCATGGCCGAGCTGGCGGCGGGACCACACGCCACCGCTGATGCGGACGAGAGGGCACGCCGTCAAGACAGGCTTCAGCGCGCGGAGGCAGCGTTCGATCCGCTGCCCTTCGACGCCGAATCGGCCCGCGCCTACGGCCGGGTCTACGCGGCGGTCCTCGCCGCCGGGCGCAAAGCTCGCGGCGCTCGAGCGGTTGACCTACTCATCGCAGCGACCGCCTGCGCGGAGGCGCTACCGCTGTACACCCGCAACGGCGCCGACTTCGAAGCGCTCGGAGGCCTGCTCGAAGTCATCGTCGTCTGAACATCGTCGGCCACCTACACGCACTCCCGGCGATCCGGGACGGTCTGGTGTGGCGGGCAGGTCTTGCGATCAGCTCGAGTGAACCGTTGTGCCAGCTACGGTCGCGACGTGATGGAAGCGACGGTCGAGAGCGTTCCGGAAGATCAAGTCGATGGAGTCGCAGAGTGGGTGCGGCGAACCGACGACGACGACGTGCGCGGCGTAGATGTTCTCCAGATGGAGCCGGAGGGCAGGTGGTCGTGGCAAGTGTTCGTCAACGTCGCAGAGTTCCTTCGTGAGGACCCGCTGGAAGCCGAGATGCGTTCCGCCGTCGCCGCAGCGCTCCGGTCGGTCGCCGGCGTTACGGAAGTAGCCGAGCAGGACCGCGAGGTCTGGGTACTGAGCGGAACCCCCGACGGAGAGGCCATCACGCACACCGTCGGCGAAGTCGTGGACACGCTCGCCTCGAGGGCTCGTGCAGAGATCGACCGACAACTCGGCTGACTTGCTAGATCCTGCGATACGGGACGCAGACCGCGTAGTTGCCTACCGGCGGGTCACACGGTCCAGGGAGCGTCGGAGCACCACTCGGGCCGCGCGTCGCCGGGGCCGCTCCATCCCCAGTCATTGAGGGTCGCAAACCATAGGTCGTCGAATGCCCAGATCCGCTGCGGCCTCCTGCCATGAAGCAACGACTCTCGCATGGGCGCAGTCTCACACCACGGGGCACAATTGCCGTGTCGCATTGGCGCAATGGGACCGTCGGTGAAGTGCCGGTCCGAAGCACCGGGCACAACACCGAGTGATCACCCGTAGGGCAGGATCCCCGATGGGTTCGGGGATGCTCCATAACCGTTCCGGGACTCGACGGATGTGGCGGCTGTCTGGTTGTGACCTCTGTGGCACTTCCACCGGTCAACTTGGGTGTGCGGGGGCCACCGCCGCTCGGTGGAGGTCCCGTTCAGAAGCAACTTCTGGCATTCGGGCCGACCCGGGGAGACCCTCCCCAGCTCCGCTAGGTTCCGAAGATCTCGTGGAGCTCGTAGGGCGCCGCCTGATCGAGCTGGCTGTAGGTGCACGACGCCGGGTCGCGGTCGGGGCGCCAGCGCTGGAAGCGGGCGCCGTGGCGCAGTCGGCCGTTCAACAGGTTCTCGTAGGCGACCTCGGCGACGAGCTCGAGTCGCACCGCGACGAACGAGAGGTCCTTGCCGACGTTCCAGCGCGACCCGCCGCCGGGCAGGCGCTGGCCGTCCGCGGAGCCCTCGGCCGCGAACTCGGCCCACTCCTTCCACGGGTGGTCCTCGAGCGCGTTCTCGGTGTACGGCTCGAGGAACGCGGCGAGCTCGGGCCGGAACTTCGCGGTGAACGACGACGCCACGCCGATGTGGTGGAACGTGCCCTCGTCGTCGTAGAGACCGAGCAGCATCGAGCCCACGCCGTCGCCGCTCTTGTGCATGCGGAAGCCCGCCACGACGCAGTCCGCCGTGCGCTTGTGCTTCACCTTCAGCTGCACCCGCTTGTCGGGTTGGTAGGTGCCGGTGGGGTCCTTCGCGATGACGCCGTCCAACCCGGCGCCCTCGAAGCGGACGAACCAGTCACGGGCGAGATCACGGTCCGTCGTCATCGGGGTCAGGTGGATCGGCGGCTCCGCACCGGCGAGCGACTGCTCGAGCAGGGCGCGGCGCTCGGCGAGGGGGGTGTCCATCAGCGAGCGGTCGTCGAGGGCGAGCAGGTCGAACGCCACGAAGCTCGCCGGCGTCTCCGCCGCCAGCTTGTTCACCCGGGACTCCGCCGGGTGCAGCCGTTGCTGCAGGGCGTCGAAGTCGAGGCCGTCGGCGGCCGCGATCACGAGCTCGCCGTCGACGACGCAGCGCTCGGGCAGCGCGGCACGCAAGGCAGGGAGCAGCTCGGGGAAGTAGCGGGTGAGCGGCCGCTCGTTGCGTGAGCCGAGCTCGACCTCGTCGCCGTCGCGGAACACGATGCAGCGGAAGCCGTCCCACTTCGGCTCGAAGAGCAGGCCGTCGCCGGGCGGCAGCACGTCCCCGTCCTTCCCCACCGGGTACGGCTTGGCGAGCATCGGCTTGACCGGCGGCATGACCGGGAGATCCATGAACGGCAACCTACCCGCCGTCCTGCTCACAGGTACCGTTTGGGGCCATGACGTCCTGGACAGCAGCGCTCGCGCAGTCGACCACGTTCGACTCCACGTCGTACACGAGCAACCCGATCGCCCTCGTGGTCGGGTTGGTCGTCCTCCTGTTCTGGATCTACTGCGCCTACAAGACGGCCGCGAACGGGCGCTGGCTGCTGTTCGTGCTCGGGTTCTGCTTCCCGATCATCTGGATCGTCGGCGCCGTGCTCGGCCGCAAGTCCGACTACTGATCCCCGCTTTGGGAGCCTGCGGGGGCGCCCCACTAACCTGAGCGCCTTATGGATCACCCCATGCGAGAGCGCATCGAAGAGCTTCAGAAGCGCAAGGAAGAAGCCCTCCAGCCCGGTTCCGAGCGGTCCGTCCAGCGGCAGCACGAGAAGGGCAAGCAGACCGCCCGCGAGCGCATCGAGTACCTGCTCGACGACGGCTCGTTCAACGAGCTCGACATGCTCGCTCGCCATCGGGCGTTCAACAGCGGCATCGAGGAGCGCCCCTACACCGACGGCGTGATCACCGGCTGGGGCACGATCGACGGCCGCAAGGTGTTCGTCTTCTCGCAGGACTTCACCGTGTTCGGCGGCGCCCTCGGCGAGGTGTTCGCCGAGAAGATCCACAAGCTGATGGACCTCGCCCTGTCGGTCGGCGCCCCGTGCATCGGGCTCAACGACGGCGCCGGCGCCCGCATCCAGGAAGGCGTCGTCTCGCTCGCCTCCTACGGCGGGATCTTCTACCGCAACGTGCTGGCGTCAGGGGTGACGCCGCAGATCAGCGTGATCCTCGGCCCGTGCGCCGGCGGCGCCGTGTACAGCCCGGCGATGACCGACTTCATCTTCATGACCGACCAGACCTCGCACATGTTCATCACGGGGCCCGACGTCGTGAAGACGGTGACCGGCGAAGAGGTCACCCTCGAAGAGCTGGGCGGCGCGAACTCGCACGCGTCGAAGTCCGGCGTCGCCACGTTCGTGGCCCCCGACGAGAAGACCTGCCTCGACGACGTGCGCTTCCTGCTCGGCTTCCTGCCGTCGAACAACCTCGAGGCGCCGCCGTACTTCGAGCCCACCGACGATCCCGAGCGGCTCTGCCCCGAGCTGGTCGAGATCATGCCGGCCTCGTCGAACCAGCCCTACGACATGAAGAAGGTCATCTCGGCCTGCGTCGACGACGGCGAGTTCTTCGAGTACTTCCCGAAGTGGGCCGGCTCGATCGTGTGCGGGTTCTCCCGCATCGACGGTCACCCCGTCGGCATCGTCGGCAACCAGCCCATGGTGCTCGCCGGCGTGCTCGACATCGAGTCCTCCGAGAAGGCGGCCCGCTTCGTGCGCACGTGCGACGCGTTCAACATCCCGCTCGTCACGTTCGTCGACGTGCCCGGCTTCCTGCCCGGCGTCGACCAGGAGTACGGCGGCATCATCCGCCACGGTGCCAAGCTGCTCTACGCCTACTGCGAGGCGACTGTGCCGCGGATCCAGATCATCACGCGCAAGGCCTACGGCGGCGCGTACGTCGTCATGAACAGCAAGTCCATCGGCTGCGACCTGGCCTTCGCCTGGCCGTCGGCCGAGCTCGCCGTCATGGGCCCCCAGGGCGCCGTCGAGATCCTCTACAAGCGCGAGCTGCAGACGGCGGCCGATCCGATCGCCCGGCGCGCCGAGCTCGTCGACGACTACACCGAGCGCTTCGCGAACCCCTTCAACGCCGCAGAGCGCGGGTTCGTCGACGATGTCATCGATCCGGCCGAGACGCGCCGCAAGCTGGTGGCCGGCCTCGAGATGCTGCGCTCGAAGCGCGAAGAGCTGCCGAAGCGCAAGCACGGGAACATCCCCCTCTGATGGCGGACTCCGGCTCGACCATCGGGGCGATCACCCCGGATCCCACCGACGAAGAGGTCGCGGCGATCGCCGCGGCCATCGAGGTCGCGTGGCCGAAGCCGGGAGCCGGCGAGGCACCCGACCTGGAGCCGTCGCGCTGGCGCTTCAGCGGGCGGTGGTGGTCGAAGCCGCTGCCGTCGCGCCGCGATCGTCCCTGATCGATCGGCCCAGCCCGCTCGACCGGTCACCGGCTCGGCCCGTCCGGCGCGCCGTGCGTCGGTCGGTGCCACACGCCACATCGCCAGGCCGTCACGCCCATGCGGCGCCCGCGTTGTCTGGGCGAAGGTCTGCCTCGGGCCTTCTCGTCGTTCGGTGAACCCGTAGGGTGGACTGACGGCGGCCGACTGACGTGCGATGGGATGACCTGTGAGCGATCAGAGCCAGGGACCGGGTTGGTGGTACGCCTCCGACGGCAAGTGGTACCCGCCCGAGCAAGCGGCCGGAGCGATCCCCGAGCCGGCGGCGACGCCGAGCGCGACCGATCCGAGCCCGACAGGGGCCGCCGCGCCTCCCGTCTGGGACGGCACGCAGTGGGTGTACCCCGCAGGCGGGCCCGTGGCGGGCACGGCCCAGACGGCGGCGGCGCAACCCGCCGCCCCGCAGCCGCAGGCCGCCCCGCAACCCACGCCGCCGTTCGTTCCGCAACCGCAGGTGGTGCCGTACCCCACGGCACCCGGTGAACCCGGGGGCCCCGCCGTTGCGCCCACCACTGCGGGCGGCCGCAGCAGCAAGGTCCCCCTGGTGCTCGCCATCGGCGTCTTCGCGCTGCTGCTCGTCGGCGCCGGGATCTTCGTGGTGAAGCGCAGCGGATCCTCCGACAGCGGCAGTGCTCCGATCGCGGACGGGGGCGTGGCGAGCGCGGCCGACGAGCTCCCCTCGAAGGACATCACCTTGGGCGACAACACCGTCGTGGTGCGGGGCAACGGCGGCAAGACCCTGAAGTCGGTCGCCTCCGACGGCACGACCATGACGCTCGACGGGGGTGCCGACGGCGTCGGCAACCTCAAGGAGGGCAGCGTCCTGCTGCTCACGGGCGTGACCGTCGTCAAGATCACCGGCGTCGAGCGCAACGGCGGCGACGTGGTCGTCAAGACCAAGCCCGCCGCGATCGGGGAGGTCATCAAGGACGGCGATCTCAGCTGGAACGACGTGAAGACGAGCGCCGGCTCGCTCAGCATCTGGGACTCGCGCCCGGAGGACCTCGAGGTCTCCGACAAGGCGTCACGAGATGCGAAGGACGGCGGCGCCGGGTCGAACCCCGACGCCGGATCGGGCGACAGCGGATCGGGCGGTGGCAGCTCCGGCGGCGACGGTTCGTCGGGCTCCGGCGACGGCGGATCCGGCAGCGACGGCGGA
>CAYUOL010000188.1:0-2252 GCA_964446345.1 uncultured Iamiaceae bacterium | reverse complement strand
CCGGTCCAACCGGGTCTCCTCGACGGGCTGCCCGTGGGCGCGATCCCCGGTGCCTTCGGCGTCGCCAGCCAGGCCGATCCCGTCTCGAAGTCGGGCAAGGTCGGCGACTGGGGCTACAGCTACCGCCAGACCGGTGGCCTCGACGGATCGAGCACCTACAAGATCGGGCTGACCAAGGAGGGCAACCTGTTGGTCAAGCTCGACGTCGACGCCACGGTCGAACCCATCATCTCCGCGGGCAACCTGCACGTCTCGGGCGGCACGCTCGACAAGCTGCACCTGAAGTCGGACAAGCTCAAGGGCACGGCGAAGGTGCGCATCGAAGCGGGTGTCGGCGGCGAGAAGGCGCCGGTGAAGCAGGAGATCCTCTCGCTGCCCATCGAGGCCAAGTACCCGATCGTGATCTACGGCATCCCCTTCTACATCGGGATCAAGGGCAAGTTCCTGATCGAGCCCGCGTTCTCCTCGAAGAACACCACGATGCACGCCGAGGCCGAGGTGAGCTTCGGGGGCGACGCCGGCCTCACGTACGAGGGCGGCAAGATCAGCGCCGAAGGCGCCATGGCGACGAAGGCCGAGGACCCGATGAAGCAGATCGACGGCCTCGGCATCGGGGTCACCGGGATGGTGTACGCCGCGCAGTTCCCCCGCCTCAGCTTCGGCTTGGGCTACGGCGGCGCCTCCGCCGGCGTCTACCTGGCGCACACGGCGTCGTTCGGCGCCACGATCGGTTCGTCGGCGGGGATCGTTGCCTGCCGCAGCCTCTCGATCACCGACACGGTCTCGGTGGGCGCCGAGGCGGCGTTCCTCGGGATCGACATCCCGTTGGGTCAGAAGGTCACGGCAGAGGTCTCGAAGAAGACGTGGGACTACTACGAACCCAAGGTCAAGGCCTGCGCGCCCGAGGGCGGCGGGTGACGGCTGCCGAGGGTGCCGGTGGGAAGAGCAACCGGCGCAGGGCGCACCGGTGCCGCCGTCACCAGGTGTCGATGTAGGGGCGCTTCTTGGGCAGGCGATGGGTCGTGGCGGCGTCGCGCGTCGACGGGGTCAGCAGGCTCGTGATCCAGCGTCGCGAGTCGGCCGGGTCGATCACGTCGTCGATCTCGAAGTGGCTCGCCGAGCTCAGCGCCTTGCCGTGCTCGTAGGCCGCGGCCACCATCGTGTCGTAGAGCGCGGCGCGCTCGTCGGGGTCCTCGATCGCCTCGAGCTCGCGGCGGAAGCCGAGCTTCACGGCGCCCTCGAGCCCCATGCCGCCCACCTCACCCGTCGGCCACGCGACGCAGAACAGCGGTGACTTGAAGCTGCCGCCCGCCATCGCCTGGGCGCCGAGGCCGTAGCCCTTGCGCAGGATGATCGTGCCGGTGGGCACGGACAGGTTGGCCCCCGTCACGAAGAGGCGGTTCACGTGGCGCACCAGCCCCGTCGCTTCCGCCTCGGGGCCGACCATGATCCCCGGGGTGTCGCACAGGAAGAGCACGGGGATGTCGTAGGCGTCGCACAGCTGCAGGAAGCGCGCCGCCTTGTCGGCGGCGTCGGCGTCGATGGCGCCACCGAGGTGCGCCGGGTTGTTCGCGACGACGCCCACGGAACGGCCTTCGACCCGGATCAGCGCGGTGACCATCCCGGCGCCGAAGGCCCGTCGGAGCTCGAGCATCGTCCCCTCGTCGGCGATCGTCTCGATGACGCGGCGCACGTCGTAGACCCGCACGCGGTTCTCCGGGATCAGGTCGCGCAACCCGGACTGCGCGGCGGCCGACCACGCGAGGGCCGGCGCGCCGGGAGGACGGAAGTACGAGAGGTACTGCTTCGCGGCAACGACGGCGGCGGCCTCGTCGGCCACGGCGATGTCGATGACGCCGTTGGCCGTCTGCACCGTGACGGGCCCGATCTCCTCGGGCTTCACGACGCCGAGGCCGCCGCCCTCGATCATCGCGGGGCCACCCATGCCGATGTTCGTGCCCTCGGTGGCGATGATCACGTCACAGCAGCCGAGCAGCGCGGCGTTGCCGGCGAAGCAGCGTCCTGACGCGATGCCCACGAGCGGCACCCAGCCGCTGAGGCGGGCGAACAGGTTGAACGCCATCACGTCGAGCCCCGAGACGCCCGGCGCATCGGTGTCCCCGGGACGACCGCCGCCGCCCTCGGTGAAGAACACGACCGGCAAGCGCCGCCGTTCGGCCACCTCGAACAGCCGGTCCTTCTTGCGGTGGTTCTGCATGCCCTGCGTGCCTGCGAGCACCGTGTAGTCGTAG
>CAYUOL010000187.1:0-12522 GCA_964446345.1 uncultured Iamiaceae bacterium | reverse complement strand
TCGGGCTGGCGAACCGAAACCCCCACGATCCCAACCTGCCGGCCGTCGGCGAAGACGCTGCGGGCATCGGGAGCCGTCGCGGCGATGGGCGAGGTCACGATCGGTCGGGGCGAGGAGCTCGACCGCCTCACGCGACCGGCGACGCCGGCGGCGCCGGAGCACCCGGTCTTCCTGACCGGTGTCGCGGGCAGCGGGCGCAGCCACGTGCTGCGCGAGGTCGATCGCCGGCTCCGGTCCGAGGGATGGCACGTGCTGCGCTCATCGCACTCCGACGAGGGACCGAGCGCCGGGCTCGCCCTGGTCGACCACGCCGGCGCGCCGTTCCGGCCGGCGGCGGCCGCCGAGCTCGCGGGGCTGGGTCTGGGCCGCTCGCTCGTGCTCATGGCGGCACCGCGACCCGTGGCGGTGCTCGTCGACGACGCCGCCACCCTCGATTCCTCCGCGTTGGCTGCGCTGGGCGACCTGGTCGTGGAGCGCCAACGCGGCCTCCGCGTGGTGGTCGCCGTTCGTCGCGACGAGCTCGAACCGTTGGCGCGCGCACTGGCACAACCGTTGATCGACTTCGAGCGTGTCGACCTGCCCGCGCTCGGGCCGTCGGATGCGACCGAGCTCTGCACGCGGGCGCGGCCCGACCTCCCCCGCTCGGTGGCCGAGCTCGTGGTCGCGCTCTCCGGCGGTCGGCCGGCGGCGATCCTCGCGCTCGCCGCCGAGGTGCCGCCGACCGCGGCCGACGATCTGCTCGGTCTGCTGAGCCGCAGCGTGCTCGTCGCCGCGGCGCCGAACGAGTCGTCGGTGCTCGAGCTGCTCTCGCTGACCACGTCGCCCGTGGCACCGATCGTCGTCCGCCGGGCCCTGCACCCGGACGCGGATGGCGCGCGCGCCGATGAGGCCATTGCGTCGTTGCGCGCCGGTGGCCTCGTGGCCGAGGACGGCACCGGCACGACCGCGAGCCTGCGGTTGGCCGACGCCCGCCTCGGCGTGGGGATCGCGGCGGGGATGAGCCCGTATCGCCGCGCGCACTGGCACCAACGGATCGCTCGCTCGCTCGGCCACGACCAGCGCCCCGGTGAGCCGGTGGCGCCGGACCTCGTGCACCACCACCGGGAGGCGGCCCGACTCGGTGCGCCCACGGGCGCGTCGGTGGAGCTGCTGGTGACCGCGGCCGTGCAGCGGCTGCGCGAGCCGGGCCTGTCGCCCGATGCCGAGGACCTGCGCTTCTGCGTGCACCTGTTGGAAGACCGCACCGTGGAGGGGACCGCCGAGCCGTACGCGCTGCTGGGGCGGGCGCTGCTGGGCCTCGCCGAGGTGGAGGAACGGTCCGGGCACCCCACCGAGGCGGACGCGGCCGTCACCCGCGCCGTCGAGATCGCCCGTCGTCACGACCTGGCGGAGCTCCTGGCCGACGCCGCGACCCGCTTCGGCGGCACCCCGTGGGCGGGTCGCCGGCGCCGGAACCCCCAGGCCGAAGCGCTGCTCCTCGAGGCTCGACGGGCGCTTCCCGAAGACGCGCGCGAGGCGCGCAGTCGCGTCGCCGCGGGCCTGGCCTACCGCTCGCTCGCGCGAGGTGAGGTGGACGGGTCGGCGGCGCTCGTCGCATCGAGCCTGCGCGAGGCCGAGCGCAGTGCCGACGTCGCCGCGAGCGCGAGTGCGCTGGCGCGGGTGCTCGACCTGCACGCGCCGCACCGCGACCCGGCCGGCCATCGTGAGCGAGCCGCGCGCCTGGTGGCGGTGGCCCGCATGCTCGGCGACCGCGAGCTCGAGGCGAACGGCTTGTTCCACGAGGCGTCGGCCACGCTGGCGGCCGGGATGGACCCTGGACTGCGTCGCGTGCGTGCGTTGCTGACGCGCATGGGACCGCAGCGCCCGGCGGCGGAACCGGCGCGTCCCCTGCTGGCGTTCCTCGACGGCGATCTACCGGGCGCGGAGGCACAGCTCCTCGCGCAGATCGAGCGGGCATCGAGCGACGCTCGCGGCGGCGACCTGCGCGCCGCGCTCGCGAGCCAGCTCGCCGACGTGCACCGATCCGCCGGCCGGTCGACGGCCCTCGCCCCGACCGTCGCGGGGATCGACCCCTCGCGGCTCACGGGCGCAGCCCGCATCGGGATGGGTCGGGTGCTGCTCGACCTCGGCCGCGTCGAAGAGGTCCGCCCGCTCGTGGCGGACGCCATCGACACGTTCGATGCCACGGTGGCCGCGGCCCCTGTCGCCGAGCTCGTGCTGCTCGCCGACCTCACCACGATCGCCGTCGCCGTCGGCGAACCGGAGGCCCTGCACGAGGTCCGCGCCCGGCTGACCCCGTACGCCGGGCGGGCCTGCTCGGCCTGGCTCCATGCGTTCGGCGGCGTGGTCGACCACCATCTCGCCGCCCTCGCGTCGGCACTCGGCGAGCACGGGCCGGCCGCGGCGCTGGCCGAGCGCGCGCACGCCCATCACGTGGAGCTCGGCGCGCTGCCCTGGGTGGTGCGCTCCCTCGGGCTGCGGGCGGCGATCGCCGAGCGCCGAGACGACGCCGGCCTCGCCGACGAGCTGCGGCGCGACGCCGCGGCGCTCGGGTCGCTCATCGGGACCCCCGCCGACGCCCTCTGGTCGGCACCCCCGGACGCGTCGGCGTGACGCATCCGTGACGGCCCTGTGATCCAGATGTGATCGGGCCTGCGTACGTTCGCTCCCAGGCACTGCGGCGCCGCGCCGCAGACCAACTCGGGGGAGGACGGCTCGCATGCAGGCTCGGGATCGAGAAGGACGGGAACGGGAAGCGCGGGAACGAGCAGAGCGGGAAGGAACGGATCCGGGGCGACGGAGGTGGCGGCGACGCTTCGCCGGGGCCGCGGTGGGCGTGTCGGTGCTGTCGACGATGCTCGCCGTCGGGCCGCTGGCGACGTCGCCGGCCGCCGCCGGTCCGGGCGCGCCGCTGGGCATCGAGCAGGGCGACATCGCCGGCGCCATCGCGGCGAAGGGCGGATCGATGGTCGACTGCACGGTGCCGCATCCCGGGTCTCCGACGAACCCGCCCGTCACCGTGGGGACCACCCCGGCGCAGGCGAAGGGAACCGCGGGCACCGGAGCGGGCGCGACCCGGACCGACACCACCACGAAGGCAGCCGGCGGGGTGCTGGCGGCCGACGGCCGCGGCGACGTCGAGGGGGGCAAGGGACCCGTCCGCGGCGGCGGCTCGTGCGCGTACAAGGGACCCACGCCGGGCACGACCGAACGGGGCACCAACCCCATCACCGACGCCCTGGGGGTGCGCTTCGATCAGCGCGCGCTCGACGAGGTGACGCCGCAGATGGCCGCCCCGGTTCGCAGCGTGCTGATCGCCAAGCTGCAGCAAGCCGGTGTCGAGAGCGCCCCGCTCGGCGACTTCCCGTTGCAGAGCACCACTGCGACGACCGGTCCTGTCACCGTGACAGGTGACTTCCGGGCGCCGGACAGCACCTTTCCCACGGGCAGCCTGAAGATCCACATCGACGTGCAGGACCCCGAGATCGCCTACGCGGTCGACCCGCTCATCTGGGATGACTGCCACATCTGGATCCGCCCCGGCGACTTCACCATCGACGCGGTGGCGACGTACAACGCGTCGGCGCCCGTCCCGCTGTCGATCGCCAGCATCGACACCGACATCGACATGAACCCGCAGGGCAACATCTCCACCTCGGGCATGTGCTGGACGTACCTGATCGACAACGTCATCGGGAACCTCGCCACGAGCTTCTGGAACTTCATCACGTTCCACATCTGGGACAACCCGTCCGACCCCGTGGCGGAGCTGAAGACGACGCTCATGACCCAGGTGAACACGGCGCTGGGCAACCTCTGGAACGGCCAGGTGCTGCCGGCCCTCATGCCCGCCGGCGGGGCCATCACGCTCGCTGACGTGCGCTCGGACGACGAGGGGCTCAAGGTGAAGGTCGATGTCGACCCCGCCCTGCTCTCGTTCCTGATCACGTCGCCCGGCCAGGCCGTCGATGCGGGCACCGCGAGCGACCTCGACGCCGTGCTCGGCGAGCGGGACACGACCGAGGGGTTCGGCACCGACCTGAGCGCCGTGATCGACCCGAACTTCTTGAACGTGCTCCTGGCCCACCTGGCGAACGCGAAGACCTACAACTTCGCCTTCGGGTTGCAGGAGAGCGACCTGCTGAGCTCGGGGCTCCTGAAGGCCAGCGCGGCGGGCACCTACGCCGATGACACGTGGTCGCTGCAGTTCCTGGAGAACCAGGTGCCCTTCCTCAAGGCCACGCCGCACGCGCCGGCGTCGAACGGCAACTGGGACGTCCAGTCCCGGCTGACGGTCCCGTCGGCCGAGCTCTCGGTGCGCAACGACGGCAACGAGGTGGCCCGGGTGCAGTTCACGGCGGCCAACGTCGGCGTCGGGGTGCAGACGCACATGGGCACCGGCCGGTGGGGCCTCGCCGCCGACCTGAACGGCGCCAGCGTCAACGGGGTGTCGATGCTCTACAACAACGGCGACTTCAGCGCCGCCGGGGCCGCCGGCTTCGTCGGGTCGAAGGTGGACCAGGCCGTGGCGTGGCTGGACGGGCTCACGTTCGCCCCACCGCAGATCGCCGGGTACATGGCCGTGCCCCGCATGGATCAGGGCAGCCTGGCCGGCGACGATCGTGTGACGGGCCTGTTCGACCTGGAGCTCGGGCCGACCGTCCGCCTGGACAGCTCGGTCGGCTCGTGGAAGGCCCCGAAGAAGATCGACGGGTACTGGCACTTCTACCCGAGCTACGAGTTCACCGGCGTCACGACGGGGTTGACCAATGTGACATGGACCTTCACCAACCCGTCGGGCACGTTCGCCACCTGGACGATCACGGGCAACAAGATCGTGATCAACACCGAAGGCTTCTGCGGCTACGGCGGCACGGGGTCGGTCGACGCCCACGTCACCGGCACGTGGGCATCCTCGGCCGGCCCGCTCGTCATCAACCGCGACCTGTCGGCCTACGCGACGTTCGACCCCGCGACGACCGGGCTGTGTGGCCCGCCGTGATCCTCGGCTGAGCGGCGCCGATCCGCATCCCATCCAACGGAACGCCGGCCTCGGCCGGCGTTCCGTCGCGTCGGGGGCTCGACGGCCGGCGTCAGCCGGCCGGCCGGAGCTGCCCCAACGGACTGGTCTGCCACTGGTCGAGCAGGTCCTTCACGTGGCGGTAGACGAACGGGGCGCCTTCCTCGGTGAGCTCGTGGCGACTGAACCCGCCGGACTCGACCCCGATCGTGGCCAAGCCGGCGGCACGCGCGGCCTGCACGTCCCACACCGAGTCGCCGACCACGAGCGCGCGCCCGGGATCGATGTCCCCCGCCGCCAGCGCCGCGAGGAAGATGTCGGGCGCCGGCTTGGACGCGTCGGCGTCGTCCGCGCTGGTCGCGGCGGCGATGATGTCGGCCACCCCGAGTCGGTCCGTCATGATCTTGACCTGCTCGGCCGGCGACGAGCTGGCGAGCACGACCCGGAGGCCCGCCTCGTGCAGCGCATGCAACAGCTCCGACGCGCCAGGGAACACGGTGACCTCGTCGAGGAGCTGCTCGTGGTGGTGGCGCCATCGGTCGCTCGCAGCCTCGTCCTCGTGACCGAGGATCTGCTCGGTCAACTGATCGCCGCCCATGCCGACGAGGCGGTGGATGACGTTCATGGCGGCCCAGTCCCCACCGTCGCGCAGCGCTCGCGACCAGGCGAGCGTGTGCAGGTAGTTGGAGTCCACCAGCGTGCCGTCGACGTCGAAGAGGACCCCTGGTGCGGTCGTCACGCCGGCGGGTCGAGATCGCGGTTGGCGGCAGCCTGCGCATCGCCCGTCGGCTGCTTCGCGTTGTTCGGGTCCGCGGCTTCTTCCGCGGGCGTCGGTTCGTGGGTCGGGTCGGTCTTCGGCTCGCGATCAGCGGGTGGGGAGCTCGGCATGGGTCGTCCTCGGGTTGGTGTACCCGCCCCCTACCCACTCACCGGCCGTCGTGACCAAGCCGCCCTCGATCTTTCGGCGGCTTGACTTCAGGCCGAGTCGCGCATACCAATTATCTAGTCAACTAGATAACTGGGATGAATAACCCCCGAAGGGGAGGACGATGGGCGTCGCCTTGCGGTTGAGCTCGACATCCGGCGTGTCTGCGTACCTGCAGATCGCCAAGCAGGTGCGCCAGGCGATGCAGCTCGGGCTGCTGCAACCCGGAGACCAGTTGCCGACGGTCAAGGAGGTCGTCGCGACGCTGGCGATCAACCCGAACACGGTGCTCAAGGCGTACCAGCTGCTCGAGCACCAGGGTCTGGTCGAAGGGCGTCAGGGCCAGGGCACGTTCGTGACGGCGTCGCTGCCAGGCCCCTCCCCCGCCAAGCAGGCGTCGCTGCGGCGCAGCCTCGACAAGTGGGTGCGGGCCGCGTTCGAGGCCGGGCTCGACGCCGATGGGGTGACCGCGCTCGTGGAGGAGCGCCTGCACCAGGCCGAGATCGAGGACATCGCGTGAGCGCCCTGCGCACCGAGGAGCTCGGCCGACGCTACGGCAAGCGGTGGGCGCTGGAGGGCAACACCTTCGAGGTGCCCGCGGGCAGCATCGTCGCCCTGGTGGGCCCGAACGGCGCGGGCAAGACCACGTTGCTGCACCTGGCGGCGGGGCTGCTGCGCCCGTCGGCGGGCAGGGTCCGTCTTCGGGAGCGACCCCGCTCGAGATCGCTCCTTGCTCCCCCGCATCGGCCTCGTCGCCCAGGACATGCCCCTGTACAAGGGGTTCACGGTCCGCGACACGCTGCGCCTCGGGCAGCACCTCAACCGGGTCTGGGTCGGCGCCGCTGTCGAGGAGCGGTTGCGCGAGCTGCGCATCGACCTGGACCAGAAGGTCGGCACGCTCTCCGGTGGGCAGCGCGCCCAGGTCGCGCTGGCGATCGCGCTGGGCAAGCGCCCGGAGCTGCTGCTGCTCGACGAGCCGCTCGCCAGCCTCGATCCCCTCGCGCGGCGGGAGCTCCTGCAGACCCTCATGCGCTCCGCCGCCGACGGCGACCTCACGATCGTCCTCTCGTCGCACCTCATCGTCGACCTCGAGCGCGTCTGTGACCACCTCGTCCTCGTTGCGACGGGCCGCACCCAGCTGGCCGGCGCGATCGACGATCTCCTCGCAGAGCACCGCCTGCTGACCGGGCCGCGCCCCAGCGGCGCGATCGCCGGCGTCGCCGCGGTCATCGACGAGACCACGAGCGGCCGCCAGTCTTCTTCCATCGTGCGCGTCGACGGGCCCATCCACGATCCACGGTGGGCCGAGGAGCCGCTCGCGCTCGAAGAGCTCGTGTTGGCCTACCTCTCGCAGGCCCGAGGCGTCGCGAACCACCAGCCGCGTCGCCCGCTCGACGTGGTGGGGGCTGCGTCGTGATCTGGGTGGCGTGGCGCCAGCACCGGGCCTCGATCCTCGCCGGGCTCGCGGCGATCGCTGCGCTCGCGGGGTACCTCGTGCTCACGGGGCTCGGCACACGAGCCGACTTCGAGCGGCTGGGCCTCGACCAGTGCGGCGTGCCGACGCACCTGCAGTGCGCCGAGGCGTCGGCCCAGTTCCTGCGCAGCCACTCGACGCACCAGTTCCTCGTGCCGCTCTTCCTGCTGCTCCCCGCGCTCGTCGGCGTCTTCTGGGGCGCGCCGCTCGTGGCACGCGAGCTCGAGCACGGCACGCATCGCCTGGTGTGGATGCAGTCCACCAGCCGCCTCAGGTGGTTGAGCGCCAAGGCGAGCTTCCTCGCGCTCGCCGTGGTGGTCGCCTCGGCGTTCGTCACCTGGCTCGTGAACTGGTGGATCGCGCCGATCATGCGGGCGGAGCCCCAGCAGTTCGATCCTGGCGTCTTCGACCTGCTGGGCATCGTGCCGGCGAGCTACGCCCTCGCGGCGCTGGCCATCGGCATCGCCGCCGGCACGTGCACCCGCAAGCTCGTGCCCGCAATCGGCGTGACGCTCCTGCTCTTCCTCGTGCTGCGCCTCGGCATCGGATTGGGGCTTCGGCCTCACTTCATGGAACCCGTGCACGGTTCCTTTCCGTACCCGCTGACCCAGGGACCAGAGGGGGGAGAGACGACGGGCCAGATCGTGCCGATCGTGCCTGCCGGTTGGAAGATCACGCTGGAAACGCTCGATCGGGACGGGCGCTACATCGGCCAAGGTGTCGGCATCGAGCCGCAGGGGCTCATGGCCGTGTGCCCTGAGGTGGCCGCGACCCGCGGGCGCGAAGCCACAGAGGAAGGCACCACCCGGCGCGTCGAACCGGCAGAGGAGAACGCCGTGCAGCGGTGCGCGAAGGACTTCGGGTTCCACGTCGTCGCGGTGTACCAGCCCGAAGATCGCTACTGGCGGTTCCAGGCGACCGAGGCGGCGCTGTACCTCGCCGTCTCCGCGGTGCTCTTCGCAGGATCGGCGTGGTGGATCCGCCACCGGATCACCTGACCGACCGCGCGTCCCGTCGGAGCCGTGACGGGGGCCCGTCAGGGCCGTGCAGCCAGGTCGCCGCGCTCACGCGAAGAGCGAACGGTCGAACCAGTTGCCGTGGAGGCCGTTCGGGACACGGGACGGCAGCTCGACCGTCGCGATCGGTCCCGCCGCGATGTCGTCGGCCGCGAGCACGACCCAGTCGCTCTCCAGCGTCTCCCGATCGGTGCGGAAGGTGACGTAGTACCCCTCGTCGGGGCCCTTGCCCTCCGCCGGGGCGAACACGACCTCGTCGAACTGCTTCTCGCCCGAGCACCACTCGGCGACCGCTCCCGTCTGTGTGTCCACCCGCAGCAGCGTGTTGAAGCTGCCCGTGCCCTCGATGCCCGTCTTGGTCGACACGGTGAAGTGCCGGTGGGGTTGGGTCTGCAGCCGGTCGTCGATGCGGGGGAACTCGCAGAAGCGGTCGTCCCAGCTCTCGAGCGTGCAGCGCCCCGCCTTCAGGTCGATGCGGGCGCGCGCAGGGGCGCCCCGCTGGTCGGGCGCCGGGCCCAGCGCGAAGAACGCGAACTTCGCGAAGTCCACGACGATCTCGTCGCCCTGCTCGAAGCCGTTGGCGAAGTGGTAGGCCCAGAACGGCTCGGCCTCGATCCACTGCACGTCGGCCGAGGTGCCGTCGCGCGGGATCACCGCGATGCGCACGGGTGCCTCGCCATCCCACAGCAGCGGCGGGCCGTCGCCGGTCATGAGCGCCACCAGGTCGAACTTGGCCGGCGCGACGAAGAGCACCACGTACCGCTCGGTGAGCACGAAGTCGTGGATCATGTAGGTCGTGTCGAGCGCAACCGGGTCCGGCGCGTGCGCGATCGACCCGTCGGCGGCGACCGCGGCCCACATGAGGTAGGGCTCCTCGAAGTTGTAGCGGAAGACGACGAGCTCGCCGGTGCGAGGATCGAGCCGCGGGTGCGGTGACAGGCCACCGATCGCGCCGCCCCAGGTGAACGGTGCGGTGCCGACGGGTTCGAGGCCGGAGGTGACCTCCCAGGGCGGATCGACCTCGGACAACGCCAGCCACCGATCGGCGTGGTGGATGATGTTGATGAACGGCTGCGGCTTGAAGTCGTTGGCGTACTGCTCGGGCACCACGTCGGGTCCGGGCAGGTACGGGGTCATGATGCCGGCCCACAGCGCGCGGCCGGCCTGCTGCTCGAGGCGAAGTTGCGGGTTCCACACGATGCGGTTGCGGTACCGCGCGGACCCGTCGTCGTCGATCCACAGGCCGTGCAGCATCGCATCGCCCTCGAGCGGGAACGTGTAGCTGCCCAGCGGCGGGAACAGCGGGTTCGGACCGTTGCGCAGGTACGCCCCCCGCAGATCGGCCGGGATCTCACCCCGCACGGCGAGGTCGCGGTCGTCGCGCTCCTCGTGGACGGGGGCGAACACGCCGGACAGGGTCGGGATGGTCGACGGATCGACGGGGGCGGGTACAGGAGCGGTCACGGCTCCAGCATGCCAACCGGGACAGCGACGTGCAGCCGCGCCTCCCTCAACGCTTCTTGGTGCAGGCGTCCACGGCGTCGTCGAGGAGGCGGATGCGTCGCTCGACGCCGTGGTGCGACAGGTGCACGCGGTCCACGAGCACCGCCGGATCGCTCTTCACGACGTCGGTCCACTTCGCGACGCGCACCCCGCGCAGGAACATCGCCGTGATGCCCGCGTTGACCGTGTTCATCTCGGCCTGCAGCGTCGGATCCCCGACCTGCGCGACGTCGACCCAGACCACGCACGGGCCCGGCCCGATCTGGTCGAGCAGGCGGTTCGCCTGCTCGGCGAACCCCGCCGCCGCACCGGGGGTCGCCTTCGGGTAGCCGGCATCGTTGGTGCCGAGCGCGACCACCACGACCGTCGGGTGGAACCGGGCGACGGCGTTCGCAGCCTGCGCATCGATGGTCTCGGGTACCGATGCCCCGCAGCGCGACCACACGACCCAGTGGTGCTGGTGCCCGGCGATGAGCCCGAACCGCACCTGGGATCCGATCGAGTCGGCGATCAGCGCAACGGGCGCGCCAGGCACGCCGACGCTGTTCTGCACGGCGCTCGGGTCCACGACGTTGTCCTTGCCGCACTCCTCGAACGAGAAGTCGTCAGCATGGGCGATCGTCGTGGGGGCGGCGGTGGTGACGACCGGCCGCGGCGGGCTCGGGGCCGCCATCGGCGGGGGCACCGACGACGGACGCGGCGTCGTCGTGGTGACCGTGGCCGTGGTGGTCGGGGGCGCAGCCGTCGGCACGGGTGCGGTGGTGGTCGACGACGGCAGGACCGAGGTGCCCCCGACCGTGCCGGGCGGGAGGGAGGACGGAGCCGTCGGGCGGGCCGTCGTGCCCGGGCCGGTCGCGTTGGTGTCGGCGCTGGCGCCGCACGCCCCTGCCAGGATCAGGAGCGCGACGGTGGCGCAGAGGGCAGGGCGGAGGGGCACGCCCCCATCATGGTCTGCCGCGCCCCCGCGGTTGGCATCAGCCCTTGAGGAGCTGCTGCCAGAGGTCCGGAGGCATGGGCGCGGGCGTCAGTGGCGCAGATCCCCCGGCGGCGCCGGCCGCGGAGGCGGCGCCTGACGGGCCCGGGTGGGTGAGCCCCGGCACGGTCACCTGGCACGATGCGCCGGCGCACGTCGCGAGCTGGGCGACCGCCGCCGAGAGCTTGGCCCGGTTGGCGGCGTAGTTCGGATCGTCGGCGAGGTTGTGCATCTCGGTCGGATCGAACTGCAGGTCGAAGAGCTCGACGAAGCCGTCGAACCACTCCGTGTACTGGAAGCCGTTGGTGCGCACCGCCTTGAAGCGCGGGATGTCGTACGGGCTGTTGAACTGTCGGCTCGAGCTCGGGTCGTACATCGACGACTCGATCAGCACGCCACGGTCCTGATCGGTGGTCGGATCCGTGGCGTACGGGAGCATCGCCTTGCCGTCGACCACGCGGCCGGCGGGCACGCCCGTCGCCTGCAGGATCGTGGGCACGATGTCGATGTTGGACACCGGACGATCGCTGGTGACGCCCTGGGGGATGCCGGGCCCGCGCATGATCAGCGGGACCCGCACCGACTCCTCGTACGGCTCCCACTTGAAGTTGTAGAGCCCGTGGTTGCCCCACATGTAGCCGTTGTCCGACGTGAAGATGATGAGCGTGTTGTCGAGCTTCCCGCTGGCCGACAGCTCGTTGACCAGGCGCTCGATCGAGTCGTCGACCGAGAGCAACGAGTTCAGGTAGGCGCGATACGTGTCGTCGACGAACTGATCCATCTGGCCGGGCGGGAACAGCGCCTCTTGCGCCGCCCCGAGCTCGCGGAGCCCCTGGGGGATGTTGTTCACGGCCGGGCGGTAGTTGTCGGTGCGGGGCGCCTGCACACCGGGGTTCGCCGACTCGTACTTGGGGGCCACGGCCGGGCCCAACCCAGGGCCACCGTCGCGACCCTTGCCGTAGTGCGGCGCGGTCGGCCAGAAGTCGAGGAAGAACGGCTGGCCCGTGGCCTCCATCGTCCTGAGCGTCGTGAGGGCCCGGTCGGCGAACACATCGGTGACGTAGTCGGTGTCGGCGGCGCCATAGGCGCGCGTCGTGCCGTTGTCCGAGATCGAGTAGTTGTAATAGGGGTAGGAGTCGATGGGAGGGTCGATGATCGTGAACCAGTCGTCCCACCCCGGCGGCACCTGGTTCGCCACCGTCGGCGAGTAGCCGTTCATGTACTTGCCGACGTGGGCGGTCGTGTAGCCGGCGGCCTTGAGCCACGGGGCGAGCGAGTTCTCGGGCTGCGCGAAGTTCGCGTAGCCGCCGGTGGCGCCGTAGTTGTCCCACACGTTGTGGTTGTGGGTGTACTGACCCGTGAGATGCGTTGCGCGCGACGGGCAGCACAGGGAGAGGCTCACCGACGCCTGGGTGTAGGTGACCCCCTTGGCGGCGAGCAGCTGCTGCGCCTTCGCCATGATCCACACGCTCGTGATGTCCTGGTCGTCGGTCAGGATGCGCACCACGTTGGGCTTCGGGGGCGGCGGCGCCGTCGTGGTCGGCAGGGGCGGGCCCGTCGGCGGCTTGACGCACGCGACGCCGAGCAGCAGCGCGCCAACAACCATCAGCG
>CAYUOL010000186.1:5399-12573 GCA_964446345.1 uncultured Iamiaceae bacterium | reverse complement strand
CTACCCGCGCCACGCCACCGACGACTGGCTCGAGACCGGCGATGCGGGGTTCCTGCACGAGGGCGAGCTGTACGTCCTCGGCCGGATCGCCGACCGCCTGAAGGTGCGCGGGCAGGCGCTCTCCGCGGAGGACCTCGAGATCCAACTCGTCCGTCGCACGGGCGTGCACCCGCGCAGCATCCTGGTCCTTCCCGCGCTGCAAGTCGGTGGCCAGGGGGCCACCGTGTTCTGGGAGGGCGAGAGCCAGCCCGACGTCGACGAGAAGGTCGAGGCGCTGGAGGGAGCGGCCCGTCTCTCGTGCGGGGAGGGCGTGACCGTGACCGTCGTCGTCGTCCCGCGAGGGTCGATCCCGCGGACGACGAGCGGCAAGCCGCGCCGGCGCCGCGCGTGGATGGACCTGCAAGCTCGCATCTCTGCGACGCAGGGAGTCCCGGCCGACCGATGATCGAACAGAAGCTGCGCAACCTCATCCAGGAGTGCACCCAGAACCGCGTCATCGGTGCGGACATCGACCTGGACAAGCCGGTCGACGTCGACGGCTCGTCCACCGGTGGCGGCATCGAGATCGACTCGATCGAGCTCGTCGAGCTCCTGACCGGGATCGAGGAGATCACGGGGGCCGACCCCGACACCGTCATCGAGGCCGTGCGCGACGCCCCGACGTTCCGCGAGCTCTGCGCCCGCGTCGAGGCGCTCGCCGGTTCGTAGGGCCTCGGCGCCGCCGAGGCGGGCGTCAGCGACCGTCGGTCGAGGTCTCTTCGGCGATCGCGTCCTCGGCGTCGACGAGCGCGAGCTCGGGGAGCAGGGTGTGGTCGACGAAGAGCTGCGCCGCCGGGCTGGCGTCGGCCAGCGCGTCGGCCGCCAGCACGATCGACGCGGCCGTGTAGGTCGACTTCTCGTTGCCGGGGAAGTGGACCATCTCGGGGAAGACGATGCCCGTCCAGTAGTGGCCGTCCTCGGAGCGCAGCAGCTGCGCCCAGCCGAAGAGCATGCGGGCGTAGTCGCGCTCGCCGAGGGACAGGTAGGCGAGCATGCACTCGCAGGTCTCGGCGGCGGTGATCCACGGGCGGTCGCTGACGCAGCGGACGCCCATGTTCTCGACCATGAAGGTGCTGCGGCGCGCGTTGAGCCGCTCGAGGCCCGCCTCGCCGCGCACGACACCGGTCAGCACCGGGTAGTACCAGTCCATGGCCCAGCGGTGCTTGGGCGCGAACGCGTCGGGCAGGTCGCCCGCCACGTGCAGGCGGATGACGTGCTCGAGGCGCGCGGCCGAGAGCTCCCAGTCGGGGCGCTCGCGGCCGAGGTGCTCGGCGAGCGCGATCGCGCACCGCAACGAGTGGCAGATGCTCGACGAACCGGTGAGCAGGGCGAAGGTCCACGGCGTGCCGTCGGCGTGCCGGGCCCACACGATCTCGCCGCGCGGGGTCTGCAGGTCGAGCACCCAGTCGATGGCCTTCTCGACCACCGGCCACATCGTCTCGACGAAGCCCTGATCGCCGAAGAGCAGGTGGTGGTGCCACACGCCGGCCGCGACGTAGGCGATGACGTTGGCGTCGAGCTTGTCCTGCTCGACCTTGTCCTCGAGGTAGTACTGGTGCCAGGAGCCGTCCTCGCGCTGCAGGTCGGCGAGCCACTGGTACGCGCGCTCGGCGTCGGCGCGGCGCCCGCCGATGGCCAGCGCCATGGCCGCCTCGACGTGGTTCCACGGGTCGGCGTGACCACCGGGGAACCAGGGGATCATGCCGCTCGGGAGCTGCCACTCGGCGATGTGGTCGACGGTCTCGCGGATCTGCTCGGCGGTGAGGATGCCCTCGACGGCCGGCACGGCGAACGCAGCGCCGCCGTTGCGCGACGCGTCGTTGCCGGAGCCCGGGGCTGGCTGCGGGGTGTCATCCGCCGACATGGGCGATCTCCTTGTCCTCGTGCACGTCATCCCGTCCGGGACGTCGCCCGGCCTGCTGGTCGTCGTCAGGCGTCTGCGGCGCCGGGGTGGCGGCGCCGGGCGCGCCGGCCGTCGCCGCGGCGCGGCTGGTGGTCGCGGGCCGGCGGCCGTGGATGGGCTTCTGGGCGTAGACCACCAGGCTCTTGCCCAGCACCGGGTTCAAGAGGCGCTCGGTGAACCGGGTGATGAAGGGCGCCTTGGCGATGTCCCACACGAGCAGCTTGTTGTACGGCTTCACGAGGAAGTGGTCGTCGTTCGGGATGCCGACCGCGCACTTGAGCCACCAGTACGGCGCGTGCAGCGCATGCGCGTTGTGCGCCCCGCGGGGTTGCAGGCCGGCGCCGCGCATCTTCCGGCGCATCTCGCCCTCGGTGTAGATGCGCACGTGACCGCCGGGGGACTTCGGTGCGTAGTACTCGTCGGTGATCGCCCAGCAGATCTTCTCGGGCATCCACGCCGGGATCGTGACGGCCAGCGTGCCCCCGGGCTTGAGCACCCGGAACAGCTCGTCGAGGGCGCCGACGTCGTCGGGGATGTGCTCCATGACCTCGCTGGCGATGATGCGGTCGAAGCAGTCGTCGGGGTACGGCAGCTTCGTCGCGTCGCCGGCGACGCAGTCGGCCATGCCCGTCGGCGGGGTCTCGCCGGCGTCGGTCATCGCCCGGAACAGCGCCCGCACCTGGCCGAGCTCGGGCTCGGACATGTCGCACGCCACGACGCAGGCGCCGCGGCGGAACGCCTCGTAGGCGTGGCGGCCGTAGCCGCAGCCGAGGTCGAGCATCAGATCGCCGGCGCGCAGGCCGAGCTTGTCGTAGTCGACGGTGAGCATCAGGCATCCGCTCCGACGCCAGTCGCCCCTGCTGCGGAGGCGGAAGCGGCGGCGGCCGTGCGCGTGCGCTGGAAGCGCGGCGCCTGACCGGCGCCGCCGGGGCGGCGAGCCTGGATCGCCGCGGTCTCGGCGAGCAGCGCCCGGTAGTGCTCGATCGTGCCGACCGCGGTGTGGCGCCAGGTCCAGCGGTCGATCACGCGCTGGCGGCCGGCGGCACCGATGCGGGCGCGGAGGGCCTCGTCGTCGAGGGCCAGGGCGATCTTGGCGGCGAGCGCCTCGCTGTCGCCCGGCGGGACGGTGAGGGCGGTGTCGTTGTCGGCGCCGACGACCTCGGGCAGCGCGCCGCCGGTGGTGGCCACGAGGGGCACGGCGCACGACATGGCCTCGATGGCCGGCAGCGAGAAGCCCTCGTACAGCGAGGGCACCACGGCGACCTCGGACTCGGAGTAGAGCTCGATGATCCGCTCTTCGGGCACACCGGTGACGAACGTGACGATGTCGCGCAGCCCGAGCTCGTCGAGCAGCCGTGACGACGGCCCGCCCTCCTTCTCGCGACCGATGACCACCAGGCTGACCTCGCGCTCGGTGCGCAGCTTGGCGAGCGCCTCGAGCAGGTACTTGAGGCCCTTCATCGTGACGTCGGCCGAGGCGGTGGTGATCAGGCGGCCCGGGATGCGCTCGACGTCGGGCAGCGGCCGGAACAGGTCCTGGTCGACGCCGACGGGGACGACGTGCAGCTTGTCGCTGTCGACCTTGTGGTCGGCCGAGATGTCGGTGCGGGAGTTCTGCGACACGGTGATGACGCGCGGCATGCGCGACGCCACCCGGGTCTGCATCTTGGTGAACGCGTACCAGCGCGCCTTGGAGTAGCGCTGCCACGGCGTCTCCGCGTGCTCCATCTCGAGACGGCGGTCGACGGTGATCGGGTGGTGGATCGTCGCGAGCACCGGCAGGCCCATGCGCTCCATCGCCAGCAAGCCGTAGCCGAGGCACTGGTTGTCCTGCACGAGATCGAAGTCGTTGACCCGCGGGCGCAGCGCCTGCGCGGCGCGCACCGAGAACGCGAGCGGCTCGGGGAAGGTGCCGAAGCTGAAGGACGTGACCTCGACGAAGTCGCCGAGGTTCTTCAGCTCCCACAGACCGGGCATTCGCATCGGGAAGTAGTCGTTGTAGATGTCGAGGCTGGGCAGCTCGTGCAGCGGGACGCGGGGGTCGAGGATCGGGTACGGCTGGCCGCCGAACACCTCGACGTGGTGGCCGAGGTCGACGAGCGCCTTGGTGAGGTGACGGGTGTACACGCCCTGCCCGCCGACGTGGGGCTTCCCCCGGTACGTGAGGTAGGCGATGCTCAGCGGCTGGTCTTCCGAAGGCGCCTTCCCGTTCGTGGGGCGGACGGTGCTGGGTTCGGTCATCAGTCGTCTGTCTCCTCGCAGGCCATGCCGTGCGACTCATCGCGTCGTGCCCGCAGGCACCGAGGGTGCCGGCGGGACGCGCTCGAAGGCGTGAGTGGCCCATAGTACTGGACCGCGCGGTCAAGCGGACCAGCTGCGGATCGGCAACGGACGGGGCTGCGGACGGGGCTGGTATGGTCTTTCGTCGGGCTTTTGGGCACTTCCTGGGGGCATCTCCGTCGCGTGCTGTTCAACTCCTACCAGTACTTCGTCTTCTTCGGCGTCGTCCTCTTGCTCTACTGGGGGCTCCGCGCGAGGGAACGGGGGCGCCTGAGGCTCTGGGTGCTCTGCCTGGCCACCTACGTGTTCTACGCGACGTTCACGTGGTGGTTCGTGGCGCTCCCGCTCGTGATCACGGCCTTCGACTACCAGTACGGCCGTTCGATGCAGCGCGAGGAGTCGGCGCGCACGCGCAAGATGCTCCTCGCCGCCGCCTGTGTCGTGAACCTGGGCATGCTGGCGACGTTCAAGTACCTGGACTTCTTCATCACCTCGTCGAGCGAGCTGCTCGACCGGTTGGGCCTGCCCTCACCCGACTTCGCGCTCCGTCTCGTGCTGCCGGTGGGCCTGTCGTTCTACGTCTTCCAGTCGCTGAGCTACTGCATCGACATCTATCGCAAGAAGCTCGAGCCCGAGCGCGACCTGCTCGTGCTGGCCACGTTCATCGCGTTCTTCCCGCAGATCGCCGCCGGCCCGATCTCCCGTGGCGGCCAGCTGCTGCCCCAGCTGCGCAACCTCCCCGCTCGGCTGAGCAGTCCGGACCGGCGCACCGGCATCGACCTCATCATCCTCGGGCTCTTCCGCAAGGTGGTGATCGGCGACGTGTGCGCGCGACTCGCTCGTCAGGCGTTCGCCCACACCGAGACCGGCGCGTTCAACTACACCTACTCCGTGACGAACAGCGGGGTGCTGCTGATCGGCGGCGCGTTCGCCTTCGTCCTCGCGTTCTACGGTGACTTCGCCGGCTACTCGACGATGGCCCGTGGCTTCGCCAAGTTGCTGGGCATCGACATCCCCCGGAACTTCGCCCGGCCGCTGTGGTCGAAGAGCTACCCCGAGCTGTGGCGGCGATGGCACATCAGCCTCATGAACTGGCTGCGCGACTACATCTACTACCCGTTGTGGTTCCACAAGTACAAGCGCCTGCCGATCCGCCGCCCGCTGCAGCGCACCGCGTTCGCCACCCTCGTCGTGTTCCTGTCGGCCGGCCTGTGGCACGGCGCGAGCGGCAATTGGCTCCTGTGGGGCCTGCTCACCGGTCTCATCGTGGTGGCCGACGCCACCATCCGCGAGCTCTTGCGCCAGCGCCGCAAGCGGGCGGCGGCGACCGCCTCGGCCGAGGGCGCGAGCGACGCGACGGCCCGGGCGCTCGGTGGCGCGCCCTCTGGTTCCACGACCACCCTCCAGCGCACCAAGGTCACGAGCGCGTTGTCGACCGGTCTGCAGGTCACCTACACCCTCGCCCTGTTCACGTTGCTCGCGGTGCTCATCGCGTCACCCACGATCGACGAGGCGATCGATGTCTGGATCGGGATCTTCACGATGCAGCCCGGCCGGCTGCGCCCCGACCTGCTCGGCGCGATCGCGCTCGCAGGAGTGGCCGTCGCGCTCAGCGACCGGCAGGAGATCATCATCGAGCGCGAGGAGCGCGCCGCCCCGCCCCGGCGCACCGCCGAACCGGCCGCGGATCTGGCCGCCACCCCCGGTGACGGCGATCACGCACCCGCCCGTGCGACAATCTCGGACTGGACGTGGGGGGTCCGGACAGCCCTGCTGCTCGCCCCCGTCATCGTCTTCTCCGGGCTTCCCGCCGATCCGTTCATCTACTTCAAGTTCTGACCTCCCCTGCGACTGACATCGTGCTCCACCGCCCCTGGTTCCGACGACTGACTGCGCTGCTGGCCACGTTCTGCGCGCTCAACCTGCTGGCGGCGATCGTGGGCCCGCAGCTCGATCCCCCGCTGTTCCACTACAACTGGGTCGCGCAGCGCCAGGACGACCAGATGCGCGAGATCGCGGACACGAAGGGTTGCGTCGACCTGGCGGTGATCGGCTCCTCGGTCGGGCTCACGGGGATCAACCCCTACACGCTCATCGAGCGGGTCGGGGGCATCCACTCCGCCTACAACGCTTCGATCGGGGGGACGTTCGTGTCCCTCGACCGGGACTGGTACCAGCGCTTCGTCGGCCCGCTGCTCAAGCCGAAGGTGGTCGTCTACGTCGTGCCGTCGGTGAGCCTGGCGCACCTGGACGGCGCCGGCTCGGGTCAGAAGAAGTGGGAGACGGCGGTGGCCACCGCCGATGGTCCGATCGCGGACCTCGATCGCTTGGCGACCCGGACGCTCCCACTCGCGCACTACCGCTCCGTCCTCAGCGATCCGACCGAGTACAGCGTGTTCTTCGGTGGGGATCCGCCGGCCAAGAACGCGCCGGGATCGGAGCTCGCCTTCATCTCGCCGCTCGGGCACATGTCGGTCGACCGGACCTCCAACCCCAAGAGCGCGGCGCAGCAGCGGGACTTCTTCCTCAACACGATCTTCCCCTCCGGCGTGTCCGTGGCGGTGAACCCTGCCGAGGTGACGGCGCTGGGCGACTTCCTGACCTCGTTCCAGAACGAAGGCACCAAGGTGGTCGTCGTGATCCCGCCGTCATCGGCCCTCCTCGACGAGACGTTGTCGGAGTTGAGCCACGGCACGTTCACGGAGGACTACAAGCGCGTGACGCGCGAGGTCGCGGGCAGGGTGGGGGCCCCGGTGATCGATGCCTCGGTCCGGGCGCTGCCCGAGGCGTGGTTCTACGACACCGCCCACCTGAACATCGATGCCCAGAAGGTCTTCACGTCGCAGGTCGTCGACGGGCTGAACAAGCTCGGCCTCGGCGACATCTCCTGCGCGGCGAGCGGCGCCGCCCGCTAGCGGTCGCCCTCGCACGCGGCTCGGGCCGACTTCGGGG
>CAYUOL010000186.1:0-5299 GCA_964446345.1 uncultured Iamiaceae bacterium | reverse complement strand
CGTCGTGCCGTTCCCGTCGCCGACCCAGCCGACGTCCACCGATCCCGTCTGTCGGGCCGTCGCGGGCTTCCGTCCCACCGAAGAGAACGGCAAGCCCTTCCCGGAGGCGTTCAACGACTGGTACGCGGCGATCCTCGGTGCGCAGCAGCTGGCACCGCCGGAGTTCGTCGAGAGCCTTCGCGTGGTCGCCGACGGGTTCGAGAAGGCCAAGCCGCTGGTGGAGTCGGGCGAGATCCAGAACCGCGACCAGTTGTACAAGTGGGCGCAGCAGCAGAGCCCTGAGCTCCTGAACGCGACCACGGCGCTGGCCAACTCCTATCGGGCCCGCTGCCTCAACGGCTGAGCCGTCGGCACCCGGCAGGGAAGACCTGCGGGGAAGCTGCCAGGGTCAGTTCAGATCAGTCAGAGCGACGCGAGCACCAGGTCCGCGGCGCTGCGTCCATCGGCGGTGACCGTCAGGATCTCGACGCCGTCGTCGGTCACCACCATGGTGTGCTCGAACTGGGCGCACCGGCTGCCGTCGTTGGTGACGGCGGTCCAGCCGTCGTCCCACAGGTGCAGGCGGGGCGACCCCAGGGTGATCATGGGCTCGATCGTGAAGGTCATGCCGGGCACGAGGACGGTGTCGGCGCGGCGGTCGTAGTAGTGCAGCACCTGCAGGCCGGAGTGGAAGTCCTCCGCGATGCCGTGGCCGATGAACTCGCGCACGACGCCGAGGTTCGCCCGCTCGGCCGAGGTCTGGATGGCCCGGCCGATGTCGTAGAGGTGGCGCCCCGGCTTGACGGCCTCGATGCCCTTGAACATCGCGGCGCGCGTCTCCTTGACGAGGCGCTTCGACGCGGCATCGACGTCGCCGACGAGGAAGGTGGCGTTGGTGTCGCCGTGGACGCCGTCGAGGTAGACGGTGACGTCGACGTTGACGATGTCGCCGTCCTTCAACGCCCGGTCGTCGGGGATGCCGTGGCAGATGACCTCGTTGACCGACGTGCACAGCGACTTGGGGAAGTGCCGGTAGTTCAGCGGGCTGGGGTAGGCGCCGGCTTCGATGGTGGCGCGATGACCGACCTCGTCGAGGTGATCCGTCGTGACGCCCGGCGCGACCTCGGCGCCGACCCGCAGCAGCACCTCGGCAGCCAGCGCGCCGGCGGCGCGCATGCGCTCGATGATCTCGGGTGTCTGCACCGGGCCCTTCGTGGGCGGCGGCGGCTCGCCGCTGTCGGCGTAGGGCGGGCGGGGGATCGACGCGGGCACCGTGCGGCGCGGGCTCTGGCGGCCGGCGCGGACGGCTCCGGGGCGCACCGCTGGTGCGAGGGTCGGAGGGGTCGGCCGGGAGGAGCGCAGGCCGAGGCGCGAGGCGGTGGCTTCGAGCGTGGTGGCGCCCGTGCCCGTGGACGCCGTGGCCTTGGATGACTTGCTCGAGGGGGTGACCCGTCCGCCGCGGCGCTTCTTGGTGCTCATCGGGACAAGTCTGCCGGATCGGCAGCGCCATGACTCGCCCGGGCCCCAACTTCGGGCGCCAACTTCGGGCCCCTGCGAGCGAATCGCTCAGTCAGCGAGGTCGCTCAGCGCGTCGGCCAGGCGCTCGAGCAGGACGGGGGTGTGGGGCGGCGGCAGGTACACGATGGCGAGGTCGAGCCCCGCCTCGCTCCACTGCGCGGCTTGTTCGACGAGCGGTCCGATGCCCGTCTCCTCCGCGTACCGCAGGTGCGTCGACGTGGTGATCTCGCTCGGGTCGCGGCCGATCTCGGCGCAGTGCGAGGCGAGGGTCGCGCAGGCGTCCTTCCACTGGTCGACGCTCGTGCCGGGGTGGTTCCAGTGCTGCGCGTGCTTCGCGACCGCCCGCAGCGTGCGCCGCGGTCCGGTGCCCCCGATGACGATCGGCGGGTGGGGCTGCTGCACGGGCTTCGGCTCGTTGCGGGCCTCGGTCAGCGTGAAGTACCTCCCGGTGAAGCTCGTGGTCTCCTGCGTCAGCAGGCCGACGATGCACTCGAGAGCCTCGTCGAAGCGGTCGAAGCGCTCGGTGAGCGAACCGAGCTCGATGCCGTAGGCGCCGCTCTCCTCCTCGTTCCAGCCGGCGCCGAGGCCGAGCTCGAGCCGACCGTCGGAGATGATGTCGAGCGCCGTCGCCATGTTGGCGAGCACCGCGGGGTGGCGGTAGTGGATGCCGGTGACGAGCAGCCCGACGCGCAGGCGGGTGGTCGCCTGGGCGAGCGCCGTCGTGACCGTCCACCCCTCCAGGCAGGGACCGGTCGAGTCGGAGAAGATCGGGTAGAAGTGGTCGAAGGTCCACCCGGACTCGAACAGCGGGATGTCGTCGGCCACCTTCCAGACGGCGAGCATGTCGGCCCACGTGGTGTTCTGCGGTGAGGTCTTGAAGCCGAAGCGCATGCGTGCACCGTACCCACGACACGCGAGACTGCGCCGATGCGAGCCCTCGTGCAGCGGGTCACCCGCGCTTCGGTCACCATCGACGGCGAGGTCGTCGGCGCGATCGGCCCGGGGTTGTGCGTGCTGCTCGGCGTCACGCACGCCGATGACGAGGCGGCGGTGGCGAAGATCGCCCGCAAGATCTGGGAGCTGCGCGTCATGGCCGACGCCGACGGCGTGATGAACCTGTCGGTCGGCGACACGACGCGCGAGGTGCTGGTCGTCAGCCAGTTCACGCTCTACGGCGACACCCGCAAGGGCCGGCGCCCCTCGTGGATCGACGCCGCGCGGCCCGAGGTCGCGGCGCCGATGGTCGACGCCGTCGTGGCGACGCTCCGCGACCTGGGGGCGACGGTGGCGACGGGGCGCTTCGGCGCCGACATGCAGGTCGAGCTCGTGAACGACGGCCCGGTGACGCTGTTGTTGGAGGCGTGACGGCGGCGACGCCTCCAAGCTCCGGACCGGCGCGCGCCTTCCCTTCCACGCCGGCGGGTACCCTCGCCACCGATGGTCATCGGCGGCTCGACGACAGAGGTCACGCCCGTGCTCTCGCGGGCGATCGGGCGGCGGTCCGCAGGGGTCGTGGCCACGCTCGCCCTGGTCGTCTCGCTCGTGATCGGGCTGACGGGAGCGCCGGATGCGGTGGCCGCAACCGTGATCGTGGTGACGACGAGTGCCGACATCGTGGACCCCGACGACGGGCTCGTGTCGCTGCGGGAAGCGTCCGAGCTGATCAACACGCAGCCCGGGGACGACACGATCCAGCTCGCGGCGAACACCACCTACGAGCTCACGCAGTGCTCACTGTACGACGGCACGCTGCTCTTCCGTGACGAAGGCAACCAGGTGACGATCGAGGGGAACGGTGCCTCGATCGAGCGCAACTGCCCTTTGACGCCAACCGCCGCGGCGGGCGTCCTGTTGGTCCGCTCCACTGCCTTGGTCGTCAGGGATCTGACGATCAGCGGAACCGGGGAGGGCATCGAGGCCTGGCCCTACACATCCATCCCGTCCGGGCCGACCCTCGTCCTCGAGCGCTCGACGGTGCACGACACGACGAAGAGCTGCATCCACGCCACAACCCCTTCGCGTGTCAAGGTCGTGTCGAGCCAGGTGCGCAACTGCGGCGGCAGCGGCGTGCTCGTCGGCTCGTTCGGCCCAGGGGAGGGCTCGCTCGAACTGATCGACTCCGAGGTCTCGGGCGTCCGCAACGAAGTCAGTCCGGGCACCTTCGCGGCGGTCGAGGCGCCGGCCGCCGTCATCACCCGGTCGTCGATCCACGACAACCCCGGTGGTGGGGCCTTCGCGTGGGGCGCGGCCACGGTCAGCGAGTCGCACATCGATCGCAACGGGGCTCCCATGCCGGGCTTGCACGCGGGGCCGCTCACCGCCTCCGACACCACGATCGACGACAACGTCGCGTACTCCGCGCCCGTACGGAGCAGCTTGTCCGCAGGGCTGTTGGTGCGCGGCACCTCGTCGTTGACCCGCGTCTCGGTCTCCCGCAACAAGGGGGCGCATGCCGGCGTCTCGATGTCGTCCGAGCCCACGAGCCTGACCGTCGCCGACAGCCACATCGACGGCAACGAGGCCGTCGACAGCACGGGCGCCCCGGACCTCTCTGCCGGGATCAACGGCGAGCTCTCCGGGGAGGCCGGGCTCACGGGACAGGTGCAGATCGTGCGCTCGACGGTCGACGGCAACGTCGCGAAGCAGGCGGCGGGTTTGCAGAGCGCTCGGGCGACGGCGATCGTCGACTCGACGTTCCGCGGGAACACCGTGCTGAACCGCGAGCCGGCGCAGCCGAGCGGAGCGGTCGTGGTGGAGAACGCGTTGGTGATGTCGGGCTCGACGGTCAGCGGCACCACCGTGGCGCCGGTTGCGTCGGCGCTGCCCTCGGCGGCGATCAGCGCCAAGTCGGCGACGCTGACGAACGACACCATCGTCGGCAACACGGCGGACGTCGGTGGGGTGCTCCTGCGTGAAGGCGGTTCGCTGCGGGGCGTCACGCTCGATGACAACCGCGGTGCGACGGCACAGCAGCTGGCCACCGCAGGGCCGGTGAGCCTCGGGGCGACGGCGCTCGGTCGAGGCGCCGGTGCCGGTCCGACGTGCGCTGTCGTCGAGGATCCCTCGGCGCCCTCTGCGGTGGGCTCGATCACCTCGGTCGGCTACAACGTCGCCACGGGCTCGACCTGTCCGTTCGCTCCGGCGGCGACGGATCTGGTGGACGCCGGCGATCTTCGCCTGGCGCCGTTGGCGATCAGCAAGGGTGCGTCGCCGACGCGGGTGCCGTTGCCCCAGTCGCCGTTGCGGGATCGGATCCCGGTGGCGGTCGGGTCGTTGTGCTCGGGCGTGGATCAGCGGGGGGTGGTGCGTCCGCAGGGGGCGGGGTGTGATGTGGGGGCGGTGGAGGCGGAGGGGTCGCGGTTCCATGCGGTGGCGCCGACGCGGATCCTCGATACGCGGGTTGATGTGCTGCCGGGTGGGTCGGGGAAGGTGGTGGCGGGCGTGCCGCTGAAGGTGCCGGTGGCGGGGGGTGTGGTGCCGTTGAGCGCGGCGGCGGTGGTGCTGAACGTGACGGTGACGGGGTCGTCGGCGAACTCGTTCTTGACGGTGTGGCCGGCGGGGTCGCCGCAGCCGAACGCGTCGGCGGTGAACTTCGGGGCGGGTCAGACGATCCCGAACTTGGTGACGGCGAAGGTGGGGGAGGACGGGCACGTGGTGGTGGCGACGAACCAGGGCGTGACGGATGTGGTGGTGGATCTGTTCGGGTGGTTCGACGACGGGTCGGGGTCGGGGTCGGGGTCGGGGGGGGGTGGGGGAGAGGGGGGGTCGGGGATCGATGCGGTGCGGGGGGGGGATGCGCGGA
>CAYUOL010000185.1:0-12744 GCA_964446345.1 uncultured Iamiaceae bacterium | reverse complement strand
CGCGTGATGGACGTGGCCGCGCTGCTGCCGCACGGCGCGCTGCGCGCCTACGTGATGGGCGAAGGCCGCGGCAACGCACCCTCGAGCGCAGACGAGATCGCAGAGATGGCCACGCTGGCGCGCGCCGCGATCGAGGCCGGCGCCATCGGCATCTCCAGCACGCGCACGCTGCTGCACCGCGCCAAGGACGGCGAGCTCGCGGCCGGCACCACCGCCGGCGCCGACGAGCTCATCGCCCTGGGCGACGCGCTCGGCAAGGCCGGGCACCGCGTGTTCTCGGTGGCCAGCGACCTGTTCGACCTGCAGGGCGAGATCGGGTGGATGGCCGAGATCTCGCGGCGCAACCACGTGCCGGTCACCTACCAGGTGCTGCAGGCCGACTTCGCGCCGGACCTCTGGCGCGACTGGATCGACGAGGGCCTGCGCGCGAACCGCGACGGTGCCTGGCTCGTGCCCCAGGTCGCGGGCAAGCCGGCGTCGGTGCTCGTGGGCTTCGAGTCCTCGTTCCACCCGTTCGTGGGCCATGCGGCGTACCAGCCCTTGGCCGACCTGCCCGTCGCCGAGCGGCTGGCACGCCTGCGGGACCCCGAGGTCCGCGCCGCGATCCTCGCCGAGGACGCCAGCGACAAGGGGATGAGCGGCATGCTGATGGCGAGCCTGCACAAGCTCTTCCCGCTGGGCGAGAAGGGCGATTACGAGCCCGGTCCCGAACAGAGCGTGAAGGCGATCGCCGAGCGCACCGGCCGGCCGCCGCTCGAGGTCATCTACGACCTCATGCTGCAGCGCGACGCCACCGAGCTGCTGTACCTGCCGATCCTCGGGTACAGCGGCGGCGACCTCGGCGCGATCGAGGAGATGCTGAACCACCCGTCGACCGTGCTCGGGCTCGGCGACGGCGGCGCCCACTGCGGCGTGCTGTGCGACGCCAGCCTGCCGACGTTCATGCTCACGCACTGGGCCCGCGATCGTGACCGCGGCAGCCGCCTTCCCGTCGAGCGCGTGGTGCACCTGCAGACGCGCGCGACCTCGAAGCTGTACGGCTTCGAGGACCGGGGCCTGCTGGCCCCCGGCATGCTGGCCGACGTGAACGTCATCGACTACGACAACCTGACGCTCGAGCTGCCGCGCATGGCCTACGACCTCCCGGCCGGCGGCAAGCGCCTGATCCAGTCGGCCACGGGGTACACCGCCACCGTGAAGCGCGGCGTGGTCGTGCGCGACCACGACGAGTCGACCGGCGACCGACCGGGGCGCCTGCTGCGCGGCCCGCAGCCCGCGCCCATCCGCGACACGGCGGCGAGCCGATGAGCGCCACCACGACCGCCGGCGGCGAACCGAGCACCGAGGTTCCGTCGGCCACGCGCCACCAGGTCGCGGTGAACGGCATCGAGCTGTCGTACCTCGAGGCGGGCCCGCCCGGCGGACCGCTCGTCGTGCTGTGCCACGGCTTCCCCGAGCTCGCGTTCTCGTGGCGCCACCAGATCCCGGTGCTCGCCGACGCCGGGTACCACGTCGTCGCGCCGGACCAGCGGGGCTACGGCCGCACGTCGCAACCCGCGGCGATCGAGGACTACGACATCGTCCACCTCACCGACGACCTGCTCGGCCTGCTCGACGCGCTCGGCGAGGAGCGCGCGGTGTTCGTCGGTCATGACTGGGGCGGCCCCGTGGTGTGGACGCTCGCGCAGCGGGCCCCCGCGCGCGTGCGTGCCGTGGTGGGCATGAGCGTGCCGTTCGTGCCGCGCGCACCCGTGCCCCCGGTGTCGCTGCTGAAGCAGATCTTCGGCGACATCTTCTTCTACATGCTCTACTTCCAGACCCCCGGCGTGGCCGACGCGGACCTGTCCCGCGACCCGGCGACGATGATGCGCCGCATGCTCGCCGGGTTGAGCTTCGACACCACGGCGATCCAGGCGAGCGACATGCTCTCCCCCAACGACGGGCGCGGGTTCGTCGAGCGCCTCCCCGAACCGGCCGCGCTGCCGGCGTGGCTCCCGGCCGCGGATCTCGAGCAGTACGTGCGCGAGTTCACGCGCACCGGCTTCACGGGTGGCCTCAACTGGTACCGCAACCTCGACCGCAACTGGTCCCTCACCGAGGACCTCGCCACCACGACCGTCGACATGCCCGCGCTGTTCATCGCCGGCGCCGGCGACGCCGTGCTGAACATGACCCCGCCCAGCATCATGGAGGGCTGGGTCACCGACCTGCGCGACACCGTGCTCGTGCCCGAAGCCGGCCACTGGGTGCAGCAGGAGCGCCCCGAACCCGTCAACGAGGCGCTGCTGAAGTTCCTCGCCGGCCTCCCGTCGTGACCCCGGCTGCGGCGTCCGATCGCCGCCGGGGCGGCGGCGAGGTCGGCGACGTCTGCGGAGAGTTTCTGTCGTCTGGCAACAGAAGATCTCCACAGACAAGGCGAATGACGGCTGAGCGCGAGCACGGCAAGGGCCACGCCGTGCTCTTCGCGTCGTTGCAACCGTGGGTGCGGGCCGTGCGAGTTGGGGCCTCCCTACAGCAGAGGGATCAGGGTCGTAACGGAACGAAACCGACGGCTCCGAAGGCAGCCCAGGGAACAGGCGCCAGCACAGGAACCACCGGACGCCGCGCCGACCAACACCGCGGCGACGCCTGCGGAGAGTTCCTGTCGCCTGGCAACAGAGACTCTCCACAGACAGGCGAAGACGGCTGAGCGCGATCGCAGCAAACGGCCACGCCGCGCGCTTCGCGTCGTCGCAACCGTGCGCGCGAGGCATGCGAGTTGGGGACCTCCCCCAGGAGGGGTTGGCGTCGCACGGAACGAAACCGACGGCTCCAAAGGCAGCCCAGGGAACAGGCGCCAGCGCAGGAACCACCGGACGCCGCGCCGACCAACACCGCGGCGACGCCTGCGGAGAGTTCCTGTCGTCCGGCAACAGAAACTCTCCACAGACAGGCGAAGACGGCTGAGAGCAATCACGCTGCACCGTCGGGGAGGCCGAGCGGGCGCCGCCAGTTCGCGCGCCTCGTCGCGGCGGGAAGGATCGCAGCACCCGATTGCCGAGGTTCCCTACCCTTGGGGCATGGGGATGTCCGAGAAGAACTTCGAGAAGATCCGTGCGCTGGTGCAGCCGCACGTCGGCGAACCCGTCGTCGCGGCGGCGGTGTTCATGCCCCGGGGCGAGACCGGGTCACGCATGGTCGGTGGGTTCGCGAGGGGTGCGAGCCTCGGGATGCACGCCGACGCGAAGGCCCGCGCGCCCGGCTTCGAGAAGGAGACCTTCCTCGTGGTCACCGAGACGAGCGTCTACGCGTTCAAGGCCAAGGGCGGGCTGAAGTGGAAGGTGCAGGACCCGATCGGACAGTGGCCGAACGGCACGCTGCAGGCGATCGCCGAGGACGGCAAGATCACCAAGGCGCTCGCGCTGATGATGCCCAACGGCGACACGATCGAGCTCGAGACGCAGACGAGCGGAGTGCAGTCGCTCAACGCGCGGACGGTCGACGAGATCGTGGCCCGCAACCCCGTCCCGACCTGAGCCCTCGTCGGCAGCCCGCCCGTGCGGGCCCGCCTGGCGGCTCGCCCATGCGCGACGCCGAGGAGGCCGCCGCGCGCCGCGGCGCCCACACCCACAGGTCGCGCGCGCACGCTCGCAACCGCGCCAAGGACACGACATGGGCCCTCGTGCCGGCGGCCACCAGGATTCCCGTGGTGAATGTCTTTCAGCGTCCGTTCGTCGACTGCCCCGAGGCCGCGCAAAGTGACCCATTACATCGCGGACCACGTACAGCTCGGCGGGCCGATCGGCCCTCCTGCGCGCGTTCTACCGATGGTCGCGCCGGGATATTGCCCGCGTGCAGTCCGGTCGTCTACCGGCAGCAGCGCGAGCGGGTGTTCGGCGCTTGCATTGCGAAGTGCAATACGCGAGAATGGTCCGATGGGAAAGCGGCGAACCCGACGAGACACGCTGCGGGACAAGCTTGTGAACTTCGGCTCATCGAGCGATCCGAGCGAGGCAACCGCAACGACCTCGATCCGCCTGCCGGTGGAGCTGCGTGAGGCGTTGGACGCCGCCGTGGAGCTGGGTCTCGAGCACAACATGACCGATGCAACCGTCGAGGCACTCCGGGACCGTCTCACCGCGCACGCACAGATGCTCGCACTGGAGGCCCACTACATGGAGCACCCGCACCTGCGCCCTTCGCTTGCTCGCCTGGCTGTCGCAACCGCGGAGCTGGACGGCAACGAACTCGCAACGAGACCAGCGCTGATCGAGCGGGCTGCAGTCGACCTTCTTCGCCAGCGACCCGACGCGACACCCGACGACGTGCTGACCTACGCACTGGGACTCGCGGCAGCGAGCGACGCCGCGTGACGGGCACGCTGATCCTCGACTGCGAGGCCGTCCAAGCGCTGCACGATCCCGACCACCCCAAGCACGGTCGAGCGACCGACTTCATCGCCGCGAACGCCATCCGCGGTCGTCGGTCCGCTTCATCGGCCTTGCGCGTGGTCGTGCCTGTCACGGTCCGGATCGAGGCGGGGTGGGACCGCAACGCGCCCGACGCGAGCAACGTGAACCGGCTCGCAATGGCCCAGGACGTTCCATGCAACGGAGCAGACGCCAACCGCGCAGTCCAGCTTCGGGCATCGCTGCCCCAGCTCTCGGTCGTCGATGCGACGATCGGAGCGCTGGTCGCAACATCGTCACCCCCGGTGCGAATCCTGACCAGCGACGTCGACGACATGTCGGCTCTCCTCGGCCACCTCGCCGTTTACGGGTCAGTCGTGCGACTGTGACACCGGCCTGGGCAGTCCTTCGGACACCGTCACTTGTCCCCCCGACGGCTTCCCAACCTTCGACCGCCCGCCTTCGCAGCCGCACCGAACGGAGACCGGCTCTCCCCGCGATATCGGGCTGATCGCCGGCTCCGCCGGAGCGAGCCGGCAGCGAAACCGTCATGATGGGCGGCGTGGCGACGTGGGAGCAGTTCGAGACCGAGTCCCCAGAGGTCGCGGCTGTCGCTTGGCGCCTGTGGCCCGGAGTCGTCGCTCTCGCCCGTGGCGACGTCGCACCCTCCGCGGACTCGTGGTTCGCTATCGCTTACCTCGCCACCATCAGGCGTGACGGCGCCCCGCGCGTTCATCCCTTTTGCCCGATCATTGCCAGTGGCCGCCTGTTCGCCGCTGTCCCGCGTTCGTCGCCCAAAGGACACGACCTGCGGCGGGATCCCGCTGCGTGATCCACGCGCTTCCAGGCTCCGGGGACGACGAGTTGTGCATCCGGGCGACGGCACGTGACGTCACCGCCGATCTCAAGACGGCGTCGCTCGTTCGTCGCGTTGTCGCGCGAAGTGGCGTGGGCGGAATGATCAGGTCCACGTCTCACGATGCGCTGTTCGAGTTCGACCTTCGACAGGTCGACGTCGCAGTCTGGATCAACATTGGCGAGCCCGACACACACGCCCACAGGCAGAGGTGGCGAGCCGCCACTTCGTGCGTCCCCGATCGCCGCCTCAAAGGCGCCGGTCGCCCGATCCGTTGAGCTGCGAATCGCACCTCAGACCGAGCTTCTGTCGAACGGGATCCGTGGCGCCGTCAATCCCGTGGAGTTGCCCGCCAGCGCGTCACGGACCCGAGAGCTCGGATCCGTCGCCAACGCGGAGCGCACGCGGGGGCCGACAGCGACTTTGGCGGTCTCGGTCCGGCAGTGTCGGGTCGCCGAGGGGTGGTGCAGGACCTCGATCAGCACTTCTTCCGGAGCGTCCGGTCGACTGAACGCCCGTACGACCGCCTCGAAGATCATGTCGTGGTGGTGAGGGTCGAGAACCCGCATCAGCGTGAGGACCAGGTGTCCGACGAGTTCGGCCGGAAGGCTGGGATTCTTCAGCAGGACGCACATCAGCTCACGATCGTTCTCACCTCCCGCGGAGACGGGCACCAGGTCGCGCAGAACCGGCGCGGGCGTGCGACGATTGGCGGCAACGGCGCGCACGACCCACGGGTACTCCGAAGCGGCAAGTTCTGCGAGTTCTTCGCCGCTCACGTAGTCGGAGGATGCCAACTCGAAGAAGTCGGTGGACGGGTGTCGATGCATCCCAGGGATGGGCCGAAGCTCCATTCGCCAAAGGTACTGTCGCCCCAACGTGAAGGACCCGCCCGTTCTGGACACGTGCCCACAACGCGCGCCCCCGAACATCGCCAGCGTGCTGCCACCTATCGCCGGTTCCTGCAGGCGCTGCAGCCGACGAAGATCGAGCAAGTGGCCCCCAGGGCCGACGGGCAGCCTTGGCATCTGCGTCACCCAGGACGGCACTTGACCTTGTTCACGTTGTCACGAGCGGGTGCCGTTCTGATGTCAGGCGCTGTCGACGGCGAAGTACCCGACAGCGTCGCCGACCACGTCGACATGGCCTTGGCGGTTGTAGATCGCCAGCTTGCCGGTGGGGTCAAGGCCTGTCATGGTCAGGTTTGCGATGGTCTGGCCGGCCGCGAAGTTGATGCTGGATGACGTCGGCGCAGCTCCGGGCCCGGGGTACACGGTGACGAAGCTGCCATCGGTTGCGTTGGTGACGGTTGTGTTCATGACGATGCCGTTGGCCGCGCTCGAGATCCCGTTGCGCCCCGCGACGTCGAGCGTGCGTGACTGGTTGGGTCCCCATGGGCCTGCGAGTCCGAGTCCGGTCCGGTCGTCGAGCACACGGGTCGGTGAGTTCAGCGGATGGAACCGGCTGCCGCCGGTGCGATCGAAGTAGCCGACAACGTCGACAACGACGTGCGTCGACCCGACGGCGTTGTAGATGCTGACGGCCCCGTCGGATCCGATCGGCACGGTGGTGAGGTTCGCGATGGTCTGTCCCGGGCCGAAGTTCAGGTTCGACGCTGTCGGCCGAAGGCCTTGGCTTGGCCACACCTCGAGGAAGCTTCCTGCGGTGCTCGCGGTCGCGGTGACGTTCAACACTGCCGCGGCCGCCGTGTTCGGAACGGTCCCGCCCCGCACCGCTAGTGAACGGGTCTGCCCGGGCCCGAGCGGGCCCGTCCATCCACCGGTCGCGCTTCGCGAATCAAGAGCGCGGACTGGCGCGATTGGGGTGAACAGCTCGCCGGGGTCAGAGGACTCGTCGAACCAACCGACGAGGTCGACGACGACGTGGGTGGCTCCGACGGCGTTGGCCAGCTGTATGTCGCCTTCGGGGCCTACGGGCACTGTGACGGAGTTGGCGATGGTCTCACCACGACCAAAGTTGATGCTCGAGGTGGGGGGCTGAGGCTGTCCAGCCGGCCATGTAGAGAGGAACGAGTTCGCATCCCCGTCGGTCACGGTGATGTTGGCGACCACTGCCGTCGTCGCTTTCGGCATGAAGAGCTCGTTGACGACGTGCAGCATTCGGGGCGCACCGGCCACGAGCTTGCCGGTCCAGCCACCGGTCGTCGTTCGGCTGTCGAGCAGGCGCAGCGGTCCGCTTGCGTGATATCCCGAACCGCTCCAGGGCACGACTGCGGTCGTGCCCGCCGACGGTGGGCTTGTGCCCTTCGCGTTCACCGCCCGCACGATGAAGGTGTAAGGAGTCCCTGCGTGCAAGGAAGAGAACGAGCATGTCAGCGGCCCGGTCGTCCATGTGCAGGTCGCACCCCCGGGTGTCGCCGTCACGGTGTAGCTAGTTACCGGAGCGCTGCCAAGAATCGGGGGCAGCCATGTGACGCTGGCCGAACCGGGACCGGGCCGGGCCTGCACGGCCTGAGGTGCGGTGGGCACGCCCACCACCTGAAGGCGTCCGATGGACCCATCGCCGTAGTAACTCGTGGTGAACCAGAGCGCTCCGTCAGGCCCTGGGGCCACGCCCGAGACGGAGGTGGGTCCTGCGATCGTGGACACGAACCCGTCAAGGGACATGCGGCCGATCGTGCGTCCTGTCACGCCATACTGGGTGAACCACAGCGCCCCGTCGGGACCAAAGACGAAGGCTGACCCGACGGGCGCGGTGATCTGACTGGTCACGCCGTCCACCGTTATGCGCCCAACACCCTTGTCCGTGCGGAACCAGAGGGCGCCGTCGGGGCCCGGGATGACTCCGCCGGGCGTCTGCGTATTCGCATCGGAATACTTCGTGATGACCCCGCCGGTCGTCATGCGCCGGACGCTGTTGCCGTAGCCGTCGGTGAACCACAACGCGCCGTCGGCGCCGCTCGTGATGGCGTTCACGGACGTGCCAGGGACCCCGATGTCGGACACAACTCCTGCAGTACTGATCCGGCCGATCGAGACGCCGCCGTGGTTGACGAACCACAACGCCCCGTCAGGACCCGCTGTGATCCGAAACGGATTCTCGATCAACGGGTCCGTGAACATGGAAATCGTCCCAGCGGAAGTGATCCTTCCGATTGCGCCCGCGTTCGCGTCGGTGAACCACATGGCGCCGTCAGGTCCTGGCGTGAGCCAGTCGGGAGACTTCAGCCGAAGGTCGGTGAACATCGATATTTGGCCCGAGAGGGTCACGCGACCGATCCCCATCGAGAGACCGCCGCGAATGAACCACAGGTCACCGCCGGGTGAGGCCACGATCGAGCTCGGATAGGACAGATCGGTCCCGGCGAAGGTGGTCACGACACCGCTCGGGGTCATACGACCGAGGCCGTGGCGGTAGTTGTCGGTGAACCACAGCGCCCCATCGGGTCCCGTGGCGATGCTCGTGGGCTTCCAGGCGGCGGGGTCCTGGAACTTCGTCACGACGCCTGAGGTGCTGATCCGCTCGATGTACGGCAACGGGCCATGTGGCGCAGTGGTGAACCACAGGGCGCCGTCGGGCCCGTTCACGAGATCGGTCGGGTCGGACCCGATCCCACCGAAGAACGTGAGTGCGCCGCCCGTCGTGATGCGACCGATCTGGTAGGACAGCGGCAGTGTGAACCACAGGTTCCCATCGGGCCCTGCGACGATCACGTCCGGCTGGTAGTTCACGGGTGGGTAGGGATCCGGCATCGCGAAGGTCGTCACCACGCCGCTCGCGCTGATTCGCCCGACCTGCTTCCAGTACGTGGATGCGAACCACATGTTCCCGTCCGGGCCCGCCGTGACGCTCGACGTTCCGGCCACCATTGGGTCGTCGATGCTTGAGAGGACCCCGGCGGTGGTGATGCGCCCGATCGATTGGCTTGACCGGTCCGTGAACCACAGGCGCCCATCCACGCCAGTCGTGATGCGCGACGGTGTCGCTACCGCGCCGCTCGAGAAGGTCGAAATCGTGCCCGCCATGTTGATGCGCCCGATGAGGCCGGCCGACCGGTCCGTGAACCACATCGCCCCGTCCGGCCCCGCTGTGATGCCGGCGGGCTCGCGCAGCGCCGCGTCGAAGTAGTTCGAGAAGACCCCCGCAGTCGTCAGCCGTCCGATGGACCGACCCATGCTGTTGGTGAACCACAGTGCTCCGTCCGGACCGGTGGCAATCGCCTGCGGGCCACGGACCCCGTTACCCAGGAACGTTGATGTGCTGCCAACGGGTGGCACGGCTGCCTGCGCACCTCCCGCAACGACGAAGTTTGCACAGGACAGGACGAGCGCCAGCCCGACGGCCACCACGACCGCGCGTTGCACCTTCCCGCTCCCTCTCATGCTGCCGCTCCCGAAGCTTGCGGCCGAACGCAGGCACGCAGAGCGCCCGCCGACCGTACGGTACTTCCCCAGTTCAAGCGCTGGTCGTGGCAAAGGATCCTTGACCGAACTCCCAGCCGAGCTCGCGATTGAGACGACAAGAGTGGCGCTCGCGGGACCAGCTTGCGGTCAGCAACCCCCGAGACCGCTACAGGTCGTCACGCCGCATGGCTCGCTCGGCGGGTCCGAGCGCACGCTCCGGCAATGGTGTGGAACTACAGCACCGACTCGATTGCGTCGCGGAGAACGGGTGAGCGAACGGCGCTGCCGCTCCAGGGACTCGAGGGCCATGCCGAGGAGTCTCCCCTACGTTGGCCAGGCGTAGGGCTGCAGCACTTCGCAGAGCGTCGCGGAGTTGCCAGGAGCGCGTGGGTCGGCGTCGTGCACATCGAGGATTCCGGTCGCCTCGGGTTGCGCTTGGCGCGGAATCGTCAGGTGACGGCGTGTCACAGAACGTGCGACCAGAGCGCGGCACATCCACGGACCGCAAGCGGGCAGATCGCCGGCTCGGCGCGTTCTCATCGAAAGAGGTCGACGTCGCCGACCGCCCTGTGGTGATGGCGAGCGCGAGATGCGTCGCGGCGACCGCTCGGTTGTCGCCGGCCATCAGCAGCTCCCGGGTGACGCTCCCAGCTGACACACGTTTCGTCCGCTCTCGGGAAGCCCGGCCACGCCACGACACCCCGTGGAGCCGACGCCCGGTGGTCTCGCTCTGCCGCCGGCGGCGCCGTGCCCTCCAGCGCCATCGGTTCCCTTCCGCACGACGCCGAGCCCGTCCGTCATCAGCGCCGCCCCCGACCCGCACGCCGCCGCGAACAGTCGCAACCGCCCGAAGAACACGGCATGACCCCTCACCGCTCCTGCGCCCAGCCGCCACACGCGTCTGTGGAGATCTTCTGTTGCCTGACGACAGAAGATCTCCGCAGACGTCACCGTCACCGCCGGCACGGCCGGTGGCACGGCCTCGCAGCACGCCACCGAATCCACGGTGACCTCATGCCGGAGGCGGCGCTGGCCGTGGATTCCTCGGTGGATCGGGACACTTCCGAGGAAATCGCGAACCTTTCCGCAGGATCCTCGGTCTCCGGTACCTTCGACCGCATGAACGACGATCGCCTGGACTCCATCGACGCGGCGCTGGTGGAAGCGCTCAGCGAGGACGGACGCGCCACGTACCAAGACCTCGGCAAGCGGATCGGGCTGTCCCCGACCGCCACGGCGGACCGCGTGCGGCGGCTGCACCGCAGCGGGGTCATCACCGGGTACCGCGCCATCATCGACCCCGATCGGCTCGGGCGCACCGTCGAGGCGACGATCGACGTCCGCCTGGTCAACGGCGCCGACCGCGAGCTGTTCTCGGCGGTGCTGCGCCGCCAGCCCGCCATCGTCGAGGCGATCCACGTCACCGGGCACTACGACTACATCCTGCGGGTCTTCTGCACCGGCACGGTCGAGCTCGACCACCTGCTCTCGGTGCTCAAGCAGGACGGGCAGGTCGTCGAGTCCACGACGCGGCTGCTGCTCCACCGGATCACGGGCCTCAACCAGATGGGGGCCTCGTTCGAGAACCGTCCCCCGCGACCGCTCTCCTGACCGCGGCCGACGACCCCGGCGGCCAACGGGTGACGCCCGCCACAGGAATTTTCGTCCCGGCCGCACAACTTCGGTACCATCGCGCCAGGGAGAACCCCCCGCTCGATGCTGCTGCTGGGGTCGGGGGGTTCGGGCAGAGGGAGAGGGCGCGGGTGCGTGAAGTACACCAGGATGTTCGGGTGCTCTTCGTCGAAGAGGACGCCTTCGATGTGGTCGTTGCTGTGTACGGGGGGCCGGACAACATCTGCGGCAGCGTGCGGCTGACCGCGGACGACGCCGATCACCGGGCTCGTCAGCTGCGGTTGCTCCACCGGTGGGCCAGCGAGTCGACGCCGCTGACCTTCGTGATGTCCGAAGACCGCGTCGCGCTCGTGAACGACCGGGCCCTGGTCGAGCGCCTGCTCGAGCCCACGAACTGACCCTGCGGCACCGAACCCGAGCCGTCCCGCCCCCGCGATGCGGCGTCGGCGCGACGAGGCCGCAGGGCACGCGACCGACGCGGCCACAATGACGGGGTGCCGGACCACGCCGATCGCATCCTGACCACCCACGCCGGCAGCCTGCCGCGCCCGCGGGCGCTGGCGCAGCTGCACGGGCGGCGCAGTCGCGGCGAGGCCGTGGACGAGGCGGAGCTGGCCGGCGCCATCCGCGACGCCACCGCCGCGGTGATCGTCGCCCAGGTCGAGGCGGGCATCGACATCGGCAACGACGGCGAGCAGGCGCGGGAGAGCTTCTTCACCTACCTGGCGCACCGGATGACGGGGTTCGGCGGCACGAGCGAGCGCGCGCTGATGCGGGACCTGCGCGAGCACCCCGACTTCCTCGAGCTCGCGCTGCCGAGGCGCGAGCGCACGCAGGTGAACCTCATGCAGGCGCCGGCGGCCATCGACGCCGTGACGTACCGAGACACCAGCGAGGTCGAAGCCGAGTGCGCACTCGTCGCCGACGCGCCGTTCGCGCAGACGTTCATGACCGCGGCATCACCCGGCATCGTGGTGGCGGCGATGGAGAACCGCTACTACGACGGGCGCGACGAGTACCTCGCCGCGGTGAGCGAGGCGCTGCGCGTCGAGTACCGCGCGATCGTCGACCACGGGCTGCTGCTGCAGATCGACGCCCCCGACCTCGCGCTCGAACGCCACACGCTGTTCGCCGAGCGCCCGCTCGACGAGTTCCTCGCCTGGGTGCGGTCCGTGGTCGCGGCGATCAACGGGGCCCTCGTCGGCATCGCCCCCGAGCAGGTGCGCTTGCACGTGTGCTGGGGCAACTACGAGGGGCCCCACACGCACGACGTGGCCCTCGAGGCGATCCAGCCGCTGCTCTACGACGCGCACGTCGGCGCGCTCGTGATCTCGATGGCCAACGCCCGCCACGCCCACGAGTTCCGCTGCTTCGCCCGCGAGCCCCTGCCCGCCGGCATGGACCTCGTCGCCGGCGTCATCGACACCACGAGCAACTACGTCGAGCACCCCGAGGTGGTGGCCGACCGGCTCGAGCTGGGGGCCGAGGCGGTGGGCGATCCCCG
>CAYUOL010000184.1:4457-12813 GCA_964446345.1 uncultured Iamiaceae bacterium | reverse complement strand
GCCCTTCTCCTCGATGTCCTCGGCGTCGTACTGCACGTCGCCGCGGTAGAGCACGGCGTTCTTCGGCGTGCCGATGTCGATGAAGGCCGCCTCCATGCCCGGCAGCACGTTCTGCACCTTGCCCAGGTAGATGTTGCCGTGGATCTGGGCGATGTCGTCGGCCGGGCGGGACACGTAGTGCTCGATCAGGTTGCGGCCTTCGAGCACGGCGATCTGCGTCGCCTTCTCCGTGACGCTGACCGCCATCAGGTAGCGCCCGACCGGGCGCCCCTTGCGCTCGCGCCCGGCGCGCCGCTTGAGGTCCTTCTCGTCGAGATCGAGGTCGAGCGGGGCGTCGGGCATCTTGGCCTCGACCGGGCGGGGCGCCTTGCGGTTCCCGCCCTTCTGGCCGCCACCGCGCCCGCCTCCCCCACCACCGCTGCGTTGCCCCGGTGCACCGGTGCGGGCCTTGGCGCCGCCTGTGCTCGCGGTCTCGGTGTCCGCACCACCACGGCCGCGTCCACCGCGACGCCGGCGGTTGCCGCCCTTGGCCTCGTCCTCGCGCTCGCCGGCACCGGCGCGACCCCGGGGACCTTCCGCACCCTCGACGGCGGCGGGCGCCGGGCGCGTGTCGCCGATGCGGGGCTTGCGCACGAGAGCGGCCTCGGCCGCCGCGGTCGAGCGGGGCTTGTTCTGGTTCGGCCGGTCGGGCATCTCGTCGGGCAGCCGATCGCCGCCGTTCCCGGCTGCGTCCGTGGCGGTGGCGGATCGGCCGCGCCCGCGCCCGCCCGCGGGTGCATCGGCCCGCTCGTCGGCCTCGTCGCCGCGCCCCCGCGCGGTGCGCGGGCCCTTGGGCGGCCGCTCCGACGGCGCGCTCGACGCGGCGTCGGCCGCCTCGGCTGGCGTGGCGCCCCCGTCCTCCCCTTGGTTCCCGGTCGGACGGTTGCGGTTGCGCCCGCCGCGGGATCCCCGGCGACGCTTGGCCCGGTTCTCGGAATCGGCGCCGGACCCACCGGCATCGGACCCGCCGGCTGCTGACCCGGCGGCTGCTGGGGCTCCGCCGTCCGACCCTCCGGGCTCCGGCCCGCGGGGCGCGGCCCGTCCGCCCCGTGACCCACCCGCGGCGGAGCCGCCGGGCGCGTCGCTCACGGGTGGCTCGGCTCCTGCGGGGGTGCGGTCGGGCGCGGCGGTTTCCGCGGCTGCCGGCCCCGGCGTCGGCGCCACGGCGGACGCGTCACCCGCCGGCGTCGCAGCCCGGGCCGTGGGCTCAGCCGGTGGCGTGGAGGACCCGGATGGACGGCCGGAGGCGGAGCCCGCCGGCGCGGTCGAGGGGGTTGCTTCGGTGGAGCCGGTGCTCGGGGATGTCGTCGCCGGCTCGCCGCTGACCAGGGGATCGGTCATTGGCTGGTTCCCTTCTCATAACGCACGCGCGTGCACGTGCGGCGCTCGTGTCGCGTCGAGCGGGAGAGGCTCCTGCCGCGCGCCATCGAGCACGATCCATTGATGCGTCCTGCAGACATGGCCTTCGTCGAGCGCCCTGCGGTCCGGGCCGGGGGCCAGGACGTCGGCGATCGCGTTGACCAGCTCTTGGGGGCGAACCCCGCGAGGCTGGGTGGCCAGCTCCGTCTCGAGCGCCCCGTCGGCGCCCACCACGAGCTCGAGGATGGCGGGACGGATGTCGTCGACGACCGTCTTGCCCTTGCGCTCGCGGCTCACCGGCAGCGTGGCCGCCGCCAACACCTTCTCCACCGCGGCCTGCCGTTCGGCAACGTCCAGGCCGGGTACCTCGATGCGCCACCGGCACGCGGTGACGGCTTCTTGCAGTGACGGGAGCGAGCGCTCGATCACTGCGGCTGCCTCGACGTCCATCCCGACCGGGAGGAGTGGGGAGAGGAGCTCGGGCAGCGTGGCGACATCGATCTGCGCGCCCTCGGGCTCGCGGAGGTCGACGTCGAGATATTCACCCAGGGACTCGTGCCCGGTGGAGAGCGCGAGCCCGAAGTGCATCTTGGGGCGGGGCGAGAAGCCCTCGGTCAGGGCGATCGGCAGGGCCGCGCGCCGCAGCGTCCGCTCCCAGATGCGGGCGACGTCGCGATGGCTGGTGAAGCGGACCTTGCCGAGCTTCGTGAAGCGGATGCGCACCCTCACGCCCCGACCCCCACCGTGGTGGCCGGGGCGGTGGTCCGGGCCTTTGTGGGGAGCAGGGTGACGGGCACGTCGCCGCCGACGCTGAGGTCCTGGCCGGTGCCCTGGCTCCCGCCGGCGGGCGGCGTCGCCGAGGCGACGACGTGCTCGATCGAGTAGCCGGTGCACGCACCGCAGTCGTAGCAGGGGGTCCAGCGACAGTCCTCGAGCCCCAGCTCGTCCAGCGCGTCCTTCCAGTCGGTCCAGAGGAAGTCCTTGTGCAAGCCGGCCGAGAGGTGGTCCCACGGCAGCATCTCGTGCTCCGTGCGGTGCCGGTACACGTACCAGTCGAGGTCGAGGCCGTGGTGCGCCATCGCGTCGGTCCACAGCGCGAGGTCGAAGTGCTCGGACCACTCCTGGAAGGTGCCGCCGCGGCGCCAGACCTCTTCGATGACCGGACCGAGCCGACGATCGCCGCGGCTGACGAGGCCCTCGATGATGCTCGCCTTGGGGTCGTGCCACTTGAGCTGCACGGACTTGTGCTTGCGCAGGTCGTCACGCAGCAGGTTCACCTTGCGCTGCAGCTCGACCTGGGTGTTCTGCCCGAACCACTGGAACGGGGTGAACGGCTTCGGGACGAAGCCCCCGACCGACAGGGTGACCGATGCGCTGTGCTTGTGGTGCCGCTTGCCGATCTCGACCACGTTGCGGCCCAGCTCCGCGATGCCGAGCGTGTCCTCGTCGGTCTCGGTGGGGAGCCCCGTGAGGAAGTAGAGCTTCATGCGCCGCCACCCCTGCGAGTACGCGGAGTCGACGGCGGCATAGAGGTCTTCCTCACGGATGAGCTTGTTGATGACCTGGCGCAGGCGCCACGTGCCGGCCTCGGGCGCGAAGGTGAGACCGGTGCGCCGAGCCTTCTGGATCTGCGCGGCGATGCCGACGGTGAAGGCGTCGACCCGCAGCGACGGCAGGGACACGGAGACGGGTGAGGCGGGCGACCCGACCGTGCCGCCCCGCCCGGCGTCGAGGAGGGCGGCACCCGTGTTGCCGCCACAACCGCCGTCGACGGTCTCGGTGACGATCTTCTCGATGCCGCTCATGTCCGCCGTGGACAGCGACGTCAGCGCCACCTCGTCGTACCCGGTGCGTCGCAGGCCCTGGTCGATCATCTGGCGCACCTGATCGGCCGGGCGCTCGCGCACGGGGCGCGTGATCATCCCCGCCTGGCAGAAGCGGCAGCCGCGGGTGCAGCCCCGGAAGACCTCGACGTTCAGGCGATCGTGGACCACCTCGGTGAGGGGGACGAGCTGGTTGCGCGGGTAGGGCCAGTCGCCGAGATCCGCGATCGTGCGCTTCTCCACCTGGGCCGGCACGTCGGGGTAGCGCGGGGTGACGGCCACGAGATCGGCCCCGCGGTACTCCACGTCGTACATCGACGGCACGTAGACGCCGGCGACGTGGCTCAGCTCCCGCAGCACCTGCGCACGGGAGCCCTCGGTGCGCCCGCTCGCCTTCCACGCGCGCAGCACCTCGGTGATCTCGCTGACGACCTCTTCGCCGTCGCCGAGCACGAAGAAGTCGACGAAGTCGGCCAGCGGCTCGGGGTTGTACGTGCAGTGACCGCCCGCCGCCACCAGCGGGTGCTCTGGCCGGCGGTGCTCGCTGCGCACGGGCACGCCAGCGAGGTCCACGCAGTTCAGCAGGTTCGTGTAGACGAGCTCGGCCGACAGGTTGAACGCCAGCACGTCGAACTCGTCCGCCGGGCGGTGCGAGTCCACCGAGAACAACGGCAGGCCCCGAGCCCGGAGCAGGGCCTCGAGGTCGGTCCAGGGGGCGTAGGAGCGCTCGGCGACGGCGTCGTCGCGCTCGTTGATGATCTCGTACAGGATCTGGAGGCCCTGGTTCGGCAACCCGATCTCGTAGGTGTCGGGGTAGAGCAGGAGCCAGGCGACCTTTCGCTCATCGTGATCGGGACGCTGTGCGCCATCTTCGAGACCGATGTAGCGGGCCGGTTTCTGCACCTTCGGGAGGATTTGTTCGAGCTGGGGCCAGATCGAGGACATGTTCTCCGCAGGCTACCGGAGAAGCTCCGGCGAGACGGAACCCGCGGCCCCGCGCCGCGGCGGCTCAGGTCGCGGTCGACCGAAGGTCGCCCCGAGGGTCGTCCATCTCGTCGAGCACGCCCGACCGACGGGCGGCGGCGATTGCCTCGAGCCGGCTGTGAGCCCCGAACTTGCCCAAGATACTCCGGATGTGGCTGCGGACGGTGTTGAGGCTGACGCCCAGGACCTGCGCGATGCCGCCCGTCGAGACGCCCTCGTTGAGCAACCACAGCACCTGCAGCTCGCGCGTGGTGAGATCGGGCGGCGCGGCGTCGGCGCGACCGGCGACCTCACCTCCGAGCGCGCCCACGAGCTGCTCGTTCGTGTACACGCACTGCCCGCCGGCGACGGTGCGCACCGCAGCCATGAAGCACTCGAGGGACGAGCGGCGCGGCAACAGCCCGTCGCACTGCGCCCGCAGGGCGTGAGCAGCCACCGACGACGCATCGGAGCTCGACACGAGCAGCACGGCCGGCGTCGGGCGGAGGAGCTTCAGCGCATCCACGAGCTCGAACTCGCGCACCGACGGTGGGCGGTGACCGACGACCACGACGTCGGGTTGCGCCGAAGCCGCCACCCGGATGGCGGTCTCGACGTCCTCGGCGACGCCCACGACATCGAAGGACCCGACGGCATCGAGCGCGGCGGCCAGGGCCTGGACCAGGAGGGCGTCGTCGTCGACGAGCACCACCCGGACGGACGCAGGCACGTGCGCCGCATCGGGCTCGTCGGGGAGGCGCCGCGTGCCGAGCGCCACGACCGCATCGTGACCGCGCCCAGCCGCACGCAACGTGCGCACCTCGGACCTCATCTCCTGCGCTGCACGTGCGACCATCGTGCGGAGCAATCGGCAGCGACGCGCGATTCGGTACCCCCTCACGCCGGGGCACTCGGTGCGAGGCCTCTGCTCAGCGCTTGCCGGGTGCGGACTCCGGTCTGCCGTTCTTCGCCGTCGTCGATGGCACGGCCGGCGCGGTGGTGGGGGGCGAGGTCGACGGCGGTGCGGTGGTCGTGGCCTTCTTCGGGGGCGTGGTCGACGAGGGGACGTTGCTGGGCTTCGTCTTGTCGTTCCCACGCTCCCGATCCGACGCGTCCGGCTTCTCGCCCCCGTGCCCGGGGGCCTGGTCGGACTTGCCCGGGTTCTGCCCGCCGTGGCCCGGCGCCTCCTCGGACCGACCGGGATCGTCGGCCTGGCCCGGGGCCTGGTCGGACTTGCCCGGGTTCTCGCCCCCCTGGCCCGGGGCATCCTCGGATCGACCCGGCGCATCGCCGCTCGGCCCCGGCACGGTGGACGACGGCTCCGGCGTCGTCGCCACGGTCGTCGCGACCGAGGGCGGCGCGGCGGTGGTGGGCACGGTCGGGGCAGGACCTCCGCCACGATCCGGATCGGTGTCCGACGGCAGGTGCAGCCCGATCGGGCGCACCGCCGCTGCGATCGCGTGTTGGATCGGATCCGGCAGCACGCCCGCCGCAGCCAGGCCCACCGACGCGGCGAGCGTCGCGGCCACGATGCCGCCGGCCACGAGGGCGCGCGACCGACGCCGCAGCGGGACGACGTTGTCTCCGCCGGCGGCGGCGGCCTGGCGCATCAGGGCGAGGTGGCGCTGCTCGACCTCGGGCGTCGGGGCGACGAGGTAGTGGGTGCGCAGGGCCGCGAAGGCGGTGGCGAGATCGTGGTCGATCGGCACCTCCTCGTGGTCCTGTGCTGCGTCCATGTCCTCGTGGTCCTCGTGATCGTGGCGGTCCTGGCGGTACTGGCGGTCTTGGTGGATCTCGCCGTGCTCGTGCCGGCTCACGTCGGCGAACCGGCCGGCATCCAACGACAGAGCAATCGTGGGCGCACCCCGATTCGATACGGCGCGACGACGCCCGTCACGGGGCGGACCGATCGTCGAGGGCCTCGCCCTTGGCCGCCCGGGACAGGTTGCTGATGGCGCGCCGCAGCAGCGCCTTGACCGCGCTCTCGGGCTTGTCCATCACGCGGGCGATCTCGGGCACCGTGAGGTCGGCGAGGACCCGCAGCATCACCACGGACCGCTGCAGCGGCGAGAGCGCATCCATCGCGTCCGTCAGATCCTGCGAGGCGAGGTTCGCGAGTGCGTCGCGCTCGGTGGATGGGGGCTCGCGGGTCGCCGCGTGCACCCGGTCGTCGATCGGCGTCGGTTCGGGCACACGGACCTCGCGGCGGATGTGGTCCACCATGCGGCGGTGCGTGATGGTGAGCAACCACGAGCGGAACTGGTGCTCGCTCCCCTCGAACGTGGAGATCTTCTGCACGAGGGACACGAACACGTCGCCGCCCACGTCATCGGCATCGATCACCCGGTTGCTGCGCAGGTAGCCCAGCACGAGCGGCGCGACGTCGCGGTAGATCGCCGTGAGCGCGGCGTGGTCGCCGGCCTGCGCTGCCGCGAGCACGTCTGGGAACCCCTCTCCGATGGCCACGTCGCCGACTCACCCCTCCCACGGCGGAACGGGCTGACACGACACGGCTGTCGATCCGACCCTGCCAAGCCAACGGTGGTCAGGCGTGACCCGACATGGGTCGAACGGCCCAGATGGCGCGCCACCGCCCCACGCCGGTTCGGCGTGGGGCGGGATCGGCTCGCACCGCCGTCGAGGCGCCGACCTGGCGAGGTCGGTGGCCATGCCGACGCCCCGATCGGGCAGTGCTGCGAAGCAATCGCCCGAGTGCGAGGAAACGACACGGGCACGACGCTGATCTTCGCGGCGCCCGGGCACGGTCGTGCGGCCTACCGGAAGCGGCGCATGTGGATGTTCTGGACGAGACCGACGCCGACGAAGCACGCGAGCGTGGTCGATCCGCCGTAGGACATGAACGGCAGGGGGATGCCGGTCACGGGCATGATGCCCATGGTCATGCCCACGCTCTCGAACACCTGGAACACGAACATCGCGAGGATGCCGACGCACACCAGCTGACCGAACTGGTCGCGAGCGAGCGCGGCGGTGCGCCATATCCGCCAGATGATCACCCCCATCAGCACCAGGAAGCTGGCGGCGCCGACGAAGCCGAGCTCCTCCCCCACCACGGTGAAGATGAAGTCGGTCTGCTGCTCGGGCACGTAGCGCAGCTGGGTCTGCTTGCCCTCGAACAACCCGTCGCCGGTGAGGCGCCCGCGAGAGATGGTGATGATCGACTGGTTCAGGTTGTACGCGGTGCCGGACTTGTCGGAACCGGGATCGAGGAAGGTCGTCAAGCGGGACTTCTGGTAGTCCTTCAGCACGTTTGAGTGCAGCACGCCGACGATGCCGATGACGCCGACCACGCTGAGCAGCACCAGGTGCCGTGCCTTCACCCCGGCCACCAGGAACATCGCCATCACGATGGCGATGAACACGAGCGCGGTGCCCAGATCGGGCTGCAACATGATGAGCCCCATCGGGAGGCCCGCGGCCAGCAGGGCGATGCCGAGGCGCCGCAGATCGATGTCACCCCGCCACGTCGCGAGCAGCGCGCCGAGACCGATGATGAGGCCGATCTTGGCGAACTCGGAAGGCTGCAGCTGGAAGCTGCCGAGCGCGAACCAGGCCTGGGCCCCCTTCGAGCTCGAGCCCAACGGGGACACGACGAGGAAGAGCAGGAAGCAGACACCGCCGTAGATGAACACGGCGTAGTCCCGGATGCGCTGGTAGTCGACGGCGGCGGCCACCACCATGAGGACGCAGCCGATGACCATGAACGTGCCCTGGCGGCGGAGGAAGAACGTGTCCGCCTCGGCGCCGCTGCCCCTCGTGGCACTGAACACCATCAGCGTGCCCAGCCCGGCGACCAGCAGGGTGGCGACGAGAAGCACGGGGTCGACGTGCCGCAGCGGCGCGGACGCGTCGCGCCGGTCGGAGCCGCCGGCGACGGAGCGGTTGGCGGTGGGCAACGCCATCAGGGGGCCTCTCTCGACGCGGGAGGGCGGGGCGGTTCGGGCGCTTGGAGCCCGGCCCCGGGCGATGCCGCCGGGGTGGACGAGCGCGGGGCTCCCGCCTTCGTCGCCGTGGTGGGCGTGGTGTACGCCGTGGTCGGCGTCGTGTACGCAGTCGTCGGGGTGGTGTACGCGGTCGTCGGCGTGGTGTACCTCGTCGTCGGCGTCGTGTACAGCGTGGTCGGTGTCGTGTACGTCGGTGTCGTGTACGTC
>CAYUOL010000184.1:0-4357 GCA_964446345.1 uncultured Iamiaceae bacterium | reverse complement strand
CGTCGGCGTCGTGTACAGCGTGGTCGGTGTCGTGTACGTCGGTGTCGTGTACGTCGGTGTCGTGTACGTCGGGGTGGTGTAGCTCGTCGTCGGCGTCTGGTACTGCGTCGTGTACGGGGTGCTGGTGGCCGTGGTGCCGTTCGCCGGGACCGTGGTCGTGGTTCCGTTCGCGCCCGGACAGGTGCGCGCCGTCTGGCCGGGTGCGGTCGTGGTCGTCGACGTGCTCGTCGTCGTGCTGGCGCCGCTGGGGTCGGGGCAGGACGGGTCCTGGACCTGCCCCGAGACCAAGTCGAAGATCGACCGCACGACGGGCCCGGCCGCATCGGCACCGAAGCCCGCCTGCTCCAGCACCGCGACCGCCACGAACCGGGGGTCGGTCGCGGGGCCACCGGCGACGAAGAGCGAGGTGTCGGCCTTGCCGGTGACCTGCGCGGTCCCGGTCTTGCCGAACACCGGCCAGCTCTTCTGGTCGAACCCGGTGAACAGCTCGGTGGCCGTGCCGCCCCGAGCGGACGTCACGCCGTCGAAGCCCTCGCTGAGGGGCTCGTACACGTCATCGGGGATGTCGAAGCGGGCGATCACCGCGTCGTCGATGCGCCGAGCGACGCCGCACCGTGCGTCGGCGGGATCGCACGTGTCCAGGGCGGGGTCGGTCGGGTTGGTCCCCGGCTTGAGCACCCGGGACACGATGGTCACCTGGTGGCGCACGCCCTTGGTCGCGAAGGTGGCGTAGCTGTCCGCGACCTGCAGCGGCGTGGCGAGCACGTCGCCCTGACCGATCGCGAGGTTGACGTTGTCGCCGGCGTACCACTTGTCGCCGTCCTTCGATCGCTGGTCGGCGGGCAGCGACTCCCAGAACTGCTTCTTCCACGCCGGATCGGGGACGACCCCGCCGAGCTCACCCGGCAGCTGGATGCCCGTGGGCGCGCCGTAACCGAACTCGCGGGCGGACTCCTGGATGCCATCGCCGTACTTGTCGCGCCCTCGCCAGAACTGGTCGCCGAGGCTGTAGAAGTACGTGTCGCTGGAGATCGTGATGGCCCGCGACATCTGGACCGGCCCGTTCACCGCGTTCTGGGCGTTGCGGAACTCGCGGTTGCCGACCGTGTAGACGCCGGTGTCGTTGTAGTAGGTGTTCGGGCTGATGACGCCCTTCGTGAGCGCGGCGTGCGCGGTGACGAGCTTGAAGGTCGAGCCGGGCGCGTACAGGCCGGCGATGGCCCGGTTGATCGTGGGGTTGTCGGCCGGTTCCCCGTCGATCCACTGCCGGTAGCGGTCGGAGTTGATCCCGTTGACGAACTCGGTCGGGTCGTAGGTGGGGTACGACGCCATGGCGATGACGTGGCCGTTGCTCGGATCGAGCACGACGCTCGAACCGACCTTGCCCTGCGCGATGTTGCCGTCACGCGTGTAGCGGCCCCGGAGGCCCTCGAGCTGCTCGGCGAGCTTCTGCTCGGCGGTGCGCTGGACGTCCATGTCGATGGTCAGCTGGATGTCGCTGCCGGGTATCGGCGCCCGGTAGTCGGCGGTGAGCTCGCGCACCACCTTGCCGTTGCGGTCGACCTCGACCTTCCGGATGCCGGGCGTGCCTCGCAGGTCGTCCTCGAACGTCTTCTCGACCCCGGTCTTGCCGATCGACGAGTCGGGTTCGTACGGCTTGGGCGCGACCTTGGGTTCTTCCGTGGTGCCCATGCGGGCCTTGAGCTCGTCGCCGGAGATGCGCCCCACGTAGCCCACGACGTGCGCGGCGAGGCTCTTCTCGGGGTACGAGCGCACGGACTCGCGCCGCACCTGGACAGCCGGGAAGTCGTCGGCGCGCTCGGCCAAGAAGACCATGAGGTCTTCCGAGACGTCGATGGCCACCGGCACCGGTTGCAGCGGGCTGTACTGCGGATCGTTCAGGCGGCGCTCGATCGAGGCGACCTTGGTGGGGATGCCCGACGCGGTCAGCTGCTGCGAGAGCCGCAGCAGCAGGTCGTCGCGCTCGGCGGGCTTGAGGTCCTTCAAGCGGAACGGATCGACGGTGACCACCAGGGATGTGCGGTTGTCGACGAGCACGCGGCCCTTCGCGTCGAGGATGCGACCGCGGGGCGCCTCCTCCTGGATGGTGCGCACCCGGTTGTTGGCGGCCTCGACCTCGCCTTCGTCGGTCGCCATGATCTGCAGGTAGTAGAGGCGGGCGAAGAGGGCGGCGAAGAGCGAGAAGACGACGATGCCCAGGATGCTGAGGCGCAGGCGCGGGGACTCAGTGTCCATAGCTGACCCCCAGGCCCGACGGCGCCCGCTCGTTCCACGCCCAGCGGGTCACGATCACGGCCAGCGGGGCAAGGACGGCGTTGAGCAGCGCGACGACGAGCAGGATCAGCGGGAGGCGCTCGGTCAGCATGTTGCGCTGGCCCAGCACCCAGCCCACGACGACCAGCAACCCGTAGCCCGACACCGACGCGAAGGCCACCGTGACCATCAGGCGCAGGCGCGACGTGCGGGTGACCGACAGCTGGTAGCGGCCGGCGACGAAGCCGATGAGGCAGTACACCAGCGCGCACAGCCCCAGCGGGCTCTGCAGCAGCAGATCCATGCTGAGGCCGCAGACGAACCCCACGATCGCCCCGCGGTCCGGACCGAGCGTGAGCCCCCCCACGATGGCGAGCAGCAGCAGGATGTCGCCGCGGATGCCGAAGATGGGCAGCTGCGAGATCAGCCCGCGCTGCAGCACCGCGGCGGAGAGCACCACCACACCCATGCGGAAGGCGATCTTCATGCGCCTACTCCGCCGGCGGGTGGTAGAGGATCACGGTCACGTACGTCAGATCGTTGAGGTTGGCGAGCAGGCGGACGTCGGCGACCTTCTGCTGGGTCGTCTCCTCGGTCGTGACGGACGAGACCGTGCCGACCGGGATGCCCGCGGGGAACAGGCTGTGCTGGGCCCCGCTGGTCTCGACGACGTCGTTCTCCGCGATCGTCGCTGTCGTGTCGAACTGGCTCGCCTTGAGGCGGTACTCGTCACCCTGGCCCTGCACCACGCCGCGTCCCGGCTTGTTGGGCACCGCGACACCGACCTGGAACGAGCGGTCGCTGATCAGCTTCACGACGGCGCGCCCATCCGACGGCTTGCTCGCGATGACTCCGATGAGCCCGCCGCCGGTGACGACCGGCATGCCCTTCTCGATCTTGGCCGCGGCCCCCTTGTCGATGTCGACGGTGCCCTCGAAGTTGGACACCGCTCCCGACACCACGCGGGCGCGGACGGTCTCGTTCTGCCCGATGTAGGGCAGGTCGAGCTGCTTCTTGAGGTTGTCCAGCTCTTGCTGCGCGTTGGTGGACTGGGCGGCCTGGCCCCGCAGGTCCTCGATCTGGCGGCGCAGCTCCTCGTTGTCGCGCTTGAGATCGGCGCCGTCGAACGCGCCGCTCCACGCGTCGCCAACTGGCTTGAAGACCCCGGCGGTGGCATCGCCGACCGGCGAGAACACCGAGAGGACGGCGCTCTTGGCCGAGTCGAGCGGCGCGAACCCGCGGAAGTCGAGGGTCAGCAACGTGATCGACGTGAGCACGAGGAGGATCAGCGTGAACCGAGAACGGCTCGTGCGCCGGGTGACAGCCACGACGGCGAGGCGCTCAGAGCGGCGTCGACGAGAAGAGAACGCCCTTCAGCGCCTCGAACTCCTCGAGCGACTGCCCGGAGCCGATGGCCACGGCGAACAGCGGGTTGGGCGAGATCACGATCGGCATGCCGGTCTCGTGCATCAGGCGGGAGTCGAGGCCGTTCAGCAGCGCGCCGCCTCCGGCGAGCACGATGCCCTGCTCCATGATGTCGGCGGCCAGCTCGGGTGGGGTCTTGTCGAGAGTTACCTTCACGGCGTCAACAATGGCAGCTACGGGCTCGTCAAGGGCCTCGCGGATCTCGTCGGTGCTCGTGACGATCGTCTTCGGCAGCCCGGTGACGAGGTCGCGGCCGCGGATCTCGGCGAAGAGCTCCTCCTCGAGGGGCCACGCGCTGCCGAGCGCGATCTTGACCTCTTCCGCCGTGCGCTCGCCCAGCGCCAGGCTGTACTCCTTCTTGATGAACTGGATGATGGCGTCGTCGAGCTCGTCGCCGCCGACGCGGATCGACTGGCTCGTGACCACGCCGCCGAGGGAGATCACCGCCACCTCGGTCGTGCCACCGCCGATGTCGACGATCATGTTGCCCGTGGGCTCCTGCACGGGCAGACCCGCACCGATCGCCGCCGCCATGGGCTCTTCGATGATGTAGGCGGGCTTGCGCGCACCGGCGTTCTCGGCCGCGTCCTGCACGGCGCGCTGCTCGACCGGAGTGATGCCCGACGGCACGCAGATCACCATGAGGGGCTTGGCCCCC
>CAYUOL010000183.1:11331-12931 GCA_964446345.1 uncultured Iamiaceae bacterium | reverse complement strand
CGGCACGGTGTCGCCGGCGATGACGACGGTGCGATCGCCGTCCTCGACCCGGTAGCCGACGGTCGGGTGCACCGGGGCGTGGTCGGTGGGCGCCGCGGTGATGCGCACGCTGCCCTCCTCGAACACCACGCCCTCGGTGACCTCGGTGACCGGATCGTCCGGCCGCCAGTTCAGGTCGTCGTGGTGCGCGATGCGGTAGCCGATGTCGAGCTCGAGCATCGCCTCGGTCTTGCGCACGACGCTCTCGGTGCCGACGGGGCCCATGATCGGCATCGGCGTCGGAGCGAACGTCATCGCCCAGCGCATCGTGATGATGTCGTTGAGGTCGGTGATGTGGTCGCTGTGCAGGTGGGTGAGGAAGAGGCCCTTGAGCCCGGCCGGCCCGATGCCGGCCGCGGCGCCGCGCATGAGCACGCCCCGCCCGCAGTCGAACAGCAGGTCTCCGACCGACGTGCGCAGCACCGTCGCCGGGCCCGCCCGGTTCGGATCCGGGATCGGGCTGCCGCTCCCCAAGATGACGATCTGCATCGGTGTCTCCCCCACGTGGTTGGTCGGCACAGCGTAAGTTGTGACACTCAAAGTGTCAATACATCGCGACGAGCCGACGCCCCGCTGACACCCGCCGTCACGCGCCGTCACGCGCCGTCACGCGAGGGTGGCGTGCTCCCCGGCGCGTGCGACCTTCGCCGCGAACGACTGCTCGATCAGCGCACGCAGCACGTCCAGGTCGTTCTTGGCGAGATCGGTGAGGTACAGGCAGCCCTTGCCCCGCTTGTGGGGCCCCAGGCGCTCGAGCAGGTCGTCGAACGCGTCGGAGTCGTCGAGCACGTAGAGCACGAGGTTGGCCTTGCGGGGCGCGAAGCCGGTGAGCATGGTCGTGCCGGAGTGGCCGCTGTCGTAGGTGTAGTCGTACGAGCCGAAGCCGATCATCGTGTCGCCCCACACCTTGGGCTTGATGCCGGTGACCTCCCGCATCAGCTTCAGGAGCGTCTTGGCGTCCCGGCGCCTCCGGTCGTTCTCGACCGACGCGATCAACGCGGTGACGGTGGTCTTCGAGGGCTTCGTCTTCGGCTCGGCCATGGCGCCAGCGTACGCGGCGGGCGGCTCGGAGGTTCGTCCGTCGCCGCCGTGCGAACGTCGTGCGGCGGCGCCGTCAGCTGAGCTCGGCCACGACCTTGGCGATGCGGCGCTGGCGGGTCTCGTCGGTCTTCGCGCCGGTCACGGAGAGCACGTGCCGGCTCTTGTTGCTGTACGAGAGCGCCTCGAACGCCGCGGCGGCCGTGGGTTCCGCCGCCAGCGCCGCGGCGAGGTCGGCGGGCACCTCCACCACCCGCGGCTGGTCGTCGAGGGCGAGCGTCACCTCGACCTCGTCACCCGCGGCAACACCGGTGAGCTTCCGGTTCTCGGCGCTGACGGGGATCATGAAGGCCCCGCCCATGACCCCGATGGTGGTCCGGTACGACGAGCCGTTGATCGTGACCACGACGGGCGGTCGCTTCGTCGAGCCGAGGGCCTCGACCACCTCGGGCGGCACCTCGATGCCCGTTGCGGTCTTGCCCGCGCTCTTGATCGTCGCCGTGAACTTCATCCTCGCTCCCGG
>CAYUOL010000183.1:0-11231 GCA_964446345.1 uncultured Iamiaceae bacterium | reverse complement strand
TGGCCTCGTCAGAACAGAGACGGGACGGCTGGTCCCGAGTCATCGACCGCGGCCGCCGCAGTGGGAGTCGCACGCCGCGCCCGGATCCACCGGATGCCGAAGGCGACGATCGCAACCGCGAGCAGCAGGGTGAGCGGCTCGGTCACGAAGCGGATGCGGTTGTTCTCGCTGTACTCGAACAACGTCCCGGCCATCGCGGCGAACAGCACCGTGCCCCCGCCGACCAGCACGGCCAGCCGCGCCCCGCTGCGCCGCCGCCAGCGCGCGAGCACGGCGATGGCGCCGATCGACACGAGCGCAGTGGCGAGCACCATCGTGATGCTCACGTGGTGGCGGGCATCGGGGGCCGAGATCTTGACCGGCCAGGCGTTGGGGATCGGGATCACCGGGTCCCAGGCCGTGTCGAGCAGGAGGACGCGGCGGTAGGCCTCCTCGGGCCCGCCCACCTTCTGGCGGTTCTGGAAGACGAAGGGGTTGAGGCTCGAAGGCGTCGACCAGATCTCGACGGCGCCGCCGACGTTGCGGGCGACCCACTTCGGACGCGCCTTGGCCACGGTGAACGCGTCTTGCTGCATGGCGTTGAACTTCACGATCACGCACTCGTTGTTGAAGTTCGCGATCGGGTCGCCGCCGTAGTCCGGCTGGAAGCGCTTGAACTCGTCGGCGACGGCCGGGACGTCGGGGTGCTTGACCGTGCAGTCCGCGGGCGTCGCCGGGACGAAGCCCTCCGCCGCGAGGATGCCCTTCTGCTCGTCGGTGAGCGGGCCGATGACGACGTTGCGCACGTTGTAGCCGAACCACGAGCTGAGCTGCGGCGTGCCGAACAGTACCTCGTTCTTGACCACGAACAGCAGCACCACGAGCAGCGGCAGCACGGCCAGCGCGAGGCCCTTGCGGGTCGGGCGGCGATACAGGACGAGGCACAGGAAGACGGCGAGCAGCCACACGGGGTGCAACATCGAGCGCGTGAGCGTGGCCAGCGCCGCGACGCTGACCGCCGCCACCAGCACCCCGGTGCGCCGGGTCTCGCCGTAGTGCGCCGCGAGGTCGACGAGCACGAGCAGCATCACCGCCACGGGGTACTCGTAGGACAGCCAGTTCTCGAAGAGCACGATCGTGGGCGCGCACGCGATGACGATGGCCACGACGACGGCCGTCCACCGCCCGAGGCGCAGCCGCCGACCCAGGTCGTACAGGACGAGGATCATCACGAGCCCGAGCGCGAGGAACGCCAGGTGGAAGGACAGCTCGCGCGAGAACGGCGAGAACTTGAGCACCGCGCCGACGAACAGGTTGTACGCCGGCGGTTGGGCGTGCAGGTACCAGACGCTCTCGAGCAGCCGGTCCTTGAGCAGGGTCTGGTCGAGCAGCTGCGACGAGTAGTCGATGCCGCTGGCGTCGAACACGACGCCCGCCATGCCGTAGGCGACGCGGCTGACCGCGAACGCCCCGAGCAGCACGAGCCGGTCGACGGTGAAGAACCCGAGGACACGACGTCCGAAGCCGGCCGCCGGCGCGCGGCCTCCCTCGGCGTCGGCGCCGGCCTCCGAGGGCGCGCTGTCGGGCGATGTGGTCGCGGCCATGCTCAGGTGCGATCCGCGAGGAAGGGGAAGCGGGCGCGGATGTCCGCCACCCGCTCGGGGTCGATCACGGCGTGGAGGATCTGCTCGGTGTCGTCGGCCTCGGCGACGATCTCGCCGAACGGATCGACGACGATGGAACCACCGGCATGGGCCAGACCACCGCCGGACGCGCCGGCGTCGCCGACGCGGTTCACGCCGACCACGTACGCCTGGTTCTCGATGGCCCGGGCCACGAGCAAGGCCCGCCAATGCGACTGACGCACCGCCGGCCAGTTGGCGACGACGACGTAGAGGTCGGTCGTCGGCGCCTGCGCCCAGAACTGGTCGGCGAAGCGCAGGTCGTAGCAGACGGCCGCGCTGACGCGGACGCCACCGACCGGCACGGCGAGCAGCGCGTCGCCCGGGGCATAGTGATCGTGCTCGCCGGCGAACGAGAACGGGTGGCGCTTGGCGTAGCGGTGCACCTCGCCGTCTGGCCCGGCGAGGACGAAGGTGTTCGAGGGCCGGTCGCCGCCGACGGGGACCTCGGGCACCGAGCCCGCGATCCACACACGATGGTCGGACGCCTGCTCGCGCAGCCACGTCGCGGTGGGACCGCCCTCGTCCTCGGCGACGAGCGCGGTGCTCATCGTGAAGCCGACCGCGAACAGCTCGGGCAGCAGCACGAGCTCGGCGCCGCCCTCCACCGCCTTGCGGACCAGCGGGTCGACATGGGCGAGGGTGGCATCGCGGTCCTCCCACACGATGTCGTGCTGGATGGCGGCGACGGCGAGCGCGCTCACAGCGCGGCCAGTCGCTCGACGGCGTCGCGCAGCACGTCGTCGCGCTTGCAGAACGCGAACCGCACCAGGTGCCGGCCCCGCGCCTTGTCGGTGTAGAAGGCCGCGCTCGGCACGGCGACCACGCCGCAGCGCGCCGGCAGGGCACGGCAGAACGCGTCCCCATCCGCTTCCCCCACTGACCGGATGTCGACGGTGGCGAAGTAGGTGCCGGCAGGGCGGAGCACCTCGAAGCCGGCCTTCTCGAGGCCGTCGCAGAGCAGGTCGCGCTTGGCGGCCAGCGCCGCCGCGATGTCCGCGTAGAAGGCGTCGTCGAGCGCGAGCCCCATGGCGATGGCGTGCTGGAACGGCCCGGCGTTCACGTAGGTCAGGAACTGCTTGGCGGTGCGCACCGCCGCGACGAGCGGCGCCGGCCCGCTGACCCAGCCGACCTTCCACCCGGTGAACGAGAACGTCTTGCCCCCCGACGAGATCGTGAGCGTGCGCTCGGCCATGCCCGGCAGCGTCGCCATGGGGATGTGGGCCCCGTCGAAGACCAGGTGCTCGTACACCTCGTCGGTCACCACGAGCAGGTCGCGCTCGATGCACAGCGCGGCGATCTCCGCGAGCTCGGTCGCCGAGAACACCTTGCCGGTCGGGTTGTGCGGCGAGTTGAGGAGCAGCAGGCGCGTGCGCGGCGTGATCGCCGCCGCCAGCTCGGCCACGTCGAACTCGTACGCCGGTGCATGCAGCGGCACCACCCGGAGCTGCGCGCCCGCCATGGCGGCGACCGCGCCGTACGAGTCGTAGGTGGGCTCGAACGTGAGCACCTCGTCGCCCGTCTCGCACAGCGCGATGACCGCCGCCGCGATGGCCTCGGTGGCGCCGGCGGTCACGAGCACCTCGGAGTCGGGATCCACCTCGAGGCCCCAGAAGCGGCGCTGGTGCGCGGCGACGGCGCGGCGCAGCTCGGGGATGCCCGGGCCCGGCGGGTACTGGTTCTCCCCCGCCCGGATCGCCTCGATCGCCGCCTCGGCAACGACGGCGGGCCCGTCCGTGTCGGGGAAGCCCTGGCCGAGGTTGATCGCTCCGGTCTCGGCGGCCAACGCCGACATCTCTGCGAAGATCGTGGTGCCGAGCCCCTGCAGCTTCGACGACAGATATGGCACCCGCTGACGCATCGCGGGCCAGGCTAGTGCCGACGCCCCCACCGAGAATCCGTGTCACCGGGCGCGGCGAGCGCTCTCGGCGGCGCGGGCGCGGTGGCAGCAACGCGCCGAGCGCCGCTCCGTCTACCCCGAGGCGCGACGACCGTGTGGAGGAGGCGGCAGGTCGGAAGGGCAGCCGAGATCTCCCGCCCCGCGAGGAGGGGCGTCGCCTACCTTGAGGCGGTGGCGACAGCGGAGGCAGACGCGGCGGAAGAGGCGTTCCTGCGTCGAGCGCGCCGGATCGTGGTGCCGCTCGGTCTGCTCGCGATGGGTGGCGTGCTCGTGCTGCTCGCCACTGGCAGCCGCTTCACCTTCGTGGCGGTCCTGGCATGCTTCGCGCTGACCGTGGCGTGGAACGGCTACGTGCTCGTGCGGCGACAGCGCCTGCGGCGGCAGTACGAAGCACGAGCGAGCAGGGCCTCCATCCGACCGGGCACTGGCGGGCCCGTCGGCCGCATGGCGCCCGCACACGCCGCGCCCGGGGTCCCCGCCAGGTTCGCCAGGGGGTTGCGCTCCATCGCGTGGTCGACGCAGGTCAGCGCGACGTCCTCAGCATCGTTGCTCGAGGTGCAGAGTGCGCTGGCTCGAGCCGCCGACCGAGCGGGGGCGGCGTTCTCGTGGCACCCGGTCCCCGATGGCATCGCCGTCGAGTGGAGGGTGCGCCCCGCCAACATCCGGAACCAGATGTTCATGCGTTGCACCGGGCAGGTCCGCACCGATGGGACACGGACCACCTTCGCCGGCCGCATCACGCCTGACGCCATCATGCGCGTGTCGATCATCCACATGGTCGTCTTCGGTGCGGGCGGAATCATCGCGATCGTGGTGTGCTTGGGTGGGTTCGCCTTCGGGACCGGGGACCGGTCTGGGTTCGCGTTCTTGCTCGTGTGGGGGACCTTCGGGAGTGCCTTCTGCACGTCGTGGATCTGGTCGCACGCCAAGGCCTACGAAGCGCACCTCGCCATGCTGCACGACGCCTTCGGCGCGTCGGTGATCCTCGGCGAGGTCCGCTCGTAGACGAGCGCGGAAACGCGCGCAGCGATGCGCATGAACCGATCAGAGCCGGCGCGGATCGCACGCCACCTCGGATCGGGCGGTCGTGGTGGTGGTCGTCGGTGTCACCGTTGACGGCGGGGCGACCGCCGTGCCGGGGGTCGTCCCCGAGACCGGGGGCGCGACCGCCGGAGCGGTCGTCGTCGTGGTGAACGTGGGATCGGGGAACGGGCAGGTGCGCCCGCTCGTCGGCGCGTCGGGGGCCTGGCCTGTGGTGGTCGGCGACGGCACCAGCGAGGTCGTCGTGCTCGCCGGCGCGCCGGGGGTGCCGCCGTCTCCCGGTGGGTCGAGCGGCTTGAACGTCGCCCCCGCCAATGCGTACGGCCACCCGCCGGAGTTGTCGTAGTCGTCGATCTGGCCGAACACACCGGCGCACGTGAAGTGCGGGTAGTCCGGCGTGCGCCCCCCGTTGGCCTCGACCTTCAGCGCCCACTGCTCAGGGTCGATCGCACCGTTCATGCAGTCGACCTGCTGGCCCTGGATCGTGATGAACCGGCGGACCTCGAAGAGCCCCTGCACCTCGCCGGCGGCGTCGGGCGTCGAGATCGCGTAGGTGCTCAGGTCGCACGCCGCGACGCCCTGGGTCTGGGCTGCGTTCACGCAGACGACCACTGTTCGGAGGTCGTCGTGATCTCCGGAGATCTTGTGTTGCACAGCAACACGCAGTCTCCGGAGAACGCGCACACCTCTCCCCGAACTGCGGCGTCGGCTCCGTGTCACGGCGCCGGCGCCGACGCGGCCGTCAGGTGTGGTGCCAGGGGCCGGTGACCTCGTAGGTCGTCCCGGGGTTGCGTTGCGAGCTGAAGTAGAGGCGGGTGCCGTCGGGGCTGAAGGCCGGGCCGGTGATCTCGGAGCCGGTCACGCCGTCGACCTGCGCCACCGCCGCCACCGTCGTGCCGAAGAGCTGCACGACCTGCATGTCGCCGCCGTCCTCCGCGACGAAGAGCTCGCCGTTGGAGGAGGCGGTGATGTTGTCGACGCCGGACAGCACCGGCGTGGGCGCCGTCGCGGCGTCGTACACGACGCTCAGGGTGTTCGTGGCGGGGACGTAGCTCCACACCTTGTTGTCGCCCTTGGTCGTGAAGAAGATCGTGCCGTCGTAGAGGCAGATCCCCTCGCCGCCGGTGAACACCTTCATCGTCGCCACCTGCTTGCGGGTGTCGCCGCTCGCGGCGCTCGGGTCCGGCACCGCCGCCCAACCGATCGTGCCGCCCTGCTCGGACATGACCTCGAGCGTGCCGGCGGTCAGGTCCGGGTAGGCGGTGGGGCGGAACCGGTAGAGGCCGCCGTCGGGCTGGTCCTCGGTCAGGTAGAGCGCCTTGTTCACCGCGTCCACGGCGACGGCTTCGTGGTTGAAGACGCCGAGCGCCGGACGAACGGCCGACGGTCGCGCCTCGAGCGGGTAGCACTCGTGCACCTTGCCGGCGGGGATCTCCTCGCAGCTGAGCCACGAGCCCCACGGCGTCGCGCCGCCGGCGCAGTTGCGGGCGGTGTCGGCGAGGATGCGGCGCGCCTCGACGATCGATCCGTCCTTCGCGAACCGCACGATCGAGACCCCGCCGCCCTGGGCGGGTGCGGACTCGGAGTTCGACGCGTACACCCACCCGCCGTCGTCGGTCGCGAAGCACGCGCCGCCGTCGGGGTTGTCGTGCCAGACGTACCCGGTGCCAGCGACGGGCTGGCCGCTCGTCGCGACGATCCTCGATGTGAAGCCCGCGGGCACGCGCAGCCCGTTGGCGTCGACGGCACCGAGCGGCCCGTACCCGGCCTTGGCCGGGATCGACGTGGTGCTCCCCGGAGACGTGCCCGGCGCGCCGGTCGTGCTGGTCCCGGGCGCGGCAGTGGTTGGCGAGGTGGTGGTCGTCGTCGAGCTGCATGCGGTGAGGAACCGGCCGCCGATCGAGACGGCGCCCAGCGACGCGGCGATCTTCAAGAGCTCCCGACGTTCCACTGATCCCCCAGTTGTCCGTTCGCGCTCGCTGCGACCACAGCTTCGACGAGGTGCACCCGCACGCCGCGGACGGGTCAGGCTACTGCTGCTCGGAGCACCCTTTGACGCGCGCCGCCGTGCTTCGGGGTCGCTCGTCGGCGTCACCCCGTGAACGACGGCATGGAGCGGACCGGGGTGGCGGCCGGCGCCACGGGATCGGCTGACCCGTCGGGGGCGGTGCTCGTCGTGGAGGTGGTGGTCGTGCTCGGCGGGATCACGTCGCACCCGGTGCCCATGCCCAAGATGCGACCACCCGTCGTGCCGCCCGCGGCGATCCACAGATCGCCGTTCGCCTGGGCCGCCAGCCACTCGGGGCTCGTGCCTTCGGGCAGGCCGTCGGAGAAGGCGGAGAACGCACCCGTCGGCGTGAGCCGCCAGATGACGGGAACCGACCGGCCGACGAAGTCGAGCTGCGCGAGGTAGAGGTCGCCGCACACCGAGATGATGTCCTGCACCCAGCCGAGTCCCGACGTCGTGAACGCCGTGACGGATCCCGCCGGGGACACCCGCAGCATCGCCGCCTGGTCGGACACCGATTGGGTGCCCACCCACACGTTGCGGTCCGGACCCGTGGCGAGCGCACGCGGGTAGCTCCCTGCGGGCCACCCCGGCGTCACGCCGGCCTCGGCGACGACCGAGATCGATCCGGACGTCGTCGCCCGCATGACGCTGCCGGTGAAGCTGGTCGCGCCGGAACCCGTGTCGGTGAACCAGATCGCGTCGTCTGGTCCGACCGTGAGGTGCAAGGGCAACGCCGCGGGGTGGGGTGACGCGAACTCGGTGATCGCGCCATCGGTGGTGAGCCGTCCGAGCACCGCCCCGGCTCCCAGTGGTTGCACGAGCCGGGTGTACCAGAGGTTCCCGTCGGGGCCCGCGACGAGGTCGAACAGCTCGCCGTCGAAGTTCGCGACCAGGGTCATCGCGCCCGTTGGCGTCGCCTTCGCCACCAGGCTCGGCCCGTAGGCACCGACCTCGATGGCCAGCCAGAGGTTCCCGTCGGACCCGCTCGCGAGCGCCCGCACCTGTGCGTCCGGAGCGATCGACGACGGGATGACGAAGGTCGTCACGCTGCCGTCACCGTTGCGGCGGTTCAACGTGGCGGGGCGCTGTGCGTACGTCGAGTTGGCGAACCAGAGCAGGCCGTCGGCGCCGGTCAGCACAGCGGTCGGCCCGGCCACCGGGTCCATCGCCGGGTTCGTCCGGTCGAGGATCACCGCGAACTGGCCGAGGGGCGCTGCGGCGACGGGCGCCACGACCGCACCGATCAGCGCGCCCAGCACGGCGATCATCACGATCGCCCGCGGTGGGCGCGGCGGCGCTGGCCGGTCATCTCGCCGGTCAACTCGTGGCTCAGCCATGTCCCACCTCCCAGCGAGGGCTGGAGTCTCGCGCGCCCACCGTGGAGGATGGTGGCCGAAGATCAGCCCAGGATCTCGGCCACCTGTTCGAGCAGCACCGGGGGGCCCTGCACGAGGGCGGTCGTGATGACCGTGTCCTTCCACGCCGGCAGCTCGCCGAGCACCTTGTCCTTCGGGCCGATCAGCGCCACGTCCTCCACCAGACCGGTGGGCACCGCCGCGATGGCGTCGGCCTTGTGGCCGTCCAGGTAGAGGTCCTGGATCTTGGCGCACTCGCTCTCCCACCCCATGCGGGCGAAGACCTCGTAGTGGAAGTTGGCGCCCTTCGCGCCCATGCCGCCGATGTAGAGGGCGAGCATCGGGCGGAGGAAGTCGGCGCAGCCCTCGACGTCGTCGGCGAGGATCACCGGGATCATCGACACGACTTCGAACGAGTCGAGGCCCTTGTGGCGGCTGGTGTCGCGTCCGAAGCCGTCCGCGAGCGCCGCGCGGTAGAAGGCGTCGCTCTTGGGACCGAACCACAGCGGCAGCCAGCCGTCGGCGATCTCGGCGGCCAGTGCCACGTTCTTCGGGCCCTCGGCCGCGAGCATGATGGGGATGTCGCGGCGCAGCGGGTGCACGGTGGGCTTGAGCGCCTTGCCCAGGCCGGCACCGCCCGGGTACGGCAGCTGGTAGTGCTCACCCTGCAGCTCGACGGGCTTCTCGCGTGCGAAAACCTGGCGCACGATGTCGACGTACTCGCGGGTGCGCGCCAGCGGCTTCGGGTACGGCTGGCCGTACCAGCCCTCGACCACCTGCGGGCCGGACGCACCGAGGCCCAGGATGAAGCGACCGCCGCTGAGGTGATCGAGCGTGAGCGCCGCCATCGCCGCGGCCGTCGGCGTGCGCCCCGAGAGCTGCATGATCGAGGTGCCCAGGCGCAGGGTGGTGGTCGACGCCCCCCACCAGGCCAGCGGGGTCAGCGCATCCGAGCCGTAGGCCTCGGCGGTCCACAGCGAGTCGAAGCCGAGCTGCTCGGCCGCCACGATCATCTCGGGCACCCCGGCGGGCGGACCCGACGACCAGTACCCCGTGTTCAGCCCCAGCTTCATGTGCTGCCCCCTCATGTCGTGCCCGGGCCGTGCCCGAGAGGCCCCGAACATGGCACCGATGCCCACCGGCGTCAACGTCAACCGTGTCACATCACAGCGTTACCGAACCTCTGACCAGCACCGACGAGCACACCCAGGCGAAGACGCCCGGCCACGACGCCCCGCCAGAACACCCCGCCGGGACACCCCGCCCGGACACCTCGGGGAGACCCTCAACGCCCGGCGCACGCGCGCCGATGAAGGGACGGTGGGCATCGATCAGGAAGCGGCCGCGCGGCTCGTCGCCGCGATCCCCCTGCCGGCGGCGATCGTCGCGGGGGACGCCGTCGTGGCGCACAACGACGAGTGCACGAGCCTGTTCGGGAGCCCGGCGGACCTGCTGGCCGGCGCGTTCGACACCCCGTCGCGCACTCGCCTGCGCGCCCTCGTCGAGGGCCCCGAACCCCGCGACGACCGGGGACCCGCCGGCGACCGCGAAGGCACCGGCGGTGGTGACGCCCGCGAGGCCGTCGCCCTGCGCTGGGGGGAGCGCGCGCCCTACACCTGGCTCGCCGCCCGCGCCCGCCGGATGGCTGACGGGTCGACGCTGATCGTCTTCGTCGACGAGACCGAGGCCCATCGCCTCGACGGCGTGCTGACCGCCCTCGACAACGCGGTGTTCGGCATGGACGCGGACCTGCGCATCCGGTGGATGTCGCGCGGCATGGTCAGCGCGTACGGCGTGCCGTACCCGCTCGGTTCCGAGCCGGTCTCGCGCATGCATCCCGACGACGTCCCGCGCGCCCGCAAGGTGTTCGCCGACGCCCTCGCCGCCCCGCGTCGGCGGATCCACGCGACCGCCCGCGCCTCGAGCGCGGACTTCCCCGACGTGTTCTGGCAGCTCGACTACTCGGTCGTGAACCTGCTCGACGACCCGGCGGTCGGCGCGGTCGTCTCCACGTTCGGGCCTCACGCCGCGGCACCGGGCGAGGAGGACGCCCCGCACGACGTCGCGGCCAACGTGAACCGGTTGTCCGACATCATGCCGGCGGGCATCGTGCAGGCCACCGCCGACGACGTCTGCTACTACCGCAACCGCTTGGCCGAGCAGCAGCTCGGCGGCGTGGCCTACGGCGACCCGGCCTCAACGTGGATCGAGCGCGCCCGCGACGAGGACCACGAGCCGTTGCGGCGGGCGCTGAAGGAGGCCACCGCCGGCCATCGCTCGGATCCGGTCATCGCCGGGTACGGCTCCGGTACGAGCCCGGGCGCCATGCGGTGGTTGCGGATCGAGTTCACCCCGCAGTACGACCAGACCGGCGCGCCCTCCGGGTGGGTGGCGACGTCGCTCGACATCACCGCCGAGGTCGAGGCGCGCGACGAGCTGCACCGCGCGCAGCAGCACCTGTGGGAGCTCGCCAACCACGATGCGCTCACCGGTCTGCCGAACCGGCCGGCGATCATCGACCGCATCAACGCCGCACTGGTCCGTGCCCAGCGCGAACCTCATCCCGTGGCGTTGCTGTTCTGCGACCTCGACGGCTTCAAGCCGGTCAACGACGAGCACGGGCACGAAGCAGGCGACGAGGTGCTGCGCATCGTCGCCGGCCGGATGCAGGGCGCGGTGCGCGCCAGCGACACGGTGGGGCGGCTCGGGGGCGACGAGTTCGTGATCCTGTGCGAGGAGTTCGCGAGCGAGGACGACGTGCTCGACGTGGCCGATCGCGTCCGGGCTCAGGTGCGCGCGCCCATGCGGTTGGCCGCGGGCGACACCGCGACGCGCCTCGCGCTCGACGTCACGATCGGCGTCGCGATCGCCGGGGCCCACGAGAGCAGCGCGACGCTGCTCGCCCGCGCCGACCGCTCGATGTACGACGCCAAGCCGCATCGCCGCTGAGCTGCCCGGCGGCCGGCGTCAGCGGCGGCTGCGCTTCTTGTCGTACATCGACTCGTCCGCCCGCCGCAGCAGGGCCTCCGCGCTGGCATCGACCACGGGCGCCCGCCCGACCCCGACGGTCACCCCCACGTCGGTCAGCACGTCGCCGCACGAGATCGGTTCGGCGACACGCGCCTGCAGGCGCGCCATCAGCGCCGTCACCATCGCCGGCGAGGCGTCGTCGGCCAGCAGGATCGTGAACTCGTCGCCGCCGTAGCGCGCGACCACGTCGTGCTCGCGCACGCACGCTCGCAGCCGGGTGGCCACGACCGAGA
>CAYUOL010000182.1:0-13005 GCA_964446345.1 uncultured Iamiaceae bacterium | reverse complement strand
GCGTTGGGTCCTTGATCTGGCCGAAGTTGATCGAGCCGTGCCCGATGCCCTTGGCCTGTCTCGAGTGCCAGAAGATGTAGTTCGAATCCGGGTTCACGTAGGCGAAGTTGCGGAACATCGACATCTGGAAGTTCCCGAGGAAGGTCGCGGCGAGGTACGTGACCTGCTCCTGCAGGTCGACCGTGGCCTTGATCCCGGCCGCGGCGAGCTGGCCCTGCAGGGGTTCAGCCACGTGCTTCTCGCCGACGTCGCTCTTGATCGTGAACTCCAGATCGGCCTTGCCGGTGTCCTTCTTGTAAGCCTCGATCTCGGCCTTCGCCTTCTCGAGGTCGTACGAGACGTAGCCGGCATCGGGGTTGAAGAAGCGCTCGCCCTCGATGAACGGCCCGCTCGCCGGCTTCAACACGCCGTCACCGATGCTGTCGACGAGCTCTTGCGGGTTCGTCGCATACGCGACGGCCTTGCGCGCGTGGATGTTGTCGAAGGGGGGCGTCGCGAGGTTCATCATGGCGTACGCCTCTTCACCGGCGACGTCCTCGATCTGCTGGATCCCGGGCGTGTCGCGGAAGGCCTTGATGCCCTCCGCGTTCTGCGTGAGGATCAGATCCACGTCGTGGGCCTTCAGCGCGTTGATGCGCCCCTGCTCGTCGACGATCGCCGTGAAGGTCATGCCGTCGAGGTGCGCCTTGTCGCCCCAGTACTCGGGGTTCTTCTTGACCACGATCGGCTTGCCGGGGGTGAACTCCTCCTCCATCAGGAAGGGGCCGGTGCCGACGGCCTTCTTCACGTCGGCCTTCTCGATCTGCGACGGCGCGGCCATGTAGCCGCCCTGGGCGGCGACCGTGTAGTCGTAGCCGAACCACGGCGTGTTCATCTTCACGACCGCGGTCAGCGCATCCTGCACGACGACGGACTCGACCGGCGCAAGGGCGCCGCCCGTCAGCGGCTGCTTCTTGCGCGCCTCGATGTTCAGCTTCACCGCGGCGGCGTCGAGCGGCGTGCCGTCGTGGAACTTGATGCCCGGGCGCAGCTTGATCGTCCACTCGGTGCCGCTGTCGTTCGGCTTCATCGACTCGGCCAGCTTCGGGACCAGGTTGCGGCTCTCGTCGAAGGTCATCAACGGATCGAAGACCGACGACGCGACCATGTTGCCGTCGATCGACCAACGCGAGGAGATCGGGTTCATGCCGTCGACCTCGGCCGACAACCCGACCTTGAGCGTCCCGCCCTCCACGGCGGGCACCTCGGTCTTGGGGGCCGCCTGGTTCGCCGGAGGCACCGTGCCGCTCGACGCAGTGCCCGAGGACGACCCCGAGCACGCACCGGCCGTGGCGAGCAGCGCGGCGCCGGCGACGAACGCGCCGATCCTCCGACGCACGGCTCCACCTCGGCGGAACCTCGGCACTTCGAACCCGGCGGCCTGGCGCGCGGTCGACCCCATGACGCATCCCCCAGAAATCAGATCGTGATTCTGATACTGCGCTCGAGATCGTACTCTGATGGGTCGTCAGATGTGGCGCGACCGGTGCGGCGCATCCACGCCGATCAGCGCACGAAGCGGCTCACGACCTCGATGTGGTGCGTCTGGGGGAAGAGGTCGACGACGAGGGCGTGGTCGAGCCGGAACCCGCGGGCGCCGAGCAGACCGGCGTCGCGCGCCAGTGCCGCCGGATCGCAGCTGACGAGGACGACGACGCCGGCACCGCTCTTGCTGACCACGCCGGCCGCGGCCCGCCCCAACCCGGCCCGGGAGGGATCGGCGATCACCACGTCCGCGCGCGAGGGGCGCCACCGCTCGAACGAGGAGGTGACGACCTTGGCTCCCTTGCCGCGCGCCTGGAGGTTCACACGGGCATCGGCCGTGGACGACCGGCTCGCCTCGACCGCCACGACGCGAGCCTCCTGCGGGACGGCCAGCGCGCTGAACAACCCCACCCCGCTGTACGCGTCCACGACCGTGCGCGCCTGCTCGAGCTCGTCCCCACCGAGATCGATGACGGCATCGACGAGCGCCTCGGCGCCGTCGACCCTGGTCTGGAAGAACGAGCGGGCGGACACGCGGAACCGGAACCCGTGCACGTCCTCGTGGATCCAGGCCCGATGCCCCGCGTCGAGCTCATCCGCACCCACGAGGGTGACGTCGGCGAACGCGGCGGGCAGCTCGAGGTCCTCCGCGCTGCGATCCACGATCACCATCCGCTCACCCGTGTTGGCCCCCACGCGGATGGTCACCTCGTCGATGCCGGCCGCGGTGACCTGCTCGCCGAGGACCGCGATCAGCTCGTCGATCAGCGGATGCGCGACGAGGCAGCGGTCGATCTCGACGACGTCGTGCGAGTGCGCGGCACGGAACCCGAGGCGGCCCTGGTCCACGGCGCAACGCACGGTCGTGCGGAAGCCGAACGGGGCGAGCGCCGGCGCCGCCTGCACCTCGGCATCGGGCAGGTGCGCGATGCGGCGCAGCGCATCGCGCACGACCGCGAGCTTCAGCGCGGGCTGCGCGGGCGGGTCCAGGTGCTGCAGATCGCAGCCCCCGCATCCGTCGGCGACGAACGGGCACGGCGGCTCGACGCGCTCGGGTGCCGGGTGGACGATCGCGCGCGCCGTCGCCCGGGCGAAGTCCTTCTTCGTCTCGGTGATCGTCACCTCGACCCGCTCCCCCGGCAGTGCGCCGGAGACGAACACCACCCGGCCCGACGGATCGCGGCCCAGCGCCGCCCCGCCGGCGACCGGGGCCGTGGTCGTCAGCACCAGGCCGGACGGCGCCGGCGGCGCCTCGTCGACGGGCTCGGACCGAGCCTCCGCGTTCATCGATCCGCAGCGTAGGCGGGTAGGGTCGGGCCCATGCCCGACGCTGCGGCGCAACCGCTCGGAACCGACTCGCAGAGCCTCGATCGACCCGGCACCGACCGACCGTTCTACGTGCACCCGTCGGTGCTGCCGGCGGACTTCTCCCGGCTCGGCGAGGCGATCATCTCGCTCGAGAAGGCCGGGGTCGACCGCATCCACTGGGACATCATGGACGGCCACTTCGTCCCGAACATCACCTTCGGCCCCGACGTGATCGCGTCGTGCCGCCCCCTCGTCAGCCTGCCGTTCGAGACGCACCTCATGATCGAGAACCCCGAGTGGACGATCCCGATGTGGATCGGAGCCGGCTGCGATCGCCTCATCGTGCACGCCGAGTCCTGCGTGCACCTCCACCGGGTGCTCAGCCACGTGCGCGACGAGGGCGCCAGCGCGGCCGTCACCATCAACCCGTCGACGCCGATCGAGGCGATCGAGAACATCCTCGATCTCGTCGACTCGGTGCTCATCCTCACGATCAACCCCGGCTGGGGCGGCCAGAAGTTCCTGCCGTCGATGGAGCCGAAGATCGCGAAGCTGCGCCGCCTCATCCTCGAGCGCGGGCTCGACATCGACATCGAGGTGGACGGCGGGGTCGGTCCCGACACGGTCACCGACGCGGTGCGCTGCGGCGCCAACGCGCTGGTGGCCGGCAGCGCCCTCTTCCGCGACGAGCGCGGCCTCGAGCACGCGGTCAGCGAACTGCGCGCGCTCGCCGAAGCCGCGCGCGCCTGACACCCTGCGCGGCCGGAGGCGCGAGCCAAGCCCGCCCGAGTGCCACCACTTGGCGGGCGCGCTTTGCCAGAATGCCGGACCCGACCCCACCCGAAGGATCCGTGCTCTTGTCCCCGCTGGCGCGCCGCAACCGAACCGTGCGCGTGGTGCTCGCGTCGTCGGTCCTGATCGCGGGCGGCCTGGCGTTGAGCGGGGCCTGCACGCGTGAGCCCGAACGGTCCGAGAGCGCGTTCTGCGCGCAGGTGAAGAACGTCAAGGCGCTGGACGAGACGCTCCACGCGGGCGACACGACGAAGATCGCGGCTCAGCTCGAGCAGCTGCGCACGCTGCAGCAGACCGCGCCGCCGGAGATCGAGCCGAAGGTCGCGATCGTGTTGTCGTTCACCGAGGACTTCTCCCGCACCCTCGGCACGGTGAAGGACCCCGACGAGGCGCTGAACCAGCTCAGCGAGCGGCGCGCCGCCGACGTGCCCGGCGTCGTCGATGCCGCCAAGGCCGTTGCGGCGTACACGTTCGAGCACTGCAAGATCACGCTCGGCAGCGAGGTGCCTGGCACCGGCACCACCATCGCGGGCATCGACGGCACCGCGCCGCCGGCCACGGGCAAGGACGGCAAGCCCGTCACGACGGTCAAGCCCACCCACTGACCGGCGGCCGAACGCGACGATGCGGGACCCGTGGGCCCCGCATCGAGACGGTCGCCGGCGGCCCGGAGCCGCGAGTCGGTGGATCAGTCCTCGAGCGCGCTCTCGGCGATCGGGCTGTCGGTGCGACGGGTGTACACGTGGTCGAGCAGGCCGTAGTTCATCGCCTCCTCGGCGTTGAACCACCGGTCGCGCTCGGAGTCGGCCTCGATCTGCTCGACGGGCTGACCCGAGTGCTGCGAGATGATCTCGGCCATGCGGCGCTTGATGATCTTCATGCGCTCGGCCTGGATCGCGATGTCGGATGCCTGGCCCTGGATGCCGCCCAGCGGCTGGTGCATCAGGATCTCGGCGTTCGGCAGCGCGAAGCGCTTGCCCGGGGCGCCGGCGGTCAGGAGGAACTGGCCCATCGACGCCGCGAGGCCCATGCAGATGGTGGCGACGTCGGGCTTGACGAACTGCATCGTGTCGTAGATGGCCATGCCGGCGGTGATCGAGCCGCCCGGGGAGTTGATGTAGAGCCAGATGTCCTTCTCGGGATCCTCGCCCTCGAGGTAGAGCAGCTGGGCGATCACGAGGTTCGAGACGGTGTCGTTCACCTCGGAACCGAGGAAGACGATGCGCTCCTTCAGCAGGAGGCGGTAGACGTCTGAGCTCGGGTCGAAGCCCGTGGGGCCGGCCATCGTCGGACGAGGCGGCTGCATCGGCATCTCCATGCGGTTGCGATCTCCTTGGAACGGGGCCGAGCGACGGTGCGGGCCCTCAGAGGAAGTGCCCGCGGGACGCACCCGGGGCCTGGCCCGGTGCAGGCTATCGGTTCCGCCGCGCGCTTCGTGCCCGCTGGGCCGTGACCACCGACGCCCTGCACGGCGACCGTCGCGAGCACGTGGTAGCAACGCGGCATGTCACGCCCGTCTGCCCTGCCCCACCCGTCGCTCGCCCGTGCCATCGGTGTGCTCGGCGCCGCCACGCTGCTCGTGCTGAGCGCCGCGTGCTCGTCGACCTCCTCCACCTCCGGCGGTTCGACCACGAGACCCGGCAGCACGCCCGGCAGCACCCCGGGCACCGGCACCACGCCGGGCACCGTGCTCGGTGACAACCCGGCGGTCAGCGCCTTCTACCAGCCGCCGAGCCCCCTGCCGGCGGGCAAGCCGGGTGACATCATCCGCTCGCAGCCGTTGGCGGGCGCTCCCGCGGGCAGCCAGGCGTGGCTCGTCCTCTACCACTCGCAGGGGTTCAACAACGAGGACATCGCCGTGTCGGGCATGATCTTCGCCCCCACCGGCGCCGCCCCCGCCGGCGGTCGACCGATCGTCAGCTGGGCGCACCCGACCACGGGTGTGGCCGATCAGTGTGCGCCGTCGAGCCTCAGCACCGGCCCGGCCCTGGTCGCGGGGCTCGCCGGCTTCTTGAGCGCCGGTTACGTCGTCGCCGCGACGGACTACGAAGGCCTCGGCACGCCCGGCATCCACCCCTACCTCATCGGTGTCAGCGAGGGGCGCGGCGTGCTCGACGCGGCCCGGGCCGCGAAGAACCTGACGGAGACCGGGGCGAGCTCGACCGTGTTCACGTGGGGCCACTCGCAAGGCGGGCAAGCATCGCTGTTCGCCGGTCAGCTGGCACCGACCTACGCGCCCGACCTCCAGGTCAAGGGCGTTGCCGCGGCAGCCCCGGCGGGCGATCTCGCCCAGCAGTTCCAGGACGACCTCAACACGCCCGACGGCATCATCCTCGGTGGCTGGGCCATGAACGCCTACCAGCAGCTCTACGGCCCGACGACGCCCGGGTTGAACATCGACCAGATGATCACGCCGGCGGGCCAGACGGCGCTGGACCAGTTCGAGGACCTGTGCAACGTGATCCCGGCCCAGGAGGCGCAGATCGGCACGATCATCGCGCCGGTGATGAGCTCGTTCTGGGCCACGAGCAACCCGGGCTCCGTGCCTCCGTGGACGCAGCTGCTGCAGCAGAACACCCCGGGGGCGACGAAGACACCGGCACCGATCTTCATCGCGCAGGACACCGCCGACGTGGTCGTGGTCCCGGCGACGACCGCCGCACTCGCCCAGAGCCTGTGCTCGATGGGCGACACGGTGAACCTCAAGAGCTACCCGGGCCTCAGCCACGACGTCATCGGCTACGAGTCGGCGCCCGACGCGCTGGCATGGATGCAGAGCATCCAGAGCGGCCAACCGGCGCCGACGACCTGCGCCGCGTCGTAGCCGCCTGCGCGGCCGGCCCGCCCCTGCGGCGGACCATGCCCCCAACGGGCGGCAACGGCGACGAACGTCGGATGACCCGGCCGGTACATTGCTCGGCGTCACGCGGGCGTGGCGGAACTGGCAGACGCGCCAGGTTTAGGTCCTGGTATCGGAGACGATGTGGGGGTTCGAGTCCCCCCGCCCGCACCCCGGAAGTTCTGGACAACGCCGCGCCCTGCGTTCCGTGCCGGCGAAGCCCGCCGGGGACGGTGGAGGGCCTCGATCGTGCCGGACGAGTCGGGAGCCTGCCCGAGCGTTCGCCGGTGGCGCCCGTCGCCGCCGCGCCGGCCTCAGGGGCGCTGACCCAGGGCGAGGGAGCCGTGCTCGAGCCACCGGGCAGCGTCTCGAGGCAGGCGCTCGCTCGTGAGCTGCGCGTGTCGACGGAGGTGGGCCTGGTCGAGCTGGGTGCGCCACGTCCCGTTCGTCCCCTGGTGGAAGAAGGCGGTCGCACCTTCGGCGAAGGCCTGGTTCAGGCTCCCGGAGGCTTCGTGCCGTGACCGCATCGCCTCGAATCGGCACCGCTCCGCGACCTCGCCCCAGAGCTGGTCGGGCACCTCGATGTCGAGGAAGCGGGCGATGCGGCGCATCTCGCCGTCCAGGTCGCGAACGAGGTCGGCGTGGTGCACCAGCAGCACGAACGGCTCGTGACGTTTCGGCCACCACGTCGCCAGGTGGTCCATGGGGGTGCCCCAGTCGACCCACTCGTCGAACAGCTGGTCCATGCCTCCGTCCCACACCGGCGGCCACTGCGGTCCTCCGTCGCGGGTGGCGATCGCGTTGAGCGCTTCGATCACCTCCGGACGCATCTTGCGCCGGTGGTTCGCCCATGAGACCAGCGCGTCGCGCCCGTCTCGATAGACGGCGAGGTAGCGGCACTGCGTGAAGACGGGCGTGCAGTCCGCCGGGCTGTGCGTCTTGATGAAGCGTCGGTGCGGGATCGCGTCGACCCTCGCGAGCATGTCGTCCACCGGGACGATGCGCGCGTCCAGCCACGGACTCAAGTCGAAGGCGGGACCCGGCGCGTCGCCGTGGGGCCACAGCAGCGAAGCCACGATGCCCTGCATCCAGGTCGTCCCCGACTTCGGCGGCGTGGTGATGACGATGTCGTCCGGCCGCGGGGTGAACCGCTCCCACCGTCGGCTGTCATCGAAGACGTGCAGGCGACGCCGCGTCGCCGCCAGCACCGGTGCCATCACCCGAGCGTACCCACGGTGGATCAACGGGCGCCTTGCGAAGAGCCTTCGGCGTCGTCGAGCCAGTGGAGTTGGTTCCCGCATGGCGCGCAGCTTCGGTACTCTCCGCAGATGCAGCTGTTCGATACCTTGTCGAAGGGTCTGGTCGAGCTCCCCGAGGCTCCTGCTCCCGTGCGGATGTACATCTGTGGGCCCACGGTCTATGCACGGGCGCACGTCGGCAACGCTCGACCGTTCGTCATCGGCATGTGGTTCACCCGGTGGCTGCGGGCGCGGGGCAACGACGTCACCTTCGTGCACAACATCACTGACGTGAACGACAAGATCTACGAAGCGGCGCCGGGGGCCAGCGCCGCGCTCGCGGCGGAAGCCACCACGTGGTACCTGACCGACGTGGCCGGTTTCGGGCTCGGGATGCCGGACCACCTGCCGAAGGTGACCGAGCTGATGCCCGAGATCATCACGTTCGTCGCCGAGCTCGTCCGCACCGGGCACGCCTACGAATCCGGGGGCGACGTCTACTTCCGGGTGTCGTCCTACCCGGCGTACGGGGCACTGTCCGGGCAGCTGATCGACCAGGTCGAGGTGGGCGAGGCGGAGCAGAAGGAAGACCCCCGAGACTTCGCGCTCTGGAAGGCGACGAAGCCCGGCGAGGACACGTCGTGGGACTCGCCGTGGGGAGATGGACGGCCCGGCTGGCACATCGAGTGCTCGGCGATGGCCGACCACCTGCTCGGCCACGCGTTCGAGATCCATGGCGGCGGGCTCGACCTCGTCTTCCCCCACCACGAGAACGAGCTGGCGCAGTCGCGCGCCCTCGGGCACGACTTCGCCCGCATCTGGGCGCACAACGGCATGCTGCGCTTCACCGGCGAGAAGATGTCGAAGTCGATCGGCAACATCGCCACCATCCGCGAGCTGCTCGACGAGTGGGGCGCCCACACGCTCCTGCTCTACTTCCTGACCGCGCACTGGCGCAGCCCCATCGACTTCTCGGAGTCGGCCATGGAGCAGGCGCGAGCGCGCGGTGCCACGTTGCGCAACGCGTTGCGGCTCGAACCGGCGGAGCACGACGAAGCGCGCTGGCAGGACCTCGTCGACGCGCTGGAGGACGACTTCGACACGCCGAAGGCGCTGGCCGTGCTGCACGAGTGGGCCTCGACGCGCCAGCTCGAGCTGCTGCGCCGCGGTCTCGACATCTTCGGGCTCGGCTCGCTCGACGAAGCAGGGGCGGTGCCCCCCGAGGTGCAGCTCCTGGCAGACCAACGCCTCGAAGCCCGCCGCGACCGCAACTACGACGAGGCGGATCGTCTGCGCGGTGAGATCGAGGCGGCCGGCTGGGAGGTGCGGGACACGAGCGACGGCCAGACCCTCGTCCCGCACGCCTGAGGCGTCGAGCTTCGCCCGAGCGGGACGGTCGCGGCGCACCACCCCGCCGCGACGACAGCGCCAGCGCGCCTACCGGGGCCGACCGGTCGGCGTCGCCGTGTCGCGCGGCGTCGGCAGTGAGAACACCGTGCCGAGGGCCTTCGTGCAGTCGGGATCGTTCGCTCCCCCGGCGATCGTCGTGCCGAACATGGTGGCGCCGTCCTCGGAGAACGACACGTTGCCCTTCGGGTACCCACCGGTGCGCGTCCCGTCGAGGGAGGCGAGCGTCTCGTAGCCCGTCCCGTCGGTGCGCACCCGCCACACCGTGCCGCGGTCGTACGCGCCGCCGGTGATCGCCGTGGCGTAGAGGTGGTCGCCCCGCCGCGTGAGCGAGGCGTGCGGCTTCTTCCCGTCGTCGCCGGCGCCGAAGTCGTGGACGATCGTGAAGCCCGAGCCGTCCGGCCCGATGCGGAAGACCGTGCCCAGGCCGTGCGCCCCGCCGTCCGCGGTGATGCCCCACAGCTGGTCGCCCACGACGGTCAGGAACCCGTGGTCCGCAGTGGCGCCGTTCGTCGTGTCGGTCGGCGCGCCGAACTCGTGCAGGACGGTGTAGGTGGACGTCACGGGATCGAAGGCGAAGACGACGCCCGTGTCCGCCTTCCCTCCCGTGCGCGCCATGCCGTACAGGGTGTGGCCATCGGGGCCGAGCGTGAGCCGCCCGTGGGGATCGTCGCCGGTCTTCTTCTCGAACGAGTGGAGCACGGCCGTGCTGCCGGTCGCCGGGTCGACGCGCACGAGCGCGCCCTTGTCGTGTTTGCCGCCCTTCGCGGTGAGCGCGTAGAGCGCACCGTCGCCGCCGGCCGCCAGCCCGCTGTGCGCCTCCCACCCGTCGTTCGGGGCGCCGGCGTTGAGGTGCACGGTGCGGACGCTGTCGGTGGCGGGATCGAAGCGGAAGATCGCCCCCTTGTCGGCCCGCCCGCCGTCCATGAGCGTGCCCCAGTACGCAGTGCCGTCCCACCACATCGCGTCGTGGCGGGGGTGGCTGCCCTCGTCGTTGTCGCTGCCGGCGGGGAACGAGTGGACGACGCGGAAGTGCGAACCATCCGCGTCGACGGCGAAGAGCGTTCCGGCGCCCGCCGTCCCGCCGCTCATCGTGCGCCCGTAGATCGTGGGCCCGAGCACGTTGAGCGACCCCCACAACGCGGCACCGTCCGCTCCGGCGAACGCGTGGACGACGCCGACGGCGCGGGAAGCCGATGCATCGCGGACGCTCGGGCAGGGAAACGGCGGTGAGGCCTGCGGATCCGGCGCGGTGGACCCCGGGCGCGTCCGCGGGGTCGACTCCCCCGGCCGCGAGGCTCCCGGGGCTGACGGTGCACAGGCCGGTGCCGCGAGGGTCACGGCGAGCACCGTCGCGGCGGCGAGCGCGGTGCGCACCCGCTGTCGACGGCCGCGCGTGCTCCCCATGTCATCCCCTCTCTCGCCGGGCGGCACCCTATCCGCGCGGCCTCGGCGCCGAGCGTGGCCATCATCGACCCCCGCGCATGAGCGATCGGTGAAGCCACCGCGGGCCGGCAGCCGAGATCCTGCGGCGGGTACCGCAGCCCGGTCGTGCGCACGCCCCCTCCCGTCTCGTCGCCGCCGCCTCGAACCGAGGGCCGGCCCTGGCAGACTGCTCGAATGATCGAGCTCGTGACGACCGATGGCATCTTTGCGCTGGACGGCGGGGAGTGGGAGGTCACGAACAACATCTGGCTGATCGGCGACGACCAGGAGGTCGTGGTGATCGACGCGGCGCACGACGCCGGCCCGATCATCGCGGCGATCGACGGGCGCCGGGTCACCGCCATCGCCCTGACGCACGGGCACAACGACCACATCAACGCCGCCGTCGCGCTGCAGGACGCCGTCGACGCGCCGATCCTGCTGCATCCCGCCGACACGATGTTCTGGTCGGTCGTCTACCCCGACCGCACGCCCGATCGTGACCTCGCCGACGGGCAACGTCTCACCGCGGGCGGCGTCGTGCTCGACGTGGTGCACACCCCGGGCCACTCCCCCGGCGGGTGCAGCTTCCACGCCGCCGGGGCGGGAGCCGCCGGCGCCGACGTGCTCTTCAGCGGCGACACGCTCTTCTGCGGGGGGCCGGGCGCGACGGGGCGCAGCCACAGCGACTTCCCGACGATCATCGAGTCGATCCGGTCGCGCCTGCTGACGCTGCCCCCCGAGACCGTCGTCCACACGGGTCACGGGGAGAGCACCACCGTCGGCACCGAGGCGCCCCACCTCGAGGAGTGGATCCGGCGCGGCCACTGAGCTGCTCCACTGGGAGTCGGCGTCGAACGGGATGGAAGCCAGGGCGGCGAGGCGCCCGCCAGGCAAGGACGCAGTGAATCGCCACTCCTTGTCATGGGAATGGCGATGCCGAGGACGCCGCGTGGCGGGACGCGTCGGCGTCTGGCGCCGCCACATCTCGGCACCCGCCTGCTAATCCAGGTGCACGGGCACGCTGACGACGATCGTGTTGGGGCGGAAGTGCAACCGCCCCTTGAGCCACAGCGCGCTCTGGTTGTGGAGCGCATGCTCCCACCACTTGTGCACGACGAACTCGGGGATGACGACGGTCATGACGTCGTCGTCGCGCAACCCGTCGATGCGATCGATGAAGTCGAGGACCGGCTGGCCGAGCACCCGGTACGGCGACTCGAGCACCTCCAGCGGCACCTCGAAGCCGAACGCTTCCCAGGCGTCCCGGATCTGCTGCGCGTCGCCTTCCTCGTACGCCACGTACACCGCGGCGCGGTACCACGCGTCCTGCGCCATGGCGAAGCGCAGCGCCTGGACCACGCCCCGATTGACACGACCGCCCACGAGGACAAGAACGGCCTGACGCACCGGCTCGACAGCAACGCCCGGCGCAACCTGGAGGTCCACCCCGACGCGGGCGTAGTGCCGGTGGATGGCGAGGAACAGCACCACGATCATCGGGATGATCAGCGTCGGGATCCACGCCCCCTCCGCGAACTTCGAGATCATCACGATCAAGGTCACGAGCAAGGTGGTGGCCGCGCCCAGAGCGTTGACCGACAGCTTGAGGCGCCATCGCGGTCCTCGGACGTGCCACCAGTGCACCACCATGCCGGCCTGCGACAGTGTGAACGCGGTGAAGAGCCCGACGGCGAAGAGCGGGATGAGCGCCGTGACGTCTCCGCGGAAGATCGCGAAGAGGGCGCCCGACGCGAGGGCGAGCACGATGATCCCGTTCGACAGGACGAGTCGGTCACCACGCTGTGAGAGCTGACGGGGCAAGTACCCGTCGCGGGCGATGATGCCCGACAGCCTCGGGAAGTCCGCGAACGCGGTGTTGGCGCTGAGGGTGAGGATCGCTGCGGTCGCCGCCTGCAACAGCAGGTAGAGCGGTCCGTCGCCGAACACGTATCGCCCCATCTGCGACAGGATCGTCTGCTCCTCCGACAGCGTGGGCTCGAGCCGGTGCGCGAGGACGGCGATGCCGAAGAAGAGCGCGCCAAGGATCGTGGCTGCGCACACCAATGTGATGGCAGCGTTGCGCGACTCTGGCTTGCGAAACGCCTGGATGCCGTTGGAGATCGCCTCCACCCCGGAGAGCGCCACGGCCCCGGAGGCGAAGGCGCGCAGCAGCAGGAACAGGGTCACGGCCTGCGCCGGGCCGTTCATGAACCCTGCCACCTGGGCCTCGTCGATCGGGAGGGGCTGGAAGTCCGGCTGGATCGTCTTGTACAGGCCCCACAGCACCAGCAACGACATGAGAGCGACATAGGCATAGGTCGGCGGCGCGAAGAGACGCCCGCTCTCCCTGGCCCCGCGCAGGTTGGCGAGGGTGATGAGGGCGATCAGCAGCAGACCAAGCGCGACCTTGTGCTCTCGCAGCGGCGGTACCGCGGAGGTGATCGCGGCGACGCCGGCCGCGATCGACAC
>CAYUOL010000181.1:0-13079 GCA_964446345.1 uncultured Iamiaceae bacterium | reverse complement strand
AGTCGATCGAGCTGATCATCGCCTCGAGCGCACGGGTGACCGCGGCGAGGTCGCGGTGGTCGACCGGGTCGATGACGTAGCGCCGCACCCCGGCGAGGTGGGTCGGGTACGCCGCCTCGAGCGCCGCGAAGCCGTCGGCGGTCAGCTGCGCCCAGATCCGGCGGCCGTCGGTGGGACACGGCACCCGGGACACGTACCCCCGCTTCTCGAGGCGATCGACGCGGTAGGTCAGGCGGCTCTGGCTGACGAGCGAGCGCTCGGCCAGCGTCGACATCTGGAGCCGGCGGTCGACCTCTTCGGACAACGAGACGAGGATCTCGTAGTCGCCGAGGGTCAGGTCGTGGGCCGTCTGCAGCTCGTGGTCGAGGCGGTCGAGCGCGCGCGTGGCGACCTGGATGAACGCGCGCCAGGTGCCCATCTCGTCGGCATCGAGCGGCGCGGCGAGCCGGGTGTCGGCGGACGCGCCGAGGGAGGTGCGGCGCGGCTCGGCGGTCTCGATGTGCTGGGTGCGGGGCATGGCGGTCCTCGTTCCGGTCGCTCGGCCCAACGCTACAAGCGCGAAGCCGTCCGGGGCGGGCGACGGGCCCGACCCGGACGGCGCCGACTGCAGGTCGATGCGTGTCCGTCCGACGCCCCGTAGGTCGCCGCACCCCGTTCGGGGGCGGCGCGACGCGCCGTCAGCGGCGCCTCACGCCGGCGCCTGGGCGGCCTGGATCTCGAGCTCGATCTTGACCTTCTTGCCGACGAGCACGCCGCCGCCGGCGAGCGGCTGGTTCCAGGTGAGGCCCCACTCCTCGCGGTCGACCTCGGTCGAGGCGGAGAAGAACGCCTTGTCGTTGCCCCACGGATCCGTGGCGACGCCGCTGAACTCGACGTCGAGGACGACGGGCTTGGTGACGTCCTTGACCGTCAGGTCACCGTCGACCTTCCACGCATCGCTCCCGACCGGGGTGACCTTGGTGCTCGTGAACGAGAGCGTCGGGTACGTCGCGGCATCGAAGAAGTCGGGGCTGGTGAGGTGCCCGTCGCGCCCTTCGTCACCTGTGCTCACGCTGGCGGTCTGGATGGTGACGGCGACCGAGGAGGCCGCGGGATCGTCGGCGATCGTGATGGTGGCGTCGTAGTCGGTGAAGCGTCCCCGCACCTTCGTCACCATGAGGTGGCGGGCCACGAACTCGACGGTGGAGTGGGCGGCGTCGACGACCCACGTGCCGGCGGCGGGGACCGAACGGCCGTCGACGGTGCGGATGGCGCTGCTCGCGCTGGTCGGGGAGGCGGTGTTCTCGGTGCTCTCGGTGACGGTCATGGCGTGCTCCTGGTGAAGGTTCCCCCGGGCCGGGGCGGCCCACCGGGGATCGTTTGGGATGTACTTTCGATTTGAACTATCTCGGAGCCACAGATATTTCAAATCTGTACTATTTTCATCCCGGCTGCACCGGCGCCGGCCGCACGCGCCAGCGGCCGGCCCTGGGGCCGGCCGCCGAGCGACATCGGGTACCTCTGTGATGTTCCTGCCGTCGAAGACGGGCAATCAGTCCACGGTGAGCTTGCTCATGAGCTCGGCCTTCTGCTCTTCGAAGGCCTCGAACTCGAGCTCGCCGTTGTCGAACTGCTCGTGCAGCACGGCAACCTGCTCGAGGATCACGCTCGGGTCGACGGGAGCCTCGGCGCTGCCGGCCTCGAGCGCAGCCTTCTCGCTCTCGACCCGCTTCTCGCGCTTGGCGAGCGCCTTTGCCTTCTTGGCCCGATCACGTTCTCGCTTCTCGAACTGGTTGCGGTTGGTCGCCATCTAGTCAGACGACGCGGACGTTCTGGGCTTCTTCGCCCTTGCGGCCGGGGGCCACATCGAACTCGACCTGCTGGCCTTCCTCGAGCGACTTGTACCCGTCCCCCTGGATGTTGGAGTAGTGGACGAACACGTCGTCCCCCGATTCACGGGAGATGAAGCCGTAGCCCTTCTCGTTGTTGAAGAATTTCACGGTGCCAGTGGCCATGTTTCCGAGCTCTTTCATCAATCGCGAGCAGGCCCCAGTGACCTCCTCGTCCCGGCCAGTGTAGGGAGTGGCGCGACGCGGCGCCGTCCGCGCCCGGAAAGCGGCCGGGAGAGCGTCGGGGAAGCGGTCGGGCAACCCCCACCGCAACCCCCACCGCAACCCCCACTTGTGCGCCCCCGGCGGCGATACTTCCGGATGTGCAGAACCTGTCCGACCTCGAGCTGTTCGGGCGCATCGCGCTGGCCGCGGCCCTCGGCTTCGCGATCGGGTGGGAGCGCGAGGTGCGGGGGTCGGCGGCGGGGAACCGCACCTTCGCGCTCGTGTGCGCCGGGTCGGCCGCGTTCACGGTGATGGGCGTCGACGTGTTCCCCCTGACCGCGGAGAAGCTCATCGCGGGCATCGTCACGGGCATCGGCTTCATCGGTGCCGGTCTGATCCTGCACACCGCCGCCGGGGAGGCCAAGGGGCTGACGACGGCGGCCACGGTCTGGTGCGCCTCCGCGGTCGGGATCCTGAGCGGCGGTGGCCTGTTGCTGGTCGCGGCGCTGTTCACGCTGCTCGCCGTGTTCCTCCTCGAGATCCGCTACATCCCGGTGATCCGCCTGCTCGACGCGCGCCGCTGGAAGCCGCGCGTGGACGACGACGCCGAGCCGGCGGCGATCGACGAGGTCCGTCGCCGGCGCAAGGGCGGCGACGACGATCACGCCTGAGCGCACGGGCGCCGGGCCGGCTCCACGGGGCGGGACCGTGAGATCAGGCCTGTGGGATCAGAGGGGGGCGGGAGCGGGCGGGCGCTCGACGTCCTCGGGGAGCAACGGGAGCCACACCGCGAAGGTGGCGCCGCCGCCCGGGGTCGGCCGCACGGCCACGGTGCCCTTGTGGGCCGCGGCGATCGCCGCCACGATCGACAGCCCGAGCCCGGTCCCGCCGTCGCTGCGCGCCCGCGAGGGATCGGCGCGGTAGAACCGCTCGAACACCGCAGCCGCCTGCTCGGGTTCGAGACCGGGGCCGTGGTCCACCACCCGCAGCACCGCGACGCCGTCCTCGGTGCCGACCTCGACCTCGACCGGGGTGCCCGGCGGGGTGTGGATCCGCGTGTTGGCGAGCAGGTTGTCGACGATCTGGCGCAGCCGCACCCGGTCTCCGGGCACCTCGACCGACGCCACCGACTCGAGCGCGAGCGGGCGGTCGGGGTCGACGGCACGCGCCGCCTCGACGGCGTCCGCAGCGATGGCGGCGAGGTCCACCGGGCTCTCGTCGAGCGGGCGGCCCTGGTCGAGGCGCGTGAGCAGCAGGAGGTCGTCGACGAGCACCGCCATGCGGGCCGACTCCTTGTGGATGTTGCTCATCAACCGCGGCAGGTCCTCGGGATGCGACTTGGCGCCGCGCTCGAACAGCTCGGCGTAGGCCTGGACCGCGGCGAGGGGGGTGCGCAGCTCGTGCGAGGCGTCGGCGACGAAGCGGCGCAACCGGGCCTCGGATTCGCGCAGGGCCCGCTCGGACTCCTGGCGCTCGTCGAACGCGGTCTCGATCTGGCCGAGCATCGTGTTCAGCGACGTGCCCAGCCGCCCGACCTCGGTCCGGTCGTCCGCCCGGCTGACCCGCTGCGACAGGTCGCCCGCCGCGATCTCGGCCGCGGTGTCGCTGATGTCGTCGAGCGGTCGCAGGCCGACGCGCACCAACCAGGAGCCGATGGCGGCCGAAAGCGCCACCACGGCGATCGTGACGATCACCTCGATGACGAGCAGCCGTTGCAGCGTGCTGTCGACCTCCGTCAGCGGGAGCGCGGTGATCACGACCGTGCCGTCGTCCGTGGCCTGCAGCCGGACGCGGTAGGCCGAGGTGCCGGCCACGGTGGAGGGGACCGTGAGGATCGGCACGTTGGTCGCGCGGCCCTCCTCGCGCGCCTCGCCCCTGGCGGCGGGCGGCACGGTGGGCAGCGTGGCGGGCAGAACGGGGGCAGCCTCGGCGTTGCGGTCGTTTCCTCCCGAGATGCGCCACACCACCGCGCCGGTGCTGCTGACGGTGCCGGCGTAGAGACCCGGCGCGCTCGAGCGCGTCGTCTCGAAGTCGGGGCGGCTCCCGCCGCGGTTGCCGCCCGGACCGGGGTAGCCCCCGGGGCCTCCGGGACGGTTCGGGCCGTGCTCGATCTGCTCGAACGCCTCCTGCAGGCGCTGGTCGACCTGGCCGAGGAGGAACGAGCGCAGCTGCACGTAGGTCACCGCATCCGCGACGAGGAGCCCGCCGAGCATCAGCAGGACGACCAGGATCAGGAGCCGGCCGCGGAGCGACACGTTCACTCCTCGGGCAATCGCAGCGAGTACCCGACGCGCCGGACCGTGTGGAGCAACGGCGGGCCGAGTCGATCGAGCTTCTTGCGCAGGTAGCTGACGAACGTCTCCACGACGTTGGAGTCACCGTCGAAGTCGTACTGCCACACGTGGTCGAGGATCTGCGCCTTGGACAGCACGCGCCGCGGGTTGAGCATGAAGTAGCGCAGCAGGGCGAACTCGGTCGCGGTGAGGTGGACCGAGGTGCCGTTGCGCCACACCTCGTGGCTCTCCTCGTCCATCACCACGTCGGCGAAGCGCAGCAGGCCGTCGCCCTCGGACTCCATGCCCGTGCGGCGCAGGATGGCGCGCACCCGGGCGATGATCTCGCCGAGGCTGAACGGCTTGGTGACGTAGTCGTCGCCCCCCACCGTCAGCCCCGTGATCTTGTCCTCGGTGGCGTCGCGGGCCGTGAGGAAGAGCACCGGGATCTTGATGCCGTCACGACGCAGGCGGCGGGTCACCTCGAGCCCGTCGAGGTCGGGCAGCATGATGTCGAGCACGATGAGGTCGGGCCGGAAGTCGAGCGCCTCGCTCAGGGCGGACCGACCGGTGCCGACCTCCTTCACCTCGAACCCCTCGTAGCGCAGCGCCGTCCCGACGGCGTCGGTGATCGAGGGCTCGTCGTCGACGACCAGGACCCTGGGTTTGTCACCTGGCTTGTCACCCGGCTTGTCACCCGGGGTCTCGCGGGGCGTACCGGTCACGGAGGGGGCGAGGTCCATGCCCAAAGCATGCCGGAGAAACCTGTGTGTCAGCTGTGAGGATCCTGTGCGATCGCTCCGACCTCGCCGCGCCGACCGTCGACCTGCTGCGGCGCACGCCCTGGCGCCGCGCAGGGCGAGCCGTCTGCGAGGCTGGGGCGATGGACGGGCGTCGCCGGCGGATGCACGTGACTCGGAGGATCGCAGTCGTGCTGGCCCTCGTCGCGCTCTCGGTGCTGGGCGGTCTCGGCGCCGCGGCCGCCCAGACCCCTGCGCCCACCACCCCGCCGACGACGGGAGCGACCTCGGGGACGACCCCGGGAACGGCACCCGCGACGCCGGCGGAGCGCACCGTGCGGGTCGCCGTCACCGTGCTCGATCCGTTCGTGACGAAGCACCCCGACCGCAGCTACGGCGGCTTCTCGATCGAGCTCTGGGAGCAGATCGCCAAGCGCAACAACTACCGCACGGTGTACGTCGAGGCCCCGACGCGCGAAGGCACGCTCGACCTCGTGCAGCGGGGCGACGCCGATCTCGCCGTCGGCGACATCACCGTCACCTCCGACCTCGTCGACACGTTCGACTTCACCGAGCCGACGCTGAACTCCGGGTTGCAGATCATGGTGGCCGAGGGCCAGTCGAACCCGTTCGCCGGGCTGTGGCACGCCGTCACGGACCAGACCGTGCTGCTGCTGCTCGGGATCATGGCCGTCACCGTGGGGATCGCCGCGGTGCTCATCTGGTTGCTCGAGCGGCGCAAGAACCCCGACTTCGCCCCGGATGCGCGGGGCGGCGTGGCCGAGGGGACGTGGTGGGCCTCCGTGACGATGTTCGCCGTCGGCTACGGCGACAGCGTCCCGCGCACCGGCGTCGGACGCATCTTCTCCGTGCTCTGGATGATCTGCGGCATGTTGCTCGTCGCCGCCGTGACGGCGACGTTCGCGGCGAACCTCACCGTGCGCCAGCTGCAGACCGACATCCACGGCCCCGACGATCTCCGCGACCACGAGATCGTCACCGTCAGGGACTCGACTGCGGCGACCTACCTGGCCCAGCACAACATCCCGACCGACCTCGTGGACAGCCCCGAGGCGATGGTGACCGCGGTCCGCAACGGCGACGCCGACGCCGCGGTGTTCGATGCACCCCTCATCGCGCACGCCGTGCACGAGTCCGACGGCAACCTCGGCTTCGCCGGCCCGCAGTTCACCCACAGCTACAACGCGTTCGCCCTGCGGCCCGGCACCGGCATGCGCGCGGCGATCGACACGACGCTGCTGCACCTGCTCGAGGACGGCACGTACAACCGGCTGTACCGCTCCTACTTCACCCTCTGATGCTCGCCCCCTGATGCTCGCCCCTGATGCTCACCCCCTGATGCTTCAGGCCCTCAGCTTCACGCCCCTGATCGCACGCGCGTCCGTGTCGCGAAGTTTTTCTCGCGGCGCTGTCGAATCGGACCATGGACGTTCGTGGACTGGGCAGGAACCGGTACCGTGCCGGCTTCCGCCAGGCACCCCGCCCAGAGAAGGAGCCTCCGATGACCCAGTACATGCTCTCCGTCCACGATGAAGGACCCGACGCCGTGGCGGCCACCATGACCCCCGACGACATGCAGGAGATCTTCAAGGCGGTCGACGCGTTCAACGCCGAGGTGCAGGCCGCCGGTGCGTGGGTGTTCGCTGGGGGGCTCACAGCGCCGTCGTCGGCCACCACCGTGCGCGCGCACGAGGGCGAGCTGCTCATCACCGACGGGCCGTTCGCCGAGACGAAGGAGCACCTGGGCGGCTTCTGGATCATCGAGGCACCCGATCTGGATGCGGCGCTGGCATGGGCCGAGAAGGGCTCGATCGCGTGCCGCGGCGCCGTCGAGGTGCGTCCGTTCCAGGACGAGCCGCCGGCCTGACGTCGACCCTCGAGCCCGGACCTCGGACCCGCACCCCCCGCCGTGGACGCCCCCGCCCGCCGCCACGGTCGGACGACGGACGCCCCCGACGAGCTGGCCCGCGTCTTCAGGGAGGAGCGCGGCGCGGTCGTCGCGACGCTGATCCGCATCTTCGGCGACATCGACCTCGCCGAGGAGATGGTCCAGGAGGCCTTCCTCGTCGCGGCGCAGCGCTGGCCGGTGACCGGGATCCCGCCGAACCCGGGGGGCTGGATCGTGTCCACCGCGCGCAACCGGGCGATCGACCGGCTGCGGCGCGAGTCGTCGCGCCACGACCGTCAGGTCGAGGCCGTCCGCCGGACCGAGGGGGCCGAGCTCGTCGAACCGGGAGAGGAGGTCGGTCCCGTGCGCGATGACCGCCTGCGGCTGATGTTCACGTGCTGCCACCCCGCCCTCGCGCCGACGGCGCAGGTCGCGCTGACGCTGCGCCTGCTCGGCGGCCTCGAGACCGCGGAGATCGCGCGTGCGTTCCTGGTGCCCGAGCCGACGATGGCCCAACGCCTCGTGCGGGCCAAGCGCAAGATCAAGGATGCGAACATCCCGTACCGCATCCCCTCGGATGCGGAGCTGCCCGATCGGCTGCGCGCCGTGCTGGCGGTCGTCTACCTCGTGTTCAACGAGGGGTACACGGCCGCGGCGGGCGACGAGCTCGGTCGCGACGAGCTGTGCGACGAGGCGATCCGCCTCGCCCGCCTCCTCGCCGACCTGATGCCGGACGAGCCCGAGGTGCACGGTCTGCTCGGGCTGCTCCTGCTCACCGCGTCGCGGCGGGCGGCGCGCGTCGCCCCCGACGGCTCGATCGTGCGCCTCGCCGACCAAGACCGCTCCGCGTGGGACCACGAGCTCGCCGCCGAAGGGCGCGCGCTGATCGCCGCCTGCATCCGGCGCGGCCAGCCCGGGCCGTACCAGCTGCAGGGCGCCATCAACGCGGTGCACAGCGAAGCGGCCACGGCGGCCGACACCGACTGGCCCCAGATCCTCCAGATCTACGACCACCTGCTCGCCCTCACGCCCACGCCGATCGTCGCGCTGAACCGATCGGTGGCCGTCGCCGAGGTGCACGGGCCGGCCGTCGCCCTGGCGACGCTCGAGGAGCTCGATCTCGATCGCTACCACCTCTTGCACGCCACCCGCGCCGACCTGCTGGTGCGCCTCGAGCGCTGGGACGAGGCCGTGGACGCGTACGACCGGGCCCTCGCCCTGGCCACCAACGCCGCCGAGCAGCGCTTCCTGACCGAGCAGCGCGCCGTCGCGGCGGCGCCGCGGCCGAGCTGAATCGAGCTGAAGCCGGGGAGCACCGACCGCGAGTCGCCCCGGAACGGGCTTCGCCGCGCCCGCGATCTCGGATGCGACCGACGGCGTGGGGGTAGACAGGAGGAACCGCCCGCCGTCCACCCGACGACCGCCGGGCACCAGGGGGTCTCATGCAGCAGCTCACCGGTATCGATGCCGCGTTCCTCTACATGGAGACGGCCTCGTCGTTCGGCCACGTCAGCGGCCTGTCGATCCTGCGCAAACCGGACATCGCGGGCTGGGAGCCCTTCGTGATGATGCGGGCGCAGATCGCCAAGCGCCTGCCGTTGCTGCCCCCGCTGCGGCGGCGCGTCGTGACCGTCCCCCTGGAGCTCGATCACCCGTACTGGGTGCGCGATCCGGACTTCGACCTCGACTACCACGTGCGCGAGACGGCGATCCCGGCGCCGGGGACCGACGAGCAGCTGTCGAACCTCGTCGCCCGGCTGATCGGCCTGCCCCTCGACCGCGCCCACCCGCTCTGGGAGTGCTACGTGATCGACGGGCTGCCCGACGATCGGTTCGCGGTGCTGACGAAGATCCACCACGCGACGGTCGACGGCGCATCGGGCGCCGAGCTCACGACGATCCTCATGGACGCCACGCCTGACCAGGTCGACGACGAGATCGAGGACGACTGGCAACCCGAGGACCTGCCGTCGCAACCCGAGGTCATGCGCCAGGCGCTGTCCGAGATCGTCCGCAAGCCCGGCAAGCTCGCGCGGCTGCAGGTCCGCAGCATCCGCGCGGCGGGCGACCTGTTCGGCAACCGCGGGCTCACGGGCTTCGCCGAAGCGGCGCGCGCGTTCCCGAACCCGCTGAACATGGTGCGCCCGCACAGCCGGCCCGCCGAACCCGACGCCGTGCCGGAGGTGCCCGAGGGCGCCGCCCCGCGCACGCCGTTCAACGGCAGCATCACCGCGCACCGCCGTGTCGCGATCCGCTCGGCCGACCTGGCCGACGTCAAGGCGATCAAGAACGCGGTCGGCGCCACGGTGAACGACGTCGTGCTGGCGATCTGCAGCGGCGCGCTGCGCACGTACCTCGCCGAGCACGACGCCCTGCCCGATCGCCCGCTCATCGCGATGGTGCCGGTGTCGATCCGCACGGGCGAGGAGGAGGAACGCTGGACCAACCGCGTCTCGGCGATCTTCACGCCGATCCCCACCGACGTCGCCGACCCGATCGCGCGCATCGGGGGTGCCCACGAGGTGATGGACGTGGCCAAGGACCGCTTCACGCTGCTTCCCGCGGACGTGCTGACCGACTACGCCCAGTTCGCCCCGCCGGCGTTGGCGACGCGCGCCATCCGGCTGGCGTCGCGCGTGCGGATCGGCGATCGCCTGAACCCCCCGTTCAACTTGGTCATCTCGAACGTGCCCGGCCCGCGCGAGCCCCTCTACCTCGCCGGGGCCACGCTCGAGCACTACTACCCGATCTCGACGATCACGGAGGGCCAGGGCCTCAACGTCACGGTGCAGAGCTACGTGGACCGGGTCGACTTCGGGCTCGTCGCCGCGCGTGAGCTCGTGCCCGACCTGCAGCACCTCGCCGACCTGATGCTCGACGAGATCGACCACCTCGCGAAGGCCACCGGGGCGACCGCGGCCGAATGACGCTCAGCGGTGGTGCGGCTCGCTGTGGTCCCAGTCAGCGAGCAGCGACCGCAACGCGGTCAGCAGGATCAGCGGCTCGTCGAGCATGGCGTGGTGCCCGGCCTCGGGGATCTCGATGATGGGCGTCACCCGCCCGAGGCGCTCGAACATGGACTGACCGATGTCTTCGGTGACCAAGCCGTTCTCGGAGCGCAGCAGCGCGAGGCGGCAGGTGACCTGGTCGAGGTACGGCAAGGCGACCGAGCGCATCGAGCCGCCCGAGAACTGGGCGAAGACCTGCCGGTCGAACTTCCACTGCCACCCGCCCTCGACCTGCTTCAGCGAGTGCCGCGCCACGTGGTCGATGACGTAGGGGAGGTAGTGCTCCTGTGGCGGCACGGTGCGGAAGTGCGCCATCGCCACCTCGAGCGACTCGTACGTGCGTGGCGCGCCGAAGGCCTGCTTCAGGTTGTAGGACGCCACCTCGGGATCGGGCGCCGCCACCGGGGAGTCGCACACGATCGCCCCGGCGATCTCGTCCGCGTGCAGCGCGGCGGTGGCGATGGTGACGAACCCGCCCATGCTGTGGCCGACGATCACGGGTGGCCCGTCGATCCCACCGGCCGACGCGACGGCCATCACCTCGTCGGTCCACTGCTCGAGGGCGTAGCCCTCGCGGTGCCCGCTGTCGCCGTGCCCCGAGAGGTCGACCGCGAGCACGCGGAACTCGTCCGCGAACGTCGCGGCGATCGGGCTCCACCAGTGGGCGTGCGCGCCACCGCCGTGCACGAACACGAGGCCGCGGCGACCGCGCTCCCCCCACGCCAGGTAGTGGACGTCGGTGCCGGCGACGTCGACCGTCTCGTCGGTGAAGGGCACGGCGAGCGAACGGGTGAACCAGGGCGGGGCGGCGCCGGCCGCCGCAGGCGGGGTGCTGCCGGCTTCGTCAGTGGCCATGGCGGCGACCCTACCGGACGACATGCGTCAACTTCTCTGACACCGGGAGGTCTGCCAGCGCAGATTCATTGATGTCACCAGCCGACTTTTGCCGCAGATGCGTAACGCAACTACTGTCCGGGCGCGGTCGGGGGTGACCGCTCCACGACCGCAGGGGGACACCGTTGAGCGAGATCGGGTTCGAGGGGCACGTCGCCATCGTCACCGGGGCCGGGGGTGGGTTGGGGCGCACGCACGCGCTGCTGCTCGCGTCGCGCGGCGCCCGCGTCGTCGTCAACGACCTCGGGGGCGCGCCGGACGGAACGGGGGCCGACAACACGCCGGCCGCGAACGTCGTCAAGGAGATCACCGACGCGGGCGGCGAGGCCGTCGCCAACTACGACTCGGTCGCGACGACCGAGGGCGGTGCGGCGATCGTGCAGTCGGCCCTCGATGCCTTCGGCACGGTGGACATCGTGGTCAACAACGCCGGCATCCTGCGCGACCGGTCGTTCCTCAAGATCACGCCGGAGGACTTCGACATCCTCGTCGACGTGCACCTCAAGGGCGCGTTCAACGTCAGCCAGCCGGCGTTCGCCGTGATGAAGGCGAAGGGCTTCGGCCGCTTCGTGCACACCACCTCGGCGTCGGGGCTGTTCGGCAACTTCGGCCAGCTGAACTACGCCGCCGCGAAGACCGGCCTCGTCGGTCTGTCCAACGTGATCGCCATCGAGGGGGCCAAGTACAACATCACGTCGAACGTGATCGCCCCGATCGCGAAGAGCCGCCTGACCGAAGCCGTCGGCCCCGTGGGCGATGCGCTCGCGCCCGAGCTGGTCTCCCCGCTCGTCGCCTACCTGGTGGCGCCGACCACCGACATCACGCACGAGATCTACAGCGTCGGCGGCGGGCGCATCGCGCGCATCTTCCTCGGGGAGGCGCCCGGCTGGTTCGCCGGAAAGGAGACGCCGATCAGCCCCGAGGACGTCGCGGCCCACCTCGACACGATCCGCGCCACCGACGGCTTCACGATCCCCGGCAGCGCGACCGACGAGACGATGCTGCTGATGTCGAAGTTCCAGGACTGAAGCCACCCGGCACCCGCACACACCACCCGCGCACACCACCCGCACACGACAGGAGCGTCACCACCATGGGCAAGAAGGTCTTCGTCATCGGCGTCGGCATGACCAAGTTCGAGAAGCCGGGTTCCCGCGAAGGCTGGGACTACCCCGACATGGCGCTCGAGGCCGGCACCAAGGCCCTCGCCGACGCCGGCATCGCGTACGACCTCGTCGAGCAGGCGTGCGTCGGCTACGTGTACGGCGAATCCACCTGCGGGCAGCGCGCCGTCTACGGCCTCGGGCTCACCGGCATCCCCGTCTACAACGTGAACAACAACTGCTCCACGGGGTCGACCGCGCTGTTCATGGCGAAGCAGTTCATCGAAGGCGGGCTGGCCGACTGCGTGCTGGCGCTCGGCTTCGAGAAGATGGAGAAGGGCTCGCTCGGCATGAAGTACACCGACCGGACCATCCCGATGGACAAGCACATGAACCTGATGGTCGAGCTCAACGGCTTCGAGTCGGGCCCGCCCGCCGCGCAGATCTTCGGCAACGCCGGGCGCGAGCACATGGAGCGCTACGGCACGACGCCCGAGCACTTCGCCAAGATCGCCTACAAGAACCACGAGCACTCGACGCGCAACCCGTACTCGCAGTTCCAGGACGAGTACACGCTCGAGCAGATCCTCGACGCTCCGGTGATGCACGCCCCGCTGACCAAGCTGCAGTGCTGCCCCACGTCGGACGGCGCCGGCGCCGCGATCCTCGCCTCGGAGGACTTCGTGAAGGCGCACGGGCTCGGGGCGCAGGCCGTCGAGATCGCCGGCATGGCGATGACCACCGACTTCGCGTCGACCTTCGACGACCGGTCGGCGATCAAGCTCGTCGGCGCCGACATGACGCGGGCGGCGGCGCAGTCGGTGTACGAGCAGTCCGGCCTCGGCCCCGAGGACGTCGACGTGATCGAGCTGCACGACTGCTTCAGCGCCAACGAGCTCGTGACCTACGAGGCCCTGGGCCTGTGCGGGGAGGGCAAGGCCGGGGTGCTGGTGGACGAGGGCGCCACGACGTACGGCGGCCAGTGGGTCGTGAACCCGTCGGGCGGGCTGATCTCGAAGGGCCACCCGCTGCGGGCCACCGGCCTCGCGCAGTGCAGCGAGCTGACGTGGCAGCTGCGGGGCCAGGCCGACGCCCGCCAGGTCGACGGCGCGACGGTCG
>CAYUOL010000180.1:0-13155 GCA_964446345.1 uncultured Iamiaceae bacterium | reverse complement strand
CGGCGACGGCATGATCACGCCCGCCATCTCGGTGCTCAGCGCCGTCGAGGGCACCACGCTGGCCTCCGAGCGCATGGCGGACCTCGTCGTGCCGCTGTCGATCCTCATCCTGGTCGTGCTCTTCGCCGTGCAGCCCCGCGGCACGGCCAAGATCGGCAGGATCTTCGGCCCCGTCATGCTCGTGTGGTTCCTCGTGCTCGCGCTGCTGGGCGTGTCCCACGTGCTGCAGAACCCGGCCGTGCTCGCTGCGCTCAACCCGGGCCACGGCATCGCGTTCTTCAAGGACAACGCCTTCACGGGGTTCCTCGCGCTGGGATCGATCTTCCTCGTGGTCACCGGAGGCGAGGCGCTGTACGCGGACATGGGCCACTTCGGCAAGCGGCCCATCAAGCTCGGGTGGTACTCGCTGGTGCTGCCCGCCCTGCTGCTCAACTACTTCGGGCAGGGCGCCCTGCTGCTCGAGTCGCCGGCCGACATCGACAACCCCTTCTACCGGATGGCCCCCGAGTGGGCGCTGTACCCGCTGCTGGTCCTCGCGACCCTGGCGACGGTGATCGCGTCCCAAGCCCTCATCTCGGGCGCGTTCTCGCTGACGATGCAGGCCGTGCAGCTCGGCTACTGCCCGCGGGTGCGCATCAAGCACACGTCCGAGACGGAGATCGGCCAGATCTACGTGCCGGCCATCAACTGGGCGCTGATGATCGCGTGCATCGGGCTGGTGCTCGGCTTCCGGACGTCCACGAACCTCGCGGCGGCCTACGGCCTGGCCGTCACCGCGACGATGGCGATCACGACGACGATCTTCTTCTTCGTCGCGCGCGAGCGGCTGCACCTGAACCGTTGGCTGATCGGCGCCGCGTGCTCGGTGTTCCTCGTGGTCGACCTGGCGTTCCTGGGCGCCAACGTGTTCAAGATCCCCAGCGGTGGGTGGTTCCCGCTCGTGATCGGCGGCATCGTGCTGACGGTGCTGACGACCTGGTTCACCGGCCGGGCAATCGTGGCCGACCGCATCCAGCGCGGGGCGCGGACGCTGGCCGACTTCGTCGACGAGGTCACGGCAGAGCCCCTCACCCGCGCCCCCGGGGTCTCGGTCTACCTGTTCAGCTCCCCCGGTCTCGCCCCGCCGGCGCTCGAATCGAACCACCGTCTCAACGACGCGCTGCACGAGACGGTCATCGTGCTGTCGATGTGCACGGCGGAGCGACCGTACGTCGAGCCGAGCGCGCGCATCGAGCGCGTCGACCTCGGTCACGGGTTCCACCAAGTGACCGCTCACCACGGGTTCTTGGAGGAGCCCAACGTGCTGACGGTGCTCCGGGACCCGGCGCTCGCCGACCTGACTGTGGACCTGACCCAGGTCACCTACTTCCTCGGACGAGAGGCGCTCGTCGTGACGCGGCGCCCGGGCATGGCGATGTGGCGTGAGCACCTGTTCGCCTTCATGTCGCGCAACGCGACGCCTGCGGCCCGCTCATTCTCGTTGCCCGTCGAGCAGGTGCTCGAGCTCGGGGTGGTGGTCGAGCTGTGACGCCGCCTCGTCGGTGACGGGCGCCGCGCGTGCGGATGTGGCGCCGCAGGGTGTGGCGGATGACCGGAGCCGGTGCGGCCGGATGGGACCCGTCGCTGGTCCCACTTCGGCCGGGCTGGGGTAGGAAGGAGCCATGGTGCCCCCCGAGTCCACCCCCGCCCCTCCCGTTCCCACCGCGCCCGACCCCACGGCGCCTGCTATGGCTGCGACCCCGGACGCCCGCCGGTTCGGCGGGCACAACCCTGCGCACCACCGCGCCCGGAGCGCCTCGCAGTGGCAGCGGGCCCGGCGCTTCGCGCGGCGCGTGCAAGCGGTCGAGCCGGCCGCGCCGGTCCCTCCCCCGTTGCCCGAGGGCCGGGTCATCAACGTGCCCGGCATCGGCGAGGTGTTCACGCGCGTGTCGGCACCCGTGCCCGACGCGGTGCCGGTGCTCCTGCTGCACGGCTGGACGGTGAGCGCGGATCTCAACTGGTTCCGGGCCTACCCCGCGCTGGCCGCCACCCGGCAGGTCATCGCCATCGACCACCAGGGCCACGGTCGGGGCGTGCGCTCCGAGCAGCCGTTCTCGCTCGAGCGCTGCGCCGACGCGGCGGCCGGCGTGCTCGACGAGCTCGGCATCGAGCGCGCCATCATCGCCGGCTACTCCATGGGTGGCCCGATCAGCTTGCTGCTCGCCCATCGCCATCCCGAGCGGGTCGCCGGCCTCGTGCTCGGGGCCACGTCACTCGAGTGGCGGGCGCGTCCGCTCGAGCGGTTGCAGTGGCGCTTCCTCCCGGTCGTCGAGCTCCTGTCCCGCTTCACCACCGGCAAGGGCATCGCCCAACGGGTGGTGCGCCAGGCGATGGAGGACGACCCGTCGCTCGAGGTGTGGCGCCCGTGGCTCGTCGCCGAGATGCAGCGCGGGTACGTGCCCGACGTGCTCAACGCGGGACGCGCCCTGTCGTTGTACGACGCGCGACCCTGGGCCGGCGAGATCGACGCGCCGGCGGCGGTGGTGCTCACGACGAACGACCGACTCGTGCGCCCCCGCAAGCAGCGCCAGCTCGCCGAGCGCCTGCACGCCACCGTGCACGAGATCCCGGGCGACCACGACGCTCCCCTGGTGCTCGAGGACCACTTCGTCCCTGCGCTCCAGCGGGCGATCGACGACGTCGCGCTGCAGGAGTGGGCGGCGCGGTCGCACCTGCGCGCCATCGGCTGAGCCCGCACGGCGGCGCGACGAGACCGAGCGACCCGCGAGTGCGGGGTGACCCGGTTTCGGCCTCGATGGCCGCGCCTCAGGCGGTGGCCGGGCGGCGCCGGCGGATCTCGTAGCTGCACGAGTGCGCGCCGGAGACCATGTGGGTGACGCGCTCGACGTCGGCTTCCGGCAGAGCGGCGCGGATGAACTCGATCTCGCTCGAGCACGCGTGCGGGTGCTTCGAGGCCACTGCGAGGATGGCGCAGTTGTGCTCGGTGACCAGGAAGAGGTCGCGGTTGACCTGTTCGAAGGAGGCCAGGTAGCCGTCTTCGTCGAGGATCGTGGCCAGCTCGCGCACCCGGCCGGCGAAGCTGCGGTGCGCGCCGAGGCGCTGCTGGGCCGCGGCGATCCGATCGTCGCGGCGTTGCGCGAACACCGAGGCGAGCGCGTCGGGCGGCAGGTAGCCGAGCAGCTGGTTGGTCAGCTCGCCGTAGGCCTTCGGGAAGAGCGGGTCCGCCGCTGCGGTGAGGTGGTGCGTGCGTTCGAGACGGCCCTTCTGGCCCGGCCGCCGCGGCACCTCGGTCGACGCCACCAGGCCGTCGTCGGTCAGCGCCGCGAGGTGCTGGCGCACGCCGGACACCGTCATCCCCAGGACGTCGGCCAACTGGTCGACGGTGACCTCGCCCCGCCGACGGATCGCGTACAGGACGGCGCGCTGGGCCTCGGAGACCGCGGGCGGTGGGACGCTGACGCCGAGCGCGACGGGCACCTCGCGTGCGGGCGCGGCGCCGCCCTCGGTCGCGGTCAGGTCGGCGCCGGTCACCGCGGAGGAGGGGGACGATCGGGTCGCCATGGCGCTCACCTTCTCACGTCACCCGGCCGAACCCGACGTTCGCGGGTTGATCGGGTTGGTCGATCGGGTTGGTCGATCGGGTTGGTCATCGGGGGCGGTCGGGCAGCAGCAGGTGGCTGTCGCCGAACTCGTGCCACCGGTAGCCCGCCGCCACGGCCTCGGGGTAGGCGAGCTCGAGCGGGCGGCGCCCGGCGACGGCCTCGAGCATCTGGAGGTGCGTCGCCTCCGGCTCGTGCCACCCGGTGAGCAACCCGTCGACGGCGCGCACCGCGCGGGCCGGAGAGATCACGAGCTCGGTCCACCCCTCCCCTGGGTGTGTCACGCCCTCGTCGTCGGTCACGGTCTCGAGGGCGCGGACGACCGTGGTGCCGATGGCGACGACGCGGTGGCCGGACGAGTGCGTGGCGTTCACCCGCCGCGCCGTCTCGATCGGCACGCGGTAGCGCTCGGGGTACGGCATCTCGTGCCCCTCCAGCGACGCGACCCCGGTGTGCAGGACGAGCGGCGTCACGTCGATGCCCCGGGCGACCAGCGAGGCGATGACCTCGCTGGTGACGGGGCGGCCGGCCGACGGCATCTCGGCCGAACCCGGCTCGTTCGCGTAGGCGTTGCGGTACGCGTCGATCGGCCACGTCGCCGGAACGTACCGGTAGCGGATCGGCTTGCCCCATCGTTCGAGGTAGTCGACGACCGGTTCACCGAGATCGACCGCGGTGACCCAGAGGCGCTGCGACCCCGGCATGCGGCCGAGCACGCGCACCGACGCGCGCCCCGGCAGGTGCAGCTCGGCGCCGTGGAAGTCGCCGTCGTGGGGCAGCGTGGGTGATCCGTCGACGGGCCGGCGGATCTCCACGAGCCAGAGGCCCGTCGGGAGCTCAGTGGACAGGTGCACGACGACGAACTCGCCGTGCGGCGCGGCGGCGTCGACTGCGGCCGGCACGGTGGCCGACGTGTTGACGACGACGAGGTCGCCCGGCTCGAGGAACGAGGCGAGCTCGGCGGCGCGCGCGTGGACGGGCGCGTGCTCGCCGCGCGACACCATCAGACGCACGGCATCACGACGGCCGAGCGTCAGCTCGGGCGGCTGCGACGCCTCGAGCGCCGGGGGCAGGTCGAAGCGCAGCGGGTCCGAGAACCCGAGCGGCCCGGCACGGTCCGGAGCCCGCACCGGGACCGTGGTGGTCGCCGAGGCGGCGGGCGCCGGCGGTACGGCCGACGTGATGGGCGCTGGCATCGTGGACGACGCGGTCGGCGGCGCCGGGAAGGGTTCCGCCGCTGCGGCAGCCTTGCGGGTCGAGGCGACGAGGGGGCTCATGCGGGGACCACCTCTCGGGCGCGGTACCGACCGGAGGGATCGGTGCCGTCGATGAGCGCGAGCAGGCCCGGCACGCTCGCCGACGGTGGCGGCCGATCCGAGATGTCCTCGCCGGGGAAGGCGTCCTGGTGCATCTGCGTGTTCATGTCGCCCGGATCGACCGTGAGCACGCGGACCTCGGGGTGCTCGACGGCGAGCACGGCGCCCACGTGATCGAGGGCGGCCTTGGTGGCGCCGTACGCGCCCCAGCCCTCGTACGCCTCGACCGAGGCATCGGAGGTGATGTTCACGATGACGGCGTCCGCGGCGAGGTGCGGGAGCGCGGCTTGGATCAGCCCCAGCGGGGCGACCACGTTCGTGGCGAACAGGTCGGCGAGCGCGGTGAGATCGAGCGACGCGAGCTCGGGCAGCGGTGACGGCCCGAGGCCGCCGGCGTTGTTCACGATCAGCGCCACGCGCCCGTGACGACGAGCTTCGGCGACGAGCTCGCCACGGTGCCCGGGATCCGTGATGTCGCCGGAGACGGCGGTGACCCGATCGCCGAGCGCGTCCAGCGCGCGGCGCAGCGCATCACCGTCGCGGCCGTCGGCGACGACGTGCCAGCCGTCGTCGACGAGGCCGAGCGTGAGCGCGAGGCCGAGCCCGCGAGAGGCGCCGGTCACGATCGCGACGCGCGGGTGCTGCGCCGGCAGCGGGCGGCCGATCGTCGCTTCGTCTTGGTTCGTCCGTGCGGAGGTCGGGTGCTGGCTCATGAGGTTCCTTCTTTCGCTCGGGTGCACCTTACAACAGTGATCACTGTTTTAATAGTCCCACCTGCACCGCGTTGCCTCGCCAGGCGACGTCGCCGTCTCGAACCGGGCGCGCGAGGGACGCCGCGCCTACCGGCGGAGAGCTCCTGGCGCCCGGCGACAGAAGATCTCCACGAACGTCGTCACCACCCTCGCCGGGAACCGGCAACCGGCCCCTGCGGCTGACGCGCTGCCCGCCCGACGCCTCGACGCCGTCCCTACGCGTCCTTCTCGGGACCGACGTCGGCCCCGGACGCGCGCGCTACTCGATGGTGGTGTTGACCCTCTGGATCGCGCCGCTGCCCAGGTAGAAGATGCCCGGGAAGCCGGCGGTCTGGAAGCCGTCGTTGGGGTTGCGCCGCAACGTCGAGTCCTCGAGGCGCAGCGTGCCGGTGCGGTCGTTGCTGACGAAGAAGATCGCGCCGCCGCCCTCGTTGGCGTGGTTGTCCTCGATGATCGTCCCCGCGACGCGCAGCGTGAACGTGTTGCCGTCGTTGTAGATGGCGCCGCCACTGCCCCCGCCCGGCGTGCCGGCCCGCGCGGGGTTGGCGCCGTTGCCGATCGCGTTGTTGTGGCTGATGACGCTGTTGAGCACGACCCACGACACGCCGATGCTGCTCAACGCGCCGCCGTTCGAGCACGAGTTGCCGTCGCTCGCCGAACCGCCGAACGTGCTGCTGGTGACGTAGACCGGCAAGCCCTGCGACTGGCTCAGCACGCGCAGCGCCGCGCCGCCGACGTCGGGCCCGGTCGACTCGCACACGTTGCGGGTGAACCGCGAGCTGACGACCTTCACCCGACCGCCGCGCACGAACACCGCGCCGCCACCGCCACCGTCGGTCGTCTGGCCGATCGAGCTCCCGTTCGTGAACGTCAGGTTCTGGATGGTGAGGCGCGGGTGGTCCTGGTCCTGGCAGTGGCTCGTCGTCCACACCTGCGCCTGGTCACAGGTGTTCATGTAGAGGATGCGGCGCTGGCCCATGCCGTCGAGCGTCACCTTGCCGCCACCGTCGATCACGATCTCGGGACCCGTGTTGTTGACGATCTTGGCCGTGGCGGCCATCGAGATGCGGATCGGGTCCGGCCCGCAGTTGAAGGTGATGATGCCGCCGAGGGCCACCGTCGCGACGACCGCCGCCGAGGTGCAGCTCGCGGGCGTGCCGTTGCCGATGACGTGCGTCGGGTGCGACGTGTCCACCGCCCGGGCCTCGACCGGCACGATCGCCGTGCCGTTGGGGTTGCCGGGCAGCACCGGGACCCCGCACGCCGCGGCGAGCGAGACGAGCACGACGCAGAGGGGCACGACGATCGCCGTCGCGGCCCGCGGCACCCTCGGAGGCCGCATCGACGTGCCGCCGGGCAGTGGCGCCGTTCGCGTCGTCATCGAGCCGGTCCCCCGTTCCTCGCATCCCTGGTCGCATCCGCTTCAGGCCGCGGCGCGCATGGGCCGTTCGGCCCATGGTCTTCTTCGGCACCGCGGGACGAGGACTGAACCCGAACTTGGGTCAGTGCGTCACCGGGTGCTGCGCCTCGTCGATCACCGCGAAGCTCGCGCGCAGGGCGGCGAGACCGGGTTCGTCTTCGGGGAAGGGCACGGTCTGGCTGGTGAGCTCACCGGTGCCCGTGGCGCCGTGCTTGGTGAGCCAGTCGCGCAGCTGGTCGACGAGCTTGCCGGTGAAGGTGCGAGCGCCCTCGGGACCGGTCTCGGGGAGGACGACCACGATGCGATGCGCATCCGCGGTGGGCACGTGTGCTGCGCGGTCGACGGTGCGGACGCTCGCCGTCAGCAGCGCCCCGAGCTCGCGCATCGTCTTGTCGCGCTGGCGGCGGGGCAGCCCGTCGATCCAGGCGTTCGGGATGTCGACGACGCTGACGGCGAAGACGCTCTGGTAGCGCTGCGACCGTGCCTGCTCGAGGTCGGTCGTCTGCAGGAGGAAGCGGGCGTTGTAGAGCCCGGTCTCGTCGTCGATCTGGTCGTAGAGGTCGAGCTTGTCGAGCGACGAGCGGAGCTGCTTGTTCGCCCATCCCCCGATGACACCGAACGCGATGAAACCGAACGAGCGGGACACGACGAGCCCGGCGAAGGGCCCGAAGCCGACCTGCTCGATCGCCGGGTAGCGCAGGGCGACGTACACCAACGAGGCCAGCACGCCGGCGACCAGGCCCCCGACGATGTCCCACTTGAGCAGCGCGGCGAACACGGGCAGGAAGAGCAGGACGGCGACGACCTCGACGGTCTCGACGCGGCGGGCGTAGAGCAGCGCCACGATGATGCCGATGATCACGACGCCGACGGCGAGGGCCAGCGCCCGCGCGCTCGCGTAGCTCATGCCCTTGGCTCGGGTCTGCGTCTGCGCCGTTGCCGCCACGGGTCGAATCCTACAGCGTCGCAGCGAATGCCTGGGAGGCCGGCTCCGGACGCGGGGCGGCCGGGTGTGACCGCCGCGGAAAAGGTGCGACACTGGCCGCCATGGTGGCGAGCACCCGAGCCCGAATCGCGTTGGCGGCGCTGCTCGGCATCTTCCTGATCCCCTTGCTCACGTCGTCGCTGAGCGGGCTCACCCACGTGCTGACCTGTGAGTCCGAGACGGCGTCGGCGTTCTCGATCGAGGCCGGCAGCACGGGCCCACCGGTCGTCATGAGCGCCACCTCCGTGACCCGCGACGAGGACACGGGGCTTTGCGGCGGGCTGACGCTCGACATGGGCGTGGGGCCGGCCGAACCCGGCAAGGTGAAGATCGTCATCCCCATCACGAACAACACGCGGTACCCGTGGCGGGGGTCGGTGAAGCTCGTGCTCGACGGCAACTCGGTGCCCCTCGCGATCGGCGAGATCCAGCCCGGCGGCACCGAGACCGGCTCGGTCGTCATCCCCGTGGGCCAGGGCAAGCACGAGATCGACGGCACCCTCCTCATCGGTCCGTAGCGAGCTCCGCCGAGATGGGCGAGCACCTTCGCCCGGCGACCCGGCGACGGCGCCCTCAGGGAGTGGTGGTGCGGACGAGGCCGGCCCGCTCGCCCTTGGCCCGGATGCGGTTCGCCATCTTGCGGGAGGCCTCGTCGATCATCTCGCCGGCCAGCGCCACCGCACCGCGGCCGTCGTCGGCCGCCGCCCGGTCGCACGCGTCGATGATCTCCCAGGCGCGGTCGAACTGCTGCTGGGTCGGCGAGAAGACCTCGTTGATGATCTCGAGCTGGTCGGGGTGCAGGGCCCACTTGCCGTCGAAGCCCAGGGACCGGGTGCGCTGGCTGTACGAGCGGAGGCCCTCGACGTCACGGATGGCGAGGTACGGACCGTCGACGACCTGCAGGCCGTGCATGCGCCCGGCGATCAGCAGCTTCGAGTACACGTAGTTGAAGTGGTCTCCCGGGTACTCGGGGATGTCCACGCCACCCGTGAGCACGGGCATCTCGACCGACGCGGCGTAGTCGGCCGGGCCGAAGACGACCGCCCGCAGGCGCGGCGACGCACCGCAGATCGCCTCGGCCTCGGCGATGCCGCGCGCCGTCTCGAGCTGGGCGACGATGCCGACGGTGCCCGCCTCGATCCCGGCCTGCTGCTCGGCCTGGGCCAGCACCAGGTCGAGCGCGACGACCTGCGCCGGCGACTCCACCTTCGGGAGCATCACCTCGTCGAGGCGCTGGCCGGCGCCCGCCACGAGGGCGAGCACGTCGAAGACGGTCCACGGGCTCGTCCAGTCGTTGACGCGGACGCACAGCACCTTGCCGCCCCAGTCGTGCGTGCGGATCGCCTCGACCGTGGCGTCGCGCGCGGCCGCCTTCTGGGACGGAGCGACCGCATCCTCCAGGTCGATGATCACCATGTCGGCCGGCAGGTCCGGGGCCTTCCCCAGCATCTTGTCGCTGGACCCGGGCACCGACAGGGACGACCGGCGGGGCCGGTCGGGTCCCCGGTCGGCGCCGCGCGTGTCGACGCGATCGCTCATGACTCCCTCTCCGTTGCCTCGGTTTCGCGCAGGCCGAAGGTCGCCTGCATCGCGACCGTGCCATCGGCGCGCACGGCACGCCCGACGAGCCCGGCGTCGTCGCCGTCCGTGGCGTCGATCGCGATCGTCACGGTGCCCGGGGCGGTGGCGGGGGCGACGCCGCGATAGGAGATCGAGGCGAGGGACGCATCGCCGGCGTGGTCGGCCGCCGCGGCCGTGAGCAACGTGGCGAGCAGCGGCCCGTGGACCACGAGCCCGGCGTAGCCCTCGACCTCGGTGGCGTAGGGCCGGTCGTAGTGGATGCGGTGGGCGTTGAACGTGACCGCCGAGTACCGCAGGAGCAACGGCTCGCGGACGTCGTGACGCACGACGCGCGCGGCCTGGACCGGCGGGGCATCGGCCGGTTCCGCCGCGGGTGCCGCCGCTGGTGACGCGGCGGACGGCGGTTCCCGGTACACGAGGTCCTGGGTCTCGTCGATGCAGATCGCGCCGTCCTGGCGGTAGGTGTGGCGCAGCTGCACGATCAGCAGACGTCCCGACCGGCCGGCCTTCTCCTCGACCGAGCCGACCTGGGTCTGCCGCTCGGCCGGCTGGTCGATCCGCAGCGGACGCTTCCAGCGCACCGAACCGCCGGCCCACATGCGTCGCGGCAGATCGGCCGTCGGCCCGTCGGCCGGGAGGCGCGGGTGCCCGTCGACGCCGAGCGTCGACGTCGGCACCTCGGGCGTGAAGAAGGCCCAGTGCCACAACGGGGGCAGCGCATCGCCCGAACCGAAGGGGCGCGCGTCGTCGAGGGTCGCGGCGATGCGCCGCGTGTGCTCGACCGCGAGCGCCGACGACGTCGACGCCGCGACGCCGAGGTCCGCCGGCGCGAGGCTCGTGCTCACGCGCCGACCTCGGGGCCGGCGATCAGGTGCTCGTCGTGGAGGCGACCCAGCTCGGCATCGCTGAGGCCCAGCACGCCGGCGAGCACCTCGTCGGTGTGCTCGCCCAGGCGAGGGGCCGGGCCGGGTGGCTTGCGGCCGAGCTCGTCGAAGAAGAGCGGCGAGCCGGGCACCCGCACGTGGCCGACGCCGGGTTGCTCGACGTCGCGGAACATGGGGTTCTGCTCGGAGCACCGCCAGTCCTCGTTCACCAGCTGCAGGAACGTCTGGTACGGCCCCCAGCACACGCCCGCCTCGTCGAAGGCGGCGCGCACCTCGTCGAGCGTCCGCGCCGCGACCCATGGCGCGATGATCGCCGCGAGCACGTCGCGCGCCGCGAAGCGCCCTCCCTCCTGGGACAGGTCCACGTCGAGCATCTTCTCGATCGCCGGGAGGTGGTCCGCGATCCCGGTGACGCCGACCAGGGATCGCCACTGCTTCGCGCTGATCGCGACCACCATCACGCGCCGCCCGTCGCTCGTGGGGAAGTCGCGACCGAACGCGCCGTACATGTCGTTGCCCAGGGGCGGTCGGGGTTGGTTCAGCAGCTGGGCCTGCGCCAGGTAGCCGAGGTTGGCCACCATGGCGAACGCGACGTCGGCGAGCGACAGCGTGACGAGCTGGCCGGCCCCCGTGCGCGTGCGGTGCCGCTCGGCGGCCAGGAGCCCGACGGCGGCCGTGAGGCCCGTCGCGATGTCCCACGCCGGCAGCACGTGGTTCGTCGGCAGCGCCCCGCCGGCCGGGCCCGTCGCGTACGCGAAGCCCGAGGACGGGTTCACCGTGTAGTCGACGGCGGTGCTGGCGTCGGGGTTGCCGATGATGTTGACGTAGATGAGGTCGGGGCGCTCCGCGCGGAGCGCGTCGTCGGCCAACCAGCCCGTGGCCGGGAAGTTGGAGAGGAACACGCCCTGCTCGGGGCCCGGTGCGGTGATGAGCGAGCGGACCAGCTCGCGCCCGGCCGGCTTGGTGACGTCCACCGCGATGGACCGCTTGCCGCGGTTCATGCCGGACCAGAACAGGCTCGTGCCGTCGGGGAGCACGGGCCAACGGTGGTAGTCGATGCCGCCGCCGATGTTGTCGAACCGGATCACGTCGGCCCCGAGCTGCGCCAACGTCATGCCGCCGAGCGGGGCGGCGACGAAGGCCGATCCCTCGACGATGCGCAAGCCGTCGAGGGGGACCGCGGCGGGGCGCCCACCGGTGCCGTCGTGCGGCGAGCGGGAGGCCGTCGGCGCCGCCGGCTCCGGCGAGGACGGCGACGCGGCAGACGACTCGGGCAACTGGTCCATGCGCATCGGCTCCATGGGTCGACTCGGCGCCGTGATGGTACGGCGTCGGCGCGCGCGGTGCTGTGGGTCGCGGCGCACCACCGCGGCTGCCGGCGCGCCGCCGTCGCCCCGCGGTCCCCGGCCGCGGGGTCGCCGTCGGGGAGACTGCGGGCATGGACAACGCGGCCCGCGCGGAGCTCGAGGAGCGCACCGAGCGCTGGTTCGTGCGCCGGGGCCTGCCGCACTTCATCGCCGACTACTCACCGACGCGCGACATCTTCACCCGGGCGTCGGGCTTCCTCACCGTCGTCTTCCTGCTGGAGCTGCTCAACGGGATCAACGAGACGTTCGACTGGTGGGAGAACGTGTTGGCCCTGATCGGCGCCGTCGGGATCGCCCTGGTCGGCATCGCGGCGGTCAACAAGGCGCGGGGACGGCGACTGTTCCAGCGCCCCAACTCGATCGGTGCGCTCGAGATCGGGGCGTTCATCGTGATCCCGGGGTTGATCCCGGCCGTCGTCGCCGGCCAGCCGGCGCAAGGCCTCGAGGTCGCGATCGGCAACGTGGTGATCGTCGGCCTGGTGTTCATCGTGACCAGCTACGGGCTGGTGCCGATGACGCGGTGGGCGACGGGACGCATGCTGCGACAGCTCCGCGGCATCTCGAACCTGCTCGTGCGGTCCCTGCCGCTGCTCCTGCTGTTCACGATGTTCATCTTCTTCAACGCCGAGATCTGGAAGATCACCGACGATCTCCCGTCGTCGTTCCTCTGGAGCGCGATCGGTGTGCTCGTCGTGGTCGGGTCGTTGTTCGTGCTCATGCGCCTGCCGCGCGAGCTGCGCCTCAGCGGCGAGTTCGCGACGTGGCAGGACATCGCCGAGCTCACCCGCGGCACGCCGATGGCCGGCACCTCGATCGACGGTCTCGTCGATCCCCCGTCGCGCCCTCCCCTGCGCCGGCGAGCGAAGGTGAACGTCGGGCTGGTCCTCTTCTTCAGCCAGGCGATCCAGATCCTGCTGGTCAGCATGGCGATCTTCCTCTTCTACATCGTCTTCGGCATGTTCACCGTGATCGACACGACGATCACGCAGTGGACGGGTTCGCCGAGCATCGAAGTGCTCGCCCAGTTGCCCTTCGCCGGGCACGACCTGGTGCTCAGCGCCGAGCTCGTGCGCACCGCGCTGTTCATCGCCGCAGTCGGAGGCCTGCAGTTCACCGTGGCCGCGCTGACCGACACCACCTACCGCGAAGAGTTCTACGACGGCCTCAGCCACGAGATCCGCGAGGCCATGGCCGTGCGCGACCTCTACCTTGCTCGCGTCGTGGACGAGCCGGTGACGAGCGACGGCGGCG
>CAYUOL010000179.1:0-13167 GCA_964446345.1 uncultured Iamiaceae bacterium | reverse complement strand
GATGAGCTCGAACTGCTCGACCTGGTCGCCGACGGTGACCTCGACGGTCGCCCGGCCGCTCGTGTCCGTGTCACCCGCCGGCGCGGAGAGGGTCGCGTCGACGGGAGCGCCGCCATCGGTGGCCAACCGGAAGTCGACGTGCTGGGCGTCGACCGGGCTGCCGTCGCACCGCAGGAACAGCGCGTTGACGCGCGTCTTGTCCGCGCCGTCGTTCCACAGGTCGCTGTCGTTCGTGCTCACCTCGAGGTGCGGGACGCAGAGGTCGACGCGGCTGTCCTGCCCGTGCTTCAGCGTGCGCAGCTCGAGGGCGGACTCGAGGCTGACGCCGCCGACGCTGGCGCGCCCCACGACCTCGACCGACGTGCCCGCGTCGTCCGTCGGCACCGTGAGCACCGTCTGGCCACCCCGCCGGTCGATCGTGGTCGTCACGGTGCCGCCGCCGGGGTACCGGGCCTCGACGTCGACCTTGTCGGCGCCCGCGGCGAACAGGGCGTCGGCGTGCACCTCGAGATCCCCCGAACGCATCAGCCGCGGCAGCTGGGCGGCGTTCCAGCCGCCAGAGGTCTCGAACGCGCGCTGGATCAGGTCGAGGTCCGACACCATCTCCTCGGTGCCCCCGGGGCCGACCGGCACCGCGGCGGTGCGCAGCGGGGCGATGGCGCCGTCGCCGTTGAGGTCGAAGCGCGAGAGCTCGTGCTCGGCCGGGCAGCCGGCCACGGCACCGGCGACGCAGCCATCGTGGTTGAGGTCCTTCTTGGGGTGGTCCGGCGCGCCGTCGAGCACGATGTCGCCCGGGGCCGGGCAGCCCGGGGAGCTGCTGCCGAGCTGGCACGCCTCGAGCCACGCGTCACGGAACCGGCGGACGTCGCGCATGTCGACGTGCCCATCGGGCACCGAGTGGGTCACCGCGCTGCCGATGCCCACGCCGTCCTGGCCGTCGATCGTTTCGGCGCCCCCCGCGGAGCGGACGATGCGACGGTTGCCGTCCGCCGACGCGTCGTTCAGATCCGCGATGTCACCGGCGGCCCCGGCGATGCGCATGAGCGAGTCGAACGCATCGATGCGCGGGCCGACGCCCTCGGTCGTGTCCTCGATCGCGCCCTCGATGATCACCTTCCGCAGGCGCTGCACGTCGATCGCCGGGTCGAAGGCGACGAGGTAGCCCGCCAGGGCCGACACGTGCGGCGTCGCCATGGAGGTCCCGCTCTTGGTGCCGTAGCCCCCCGGGATCGTGCTGAGCACCCCGACGCCCGCCGCCGAGACGTCCGCGTTGATCTGCGAGAACTTCGCCCGCTTGTTGTCCTTTTCGATCGCGCCGACCATCACAAGGGGGTTGGGGGTGGAGGCGGACCAGTTCACCGACGCCCACCCGAACTCGGTGGTCTTGGTGGTGTCGAGGTGGCTGAACGTGAACCCGGTCGGGCACGTCGCGCCGGCCCCTTCGGAAGGGCGGTTCAACGGCACGGCGACGTTGCCGGGGCTCTCGCAGATCTTGCCGCTGTCGTTGCCCGCCGCCGCGACGACGAGCACGTCGACGGCACTGGCCCGTTCGGCGAAGCGCTGGGCCAGCCGGCCCGAGCTCGCGACCTCCGTGAGGAACCCGTCTTCGGTGTTCGGGGTGCATGGGCCCGATCCGCCGGCGTCGTCGCCGAGCAGGGGCGCGCAGGTCCTGCCCCGCCAGATCGCCCCCCACTTGTACGCGCCGACCGGGCCGCCCGTGCCCGAGGGGTCGGTCGTGAGCTCGACGTGGCCGGCGCTGTAGTTCAGGACCCGCAGGTCGGGCAGGCGCCCGCCCGGTCGCTTCTCCGCGAGGGTCGCCGTCAGCAGCGACCAGTCGTTGGCGACGGTGAAGCTCGGGGTCACCGTGTCACCTGCGGCCTGGCCGAGGTCGGGGTACGTCCCGCCCCACGGCACCCCCGCGAGGTGCGCGACGGGGTTGCCACCGCTCACGCCCAGCGACCGCCCCGGCTGCGTCCCCGGGTTGTCCCAGCGCGCACCGATGATGCCGGCCACGTGCATGCCGTGGCCCGGGGCGGCCGCCGCCGTCGAGTTGTCGTTGCACCCGGTGTTCATCGTCCGGCACAAGGTGACGAGATCGACGCGCAGGTCCTCCTGGTCGAAGAACTGGTTGTCGTACACGACGGTCTGCGTGGGGGCCTGGCGCAGACGCACCTTGTCGAGCACGTTCCAGGCGTTGGGGAAGCGCGCGGCCTCGAGGCCGTAGTTGCCACCGGTGCCCGCCGGCACCACCGGTCCCCCGAGGCGCGGGTCGTCCCACGACCAGTTGTTGGGAGCCGCCTGCATCACGTCGTCGGGCCGCGTGGGGACGGTCGTCTCGACCGCGGCACGGTCGTGAGAGACGCCGAGCACCGCCGGGTCCTGGCGCAGCTTCGCGATCGCGAGGTCGATCGGCCCGAACTGCCCGGGCCCGTCGTCGCGCGCCTGCACGACGACCGCGTCCAGCCCGGGGATCGTGCCGACCACCGTCACGTCGGCCGCGGCCAGTGCCTGGTTCGCGGCGCCGATCGTCGCGGCGTCGCGCCACGCCACCACCGCTCGCGTGCGCGACGCCCGCACGGCCAGCGTGGGGTGGTCGTCGACGTCGGTGGCCGGGGGGAGGTCGAACACGGGCAGCTTCCCGTGCACCGGTGCGGTGGCGTCACCGGGGATGTCCAGCAGCCCGACCGTGACGAGGCCACCGCGACCGGGTCCGCCGGCGGTGAACGGGAACGAACCGGGGGCCCCGATCGACAGGCTGAACGCACCTCCCGCCGGGATGGGACCGGAGTCGAACACGCCCGCGGTGGAGGTGAACGACTGGGTGCTGCCCGAGTCGTTGGTGACCTCGATCGTCTGGTTCTGCACCACGGCGATGACACGCGGGTCGATGCCCGTGGCCCCGATCGACACGCGCACGGGCGGCGGCAGCGGTCGGGCGGCCGGCGCTGGCGCCGAAGGTGCAGGGTCGGGCGCGGGGTCGGACGGCGGCGTCGCCGCCCGCGCGCCCATGGGGACGAACGCCGCGAGCGCCGCGAACACGACCAGCAGCACGACCGCCCGGATCGATGAGCGCCCGGGGATCCCGGCGATCCCGGTGGTCAGGGGTGAGGGGCCCGTTCCGGGGGCCGTGACGTGGTCGCCAGCAGCCATGCGGCGACGGTACAACGGGCCCTTCCGCGGGCGCATCGGTAGTCATTGCCTAGGCCGGACCGGTCGCCGCCGGCCGCCACCGGTCCCCCGGAGCGAGCCGCGCGTCGCGGTAGCGTCGGCGCATGCCCGACGTCCCGGACCGCATCCGCCTGGTCGTCCTCTTCGGGGGGCAGTCCGCCGAGCACGAGGTCTCGCGCATCACCGCCCGCCACGTGCTCGCCGCCGCCGATGCCGAGAAGTACGACATCGTCCCGATCGGCATCACCAAGGACGGCCGCTGGCAGCGCGCCGAGGCCGCCGAGCGAGCGCTGGCCGCCGGTCCCGCGGCCCTGCCCGACGCGCTCGACGTCGACGGGCCCGTCCTCGATCCGGGCCCGGCGCTGCAGCCCGCCGCGCCGGGCGAACGCGTCGTCGTGTTCCCCCTCCTGCACGGCCCGATGGGCGAGGACGGCACCGTGCAGGGGCTGCTCGAGGTGGCCGGTGTCCCGTACGTGGGCTGCGGCGTGCTCAGCTCGGCGCTCGCCATGGACAAGGGCAAGGCCAAGGACGTCTTCGCGGCGTACGGCATCCCCCAGGCCCGCCACGTGACCTTCCACGAGTCCGAGGTGCAGCAGGTCGGCGCGATCGCGCACGCGAAGGAGCTCGCCGACGAGCTCGGGTTCCCGTCGTTCGTGAAGCCCGCCAACATGGGATCGTCGATCGGCGTCTCCAAGGCGCGCGACCTCGACGAGCTCGCCGCCGGCATCGACCTCGCGCTCACCTACGACGAGTGGGTGGTCGTCGAGGAGGGCGTGATCGGGCGCGAGATCGAGTGCGCGGTGCTCGGCAACCTCGAGCCGCGGGCCTCGCTCCCGGGCGAGGTCATCCCCGGCGCCGACTTCTACGACTACGAGGACAAGTACTTCGACGGCAACGCCGTCACCCAGATCCCCGCCGACCTCGACCCGGCGATCACGGTCGAGCTGCAAGAGCTGGCGGTGCGGGCGTACCGGGCCCTGCGCTGCGAGGGCATGGCGCGAGTCGACTTCTTCTACGAGCAGCCCGGGCGCGGCCTGCTCGTCAACGAGATCAACACGATCCCGGGCTTCACGCCCATCTCGATGTACCCGAAGATGTGGGAGGCGAGCGGGCTCCCCTACACCGAGCTCATCGACGAGCTCGTGCGCCTGGCGCTGGATCGCTTCGACCGCCGTCGCGCCAAGCGCCGCACCGACTGAGGCCCCGCCAGCAGCCGCCGCGGGCGCCGAGCCCGACAGGGCGCGCGTCCGGGGACACCGGGAGCGCGGGTCACGGTACGATGCCTGCGCACATGCGACCGCGAGGGGCGCACCGTGCAGTTCCCGCCGCCAACGGGCTCTCGAGCCCCCGACGCAAGCTGGAGTTCGTGGTGCAGGACCGCGCTCTGACGGTGATGCTCGACAGTCTCGCCTTCCCCGAGTGCCCTCGGTGGCACGAGGGTCGCCTCTGGTTCTCCGACATGCACGACCGCAAGGTCTGGGCCATGACGCAACACGCCCAGTCGCAGCTGATCTGCGAGGTGGCCGGCCAGCCGTCGGGGCTCGGGTGGCTGCCCGACGGATCGCTGCAGATCGTGTCGATGACCGATCGCAAGCTGCTGCGCCTGCAGAAGGGCTACCTGCTCGAGGTGGCCGACCTCAGCCCGTTCTTCGACTACAACGCGAACGACATGGTGATGGACCGCAAGGGCCGGGCCTACATCGGCAGCTTCGGCTTCGACCTCGACGGCCGGGGCGAGTCCCAGAGCACGTCGATCGTGTGCGTCGAGCCCGACGGCGACGCGTGGGTGGTCATCGAGGGCCTGCTCTTCCCCAACGGCAGCGTCTTCAGCGAGGACGGCCGCACGCTCATCGTCGCCGAGTCGTTCGGCCAGCGGCTCTCGGCCTACGACGTCAACGAGGACGGATCGCTCGCCAACCCGCGGGTGTGGGCCGACCTGCGCCCGAACGTCCCCGACGGCATCTGCATGGACGTCGACGGGGCCGTGTGGGTCGCCGATCCGGTCAAGAAGGGCATCATGCGCGTGCTCGAAGGCGGCGCGATCACCGACTGGATCTCGACCGGCGAGCGCGGTGCCTACGCCTGCGCCCTCGGGGGCTCTGACATGCGCTCGCTCTTCATCTGCACGGCCGAGTCCTCGAACCCCGCCCGCACCGTCGAGATGCGCAGCGGCCGGATCGAGATGATCAAGGTCGACGTGCCCGGCCCCGAGACGAGCACGGCGCCGCCCGGGCTCGGGGATCGCCTCATCTCCAAGTCCACCTCGGGCGTGCCGGGCCGCCGGGCCCGCACCTGAGACGCCGCCTCGGTCGTCGTCTCCCGTCCTGCACGCCCGTCCTGCAGGCCCGTCCTCCACCCCGTCGGAGCGCACCATGACCACCACCGGTTCCCCCGCCGACGACGCAGCCGTCGACGCGGGGGTCGATGACGAAGCACGCCGCGCGACGAAGCTCGTGCACGACTCGATGCCGCTGTGCGCCACGCTCGGCGTCACGGCCATCGAGGCCACCCCCGAGCGCGTCGTGCTCGAGCTCGCCTGGGACCCGACGCTGTGCACGACCGGCGGCCTGCTCCACGGCGGTGCGCTGATGGTGCTGGCGGATTCGGCCGGCGCGCTCTGCGCCTTCTTGAACCTGCCCGACGGCGCCGTCGGCACCGCCACCATCGAGTCCAAGACGAACTTCCTCGGCGCCGTGCTCGAGGGCACGGTCACGGCGACGTCGACGCCGCTGCACTGCGGGTCGACCACGGTGGTCGTCGAGACGTCGATGCACCTCGGCGACCGCCTCGTCGCCAAGACGACCCAGACCCAGACCGTGCGCCGCCCGCGCGCCTGATCGTCTACGCGGCGGGGATCGTCGGCGGCAGCGCCGCGCCCCAGGCGTGGACGACCGGCAGCGGCACGCGCTCGGGCTCGTCGGGCAGGTCGTCACCGAAGATCTCGTGCAGCAGATCGTGCACGACCGGGTGCAACCGCTCGTCGGTGAACCGGTCGCACGCCTCCTCCGACTCCCAGAGGTCGAAGTAGCGCAAGCCACCGCCGGCGTTCTCGACCGCCACGTGGAGGATGAGACCCTCGGGCACCTCCGGGCCGAGCCCGTCGGTGATCCGCGCGTAGAACGCCGCATCGATCGGCACATCTTGCGTGAACGCGTACGTCATCGTGCACCCTTTTCATCCGAAGCACCTTCGGATGTAAGGTACGAGCCATGCCGAGAACCGTCAAGGGCCGCTCGTACGACGGGAGCAACCGCCAGGCCGCCTCCGCCGAGACCCGGCAGCGCATCGTCGACGCGGGTCGAGAGCTCGTGCTGTCCCAGGGGTACCGGGCCACGACGATCGCCGCCGTGGCCAAGCGCGCGGGGGTCAACGTCGACACCGTGTACACGCTCGTCGGCCGCAAGCCCGTGCTGATGCGTGAGCTCGTCGAGCAGGCGATCTCGGGCGACGACCACGCCGTCGCCGCGGAGGAACGAGCGCACATCAAGGCGATCCGGGCCGAACCCGATCCCGCCACGAAGCTGCGGATGTACGCGCGCTCGATGCGTGAGACGCACGCTCGCCTCGCTCCCCTGTTCGTCGCCCTGCGCGACGCATCCTCGACCGAGCCGGATGCGAAGGCGCTGTGGCAGACGATCTCGCACCGCCGCGCCGCGAACATGCGCAAGCTGGTCCGCGAGATCCAGCAGGCGGGCGCGCTGCGGCCCGGCCTCGGCGTCGCGGACGCCGCGGACACGATCTGGGTGACCAACAGCCCCGAGGTCTACGTCATGCTCACCACGGAGCGCGGATGGCCTCCGGGCCGGTACGAGCGCTGGTTGGCGGCGACGTGGACGAGGCTCCTGCTCGCCGATGCGCCGCCGCCCTGACCGACGGCGGTCAGCCGGCCGGGACGGGTGCGGGGTAGTGCTCGTACGAGTCGATGAGCAGGACGGCGAGGTCGCGCTCGCTGATGTCGGCGTCGGCCGCCAAGGTTCCCCGATCGTCGAGGTCCCGGCGGAGCCGATCGAGGATCTCGGGCATCGTCAGGTCGTCGGCATGCGTCGCCCAGGCGTCGCGCTCGGCGGCGTCGGCGAAGCAGTACGCCTTCCACGACACCGAGAAGCGGATCTCGTCCCAGCCGTACGAGCCGACGGTGCTGCCGTCATCGTTGCGCAGCACCCACGTGCCGTCCTCGAAGTGCAGCACCGTGCCCGGTTGCAGCTCGGGTGGCATCGTCGCCAGATCACCGACGCGGTCCACCCCGTGGAACACCGAATCGGTGTCGAGCACGACGCCGGTGTTGTGGCGGGCATCGAAGACGTGGGCGGCGCCCGCCGCCCCTTCGGGGTAGTAGGCGAGCTCGCCGCCCTCGGCCATCACGCCGTCGCGCGCGAAGTACGACACCCCGGTGGCGATCGGCATGCGCCACGCGTCGAAGAGCCCCGAGTGGTGCATGACGACCATCAGCCACTGCGGGAAGAGCTTGCGGTTGGCGCCGCGGAACTCGGGCACGTCGGTGTGCACCGCGAGCTCCTGGCCGGGCAGGAGGATGTTGGCGTAGGCGATCGCCGGCTGGATCACCGGTCGGTCGAACACGCGCCGCGCCGCGTCGAGAAGCCGCTCGTGGTGCAGGAACATCTCGATCCCCGGGGCCATCACCTCGTCGCCGTAGGCGTAGCTCTCCCGGAAGTAGTTCGTGCGCAGCGCCAGCGTGCGCGGCTTCTCCTGCCGGCCGAAGCGCCCGCCGTTGCGCACGTGGTTCACCGCGGCGTCGTAGCGCTGCGCGAGCTCGGAGGCGAAGGTGCTCTCGCTCTTCTCGGTGACGTAGAGCCCGTACGTCCCGAAGTCCTCGCAGAGCTGCACCATGGCGTCGGCCTGCGCGACGTCCAGCAGCGGGTCCAGCTCGATCAAGATCTCACTCATCGTCGTTCCCCATCACCACGTTCCCCATGACTACGTTCCCCATCGCTACGACCGTGTTCGGGAGAGCGTAGAGCTAGGCGCCCGAGATGTCTTCGACGAGGGCGCGCCGCAGGAACTGCAGCAGCTCCCGCCGGCGGATCGCGGTGGAGCGCAGCGTCGGTTCGATGCCGACGGCGCGCAGCACCTCGACCTCGGTCGCGACGCCGACGACCGTGGAGTACAGGGAGAACAGCAGCAGGCGCGCGTCGCTCTTGCGGAAGTGGCCCATCTCCATCTCGGCCTCGAGGAAGGCGCGGGCGCGCTGCACGAGCGGATCGAGGTTCTCGATCAGGCGGGAGGCGGCGGGCGGCCCGAGGCGCGCCGATTCCCGCAGCAGGCCGAGCAGCTCGGGGCGCCGCAGCGCGAGCCGGAAGACCGATCGCACCAGCGCCTCGATTCGGTCGAAGCCGCTGCCGGCGTGCACGAGGGCGTCCTCCAGGTACGCCGCGAGCTCGATCGCGGCCTGATCGATCACCGCGTCGAGCAGCACCGGCTTCGAACCGAAGTGGTAGAGGATCGTCTGCTTGCGCACCCCGAGCTCGGTCGCGATCTGATCCAGCGAGGTCGCTTCGAAGCCCTTGGTGGCGAACGACACCAGCGCCGCGTCGAGGATGCGCTCACGGGTCGGGCGGGCCTCGAGCTCGGCCCGCTCGGCGGCGCTCAGCACGCGGGGGCCGAGCGGCGGCCGGGTGCGGGGCGACACCGGGTCCTGGTGCGAGGCGGGGCCGGGCGCGGGGCGGCGGCCGGAGCCGTCCGCTCTCGCACCCGATCCGGGCGGGGGTCCGGGGGCGAGGTCCTCGCCCTGCGCCGTGCGTGCCACTTACCAGATGGTAGACGTCCTCCTTACCAAATGGTAGACATGGTGTCCGTATGATCCGTGACCAGCTGGCCGGCAAGCGCATCTTCATCACCGGCACCACCGGCTTCCTCGGCACGAACCTGCTCGAGCGCCTCCTGCGCAGCGTTCCCGACTGCCAGATCGCACTGCTGATCCGGCCCGGGCGCCGCTCCACGATCCAGCAGCGCATGCAGCGCGAGATCCTCAAGAACGACGCCTTCGACCGCCTGCGGGCCGAGCTCGGCAAGGACGGGTTCGCCGCCATGGCCGCCGAGCGCATCACCCCCGTCGCCGGCGACGTCGGGCGCGACGGCCTCGGCCTCGACGACGCCGGCCGAGCGGTGCTCGCCTCCTGCGACATCGTCATCCACTCGGCGGCGACGGTCTCGTTCGACTCCCCGCTCGACAGCGCGGTCGAGGTGAACCTCCTCGGGCCCACCCGCATCGCCCAGACCCTGCACGACCTCGGCGTCACACCGCACCTGGTCGCGGTGTCGACCTGCTACGTCGCCGGCAACCGGCGCGGCGCCGCGCCCGAGATCCAGGTGACCGAGAGCCCCTTCTTCGTCGACGTCGACTGGCGGGGCGAGGTCGAGGGCGCTCGCCGGGCGCGCGCCGATGCCGAAGCCCGCAGCCGTCGCCCCGAGCAGCTCCGGGCGTTCCGCAGCGAGGCGCGACGCGAGCTGGGCGCCGCCGGCACGCCGCTGCTGGCCGACAAGACCGAGCAGCTGCGCCAGGCGTTCGTCAAGGCCGAGATGGTCGAAGCCGGTCGGGCGCGGGCGGCCTCGCTCGGTTGGCCCGACGCCTACGCGTACACGAAGGCGCTCGGCGAGATGGCGCTCAACGAGACGCACGGCGACGTGCCGATCTCGATCGTGCGGCCGTCGATCATCGAGTCCGCGCTGGCCGAACCGAAGCCGGGGTGGATCCGAGGCTTCCGCATGGCCGAGCCGGTGATCCTCAGCTACGCCCGCGGCCTGCTCAAGGAGTTCCCGGGCGTGCCCGAGGGCATCATCGACGTGATCCCGGTCGACCTCGTCACCGCGGCGATCATCGGCGTGGCGGCGCGCGGCCCGCTCGATGCCCCCGACGTCACGCAGGTGGCGTCCGGCTCGGTCAACCCGCTGCGCTACATGCAGCTGGTCGACAACGCGAACGAGTGGTTCACCGCGCACCCGCTCTACGACGCCAAGGGCCAGCCCATCATGGTTCCCGACTGGAACTTCCCCGGTCGCGGCCGGGTGCAGGGCCAGCTCACCAAGGCCAAGAACGTCCTCGAGAAGACCGAGAAGGTCATGGCCCAGCTGCCCTTGCGCGGCAAGCAGGCCGAGTGGGGCGCGAAGGTCGAGGAGAAGAAGGACGAGGCCGAGCGCGCGCTCGGCTACGTCGAGCTCTACGGCGCCTACGCCGAGTGCGAGGCGATCTACGGCGTCGAGCGCCTGCTCGCCCTGTTCGAGAGCCTCGACGCGGAGGACCAGGAGGCGTTCGCGTTCGACCCGCGCGTCGTCGACTGGCCGCAGTACATCCAGACGATCCACCTGCCCTCGATCGTCACGCACGCCCGCGTGCGCACGACTCCCGGCGGCAAGGTCGGCGAGGCCCGCGAGGACCGCCTGCGGCGCCAGGTGCTCGACCCGGCCCGCCACCTCGCCGCGTTCGACCTCGAGAACACCTTGATCGCGTCGAACGTGGTGGCCTCCTACGCCTGGCTCGCCACGCGGCGCCTGCCGATCGACGATCGCGCCCGGTTCGTGCTGCAGACCATGCGCAACGCGCCGGCCTGGCTCGCCCAGGACCGCGCCGACCGCAGCGACTTCCTGCGCTACTTCTACCGCCGCTACGACCAGGCGCCGGTCGACCAGATCGAAGAAGACTCGGTCGAGATGTTCAGCCAGCTGATCCTCGCCAAGTCGTTCCCCGCCGCCATCCGCCGCGTGCGCGAGCACCGGGCGCTCGGCCACAAGACCGTGCTGATCACCGGCGCCCTCGACTTCGTCGTCAAGCCGCTCGAGCCGCTCTTCGACGACATCGTCGCCGCGCGCATGTCCGTGCGCGACGGCCGGTACACCGGCGAGCTCGACGCCGTGCCGCCGACCGGCGAATCCCGGGCGCAGGCGCTCATGGACTACGCCGCGCAGCACGACCTCGACCTGGCCGAATCGGTCGCCTACGCCGACTCCACCAGCGACCTGCCGATGCTCGAGGTGGTGGGCTTCCCCGTCGCGGTGAACCCCGAGGTGCGCCTCGCCGCGCTGGCCCGCAAGCGCGGGTGGCTCATCGAGCACTTCACCAAGTCCGAAGGCGCGCCGCGCACGCTCATCCCGATCGGCACCATGCGCTCCCGGTTCGGCGGCGGTCTCGCGAACCCGATGATCCCCGGGCGCACGGCATGAGGGAGGCGAGCGCGTGAAGGCGCTGCAGTTCGAGCGCAACGTCCCCAAGTACGCGGCGGCGATGGTCGCCGGCTCGCTGCGTCCCGGCGGCGGCGCGAAGGTCGGGCCCCTGCGCCTGAAGGACGTCGACGTCCCCGACCTGCCCGGGCCCGACTGGGTGCACGTCAAGCCGCGGCTGGCCGGCATCTGCGGCAGCGACCTCTCGACCATCGACGGGTCCTCGTCGCGCTACTTCGACCCGATCGTGTCGTTCCCCTTCACGATGGGCCACGAGATCGTCGCCGACCTGATCGATCCCGCCAACGGCATCACCGACGCCGACGGCACCAACCGCGTGGTGATCGAACCGGTGCTCGGCTGCGTCACCCGCAACATCTCGCCCGTGTGCTCGTACTGCGCCGCCGGCGATCTCGGCAACTGCGTCAACATCGCGTTCGGCGCCCTCGAGCCCGGGCTGCAGAGCGGGTTCTGCTGCGACACGGGCGGCGGCTGGTCGACCGTCATGGTCGCCCACCGCAGCCAGCTGCACCCTGTGCCTGAGGGGATGAGCGACGAAGACGCCGTGATGGTCGAGCCCACCGCCTGCGCCGTCCACGGGGTCTTCGCCGCCGAGGTGCAACCCGGCGAGAGCGTGGTGATCCTCGGCGCCGGCACCCTCGGTCTCGCCGCCCTGGCCGCGCTGCGCCGCCACGCGCAACCGGGTGCCGTCGTCGTCGTCGCCAAGCACCCCCTGCAGCGCGACCTCGCCACCCAGCTCTTCGGCGACGCCCCCAACTGCGCGCTCGTCGACCCGGACGAGATCAAGCGCGGGGTGCGCCGCACCACGGGCGCCATGGCGCTCGGCGACGGCGACATCACCCGGCTCGCCGGCGGCGCCGACGTGGTGATCGACTGCGTCGGCAGCGCGTCCAGCCTCGCCGACGCCCTCGCCGTCGTGAAGCCGAAGGGTCGCATCGCCATGCTGGGCATGCCCGGCCAGATCGAGGTCGACCTCACCGGGCTCTGGCAGCGCGAGATCCGCCTCTTCGGCACCTACGCCTACGGCATCGAGCGCAGCAGCGACGGCGGCGAGCGCCGCACGTTCGACCTCGCGTTCGAGCTCGTGCAGCAGCACGCCCTCGGTCGCCTCGTCAGCGCGACCTATCCCCTCGCCCGCTTCGAGGACGCCGTCGCCCACGCCGCGCAGGCCGGTCGCCGCGGCGCCGTCAAGGTCGCGTTCGACCTCCGCACCGAGAAGGAACGGAACCGCTTGTGACCTCCTCACCCCGACCCCGATCTTCCGGTCGCGACATGGCGTCGGGCCCGACGCCGTGTCGCGACCGGAACGACGTCCTCTCACGCTCTGGAGATCGCTGATGCCCCGCCCCGGGTTCGTCCTCGACGTCGATCGGTCGACGCCGCCGATCCTCTTCCACCACGGGGAGGGCTTCAAGCTCGAGAAGCTCCCCGTCGACCGCACGCGCGTCATCTACCCGGCCGAGCCGCTGGCGCCGCTCGATGACATCGACGGCCACATCCGCCATGCGCTCCTGAACCCCATCGGCGACAGCGAGCCGCTGCCGGCGCTGCTCTTCAGCGGCATGAAGCTGACGATCGCGTTCGACGACATCTCGTTGCCGTTGCCCCCGATGAAGCGCCCCGACATCCGTCAGCGCGTCATCGAGGCCGTGCTCGACCTCGCCGCCGAGGCGGCCGTTGACGACGTCGAGATCATCGCGGCGCTCGCGCTGCACCGGCGCATGACCGAGGACGAGCTGCGCCACGCCGTCGGCGACCGCGTGTACGAGGCCTTCGCCCCGAGCGGCGCGCTCTACAACCACGACG
>CAYUOL010000178.1:0-13205 GCA_964446345.1 uncultured Iamiaceae bacterium | reverse complement strand
CGGCGATCACGTCCATCATCATCGTGCGGTACTGCTGGGGGTTCCGGAGGGCGAAGTCGCAGTACGCGCGGCCGAGCGCCTTGAGGCGCTCGGCCGGCCCTCCGGCGATCACGGCATCGGTGGATGCCGCCTCGTCGAGCAGATGGGCGAGCTTCTCGAACTGGCGCTCGCACACCGCGAACAGCAGCGCGGCCCGGTCTTCGAAGTGGAGGTAGATCGACGGTGAGGTGCACCCGACGCGCTTCGCCACGGCTCGGGTGCTCACCTTGTCGGCGCTCCCGGTCTCGTTGAGCAGGGCCTCGGCCGCGTCGAGGATCTCGTCGCGGAGGCGCTCGCCCTCGCCACGCTTCGATCGCGACCGGGCCGCGCTCATCGTCAGCTCGTCCCCGCCGACGCCCGGGACGGGTCCGTCGATCCGTCCGAGCCAGGAACCTCGTCGCGCTCGTCCCGGCCGCTCGACCAGACCGAGCCGTGCGCACCGTTCGACCCGCTGGTCATGCCCACGAGCGTGCCGACGACGGCATCCTCGTCGCGATCGACCTCGGTCAGGTCGAGCAGGGCGGCTTCGGCGGCGGCTTCGCTCATACCTGCCCGATCGTAGATGCGGCGCATCCACCGTGGTGCCCACCAGTTGGCCTCGCCGGCCAGGCGCATGAACGCCGGCACCAACGTGGCGCGCACGATCGTGGCGTCCATGAGCACGGCCAGCGTCAGCCCGATGCCGAACAGCTTGATGAAGGCGATGGACGACGTGGCGAAGGCCAGGAAGACGACCGCGATGGTGGCCGCGGCCGCCGTGATGATGCGGCCGGTGCGGGCCAGGCCGACGGCGACGGCCCGGGTGTTGTCGCCGGTGCGGTCGTGCTCCTCCTTGATGCGGGAGAGCAGGAACACCTCGTAGTCCATCGAGAGGCCGAAGGCGATGCAGAACATCAGGATCGGCATCGTGAGGTCCAACGTGCCGGTCGGGGTGAACCCGAGGCGGTCGGCCAGGTGTCCGTCCTGGAAGATCCACACCATCGCCCCGAACGTCGCCGTGAGGCTGAGGGTGTTGAGCACCAGCGCCTTGACCGGCACGAGGATGCTGCCGAACGAGAGGAACAGCAGGACGAACGTGGAGAGCGCGATGAACCCGAGCGCCCACGGCAGCTTCGCCATGATGCCGGCCTTGAGGTCGACGAGCTGCGCCGCCGGGCCGCCCACGAGGGCTTGGGCCGGCGCCGGCGTCGCCCGCACGTCCTTCACGAGCTGCTCGCCGGCGGCGGACATCGGCTCGACCGTCGGGACGACCGACACCCAGGGCCCGTTCGGCGTCGCGTAGCGCCCGGTCAGCGCCGGGTCCGCGGTGAGGCGCACGCCCTTCAGGTAGATGCCCGTCGGGGCGTCGACGCGGCTGACGCCGTCGAGCTTCGACAAAGCCACGGCGTACCCGTCGAGGCCGTTCGCGTCTGGCGTGGCGCTCGGGAAGACGACGGCCATGGCGCTCGCGTCCTTCGAGCTGTAGTCGGCGCGGATCGTGTCGCCGACCTGGCGAGCGGTGGCGGTGGTCGGCAGCACCCGGTCGTCGGACGTGCCGGTCGCGATGTGGAGGAAGGGCAGGCCCAGCACCAGGAGGAGCGCGATGACGGCACCGGCCACGGGGATCGGCCGCTTCATGACGGCCATCGCGACCCGATACCAGAAGGTCGTCTCGAGGGCGCGGTCGGTGACGACGGCGGCGGCCCGGCGGCCCCGTGCCCCGACGCCGCGGAGGCGGGGGATCGAGAACTTGTCGACGCGGTCGCCCAGCGCCGCCAGCATCGCCGGCAGCACGACCACGGCGCCGACCACGGCCATCACCACCACGCCGATGCCGGCGTAGGCGAAGCTCTTGAGGAAGGACACCGGGAAGAGCAGCAGCGCGCCGAGCGAGATGGCGACGGTGATGCCGCTGAAGACGACGGCGCGCCCGGCGGTGGCGACGGTGTGCACGACGGCGTCGTTCGGCGCCTTGCCCTTGCTGCGCTCTTCGCGGTAGCGGGACACGAGCAGCAACGAGTAGTCGATCGCGAGGCCGAGGCCCAGCGCCGTCGTGAGGTTGAGGGCGAAGATCGACACGTCGGTCATCGACGCCAGCACCTTGAGCACCACGAACGTGCCGACGATCGAGAACCCGCCGACGAGCAACGGCAGCGACGCCGCGATCGGGCTGCGGAAGACGAACAGCAGGATGAGCAGCGTGATCGGCAGGGCGATCATCTCGGCGAGCGCGAGGTCCTTCTCGATCGTGTGGCCGACCTCGGAGAACGCCTCGCTCATGCCGCCCACCTGGGTCGTGACCACGTCGCCCTGGCGGTCGAAGCGCTCGGCGATGACCTTGATGTGCTCGCGCACCTCGTCCTCGCTGCCCTGGGTGCGGGCCAGCACGAGAGCGCTCGAGCCGTCGGTCGCCTTGAGCGGCGGGGCGTTGCCGAGCGACCAGTACGACACCGACTGCGTCACCCCGGGCGCCGTCGCGAGCTCGGCCGTCACGGCCTGGCCGGCGGCGGCGACCTCTGCGTCGTCGACGGTCGCGCCGGCGCGAGCCGGCTTCACCAGCAGCACGACGTTGGGCGTGCCGCCGCCGAGCGTCTCGTCCAGGTACTGCTCGGCTCGGGAGGACTCGGCGGACGGATCGCTGAACCCGCCGTTGCTGAGCTTCTTGGCGACGTCACCGCCGTAGGTGCCGGCGCCGACGAAGAACACGGCGGTGAGCACGAGCACCCACCACCGCCGACGCACGAGGAACTGTCCGATGTGGGCGAATCGCATGCTGCCCTCCCGTTTTTGTTATCACCGATAAGTTATCGCCGATAACAAAGTCACGGGTCGCGACGGATGTCCAGGTGTTCGGTGTCACAAAAGCGCCTCTGAGCACGTGTTTCGCGTCACAGCGGCCGGAAAACGGCACCGGCCGGCGCGCAGGGCTCTCTGCGGCGCCGGCCGTTGGCGGATGGTGACGGGCGGGATCAGCTCGGGCCGTACACCTTCTTGAGCGTGCCGTCGCCCTTGAAGCTGACGTAGCCGCCGCTCTTGCGGGTGCCGCCGTCGACGTAGATGTTGACGACCGTGTCGGAGTCGAACGGCAGGTTCTTCTTGATGATGAGGTGGGTCACGCCCTTCGAGCCCTCGAGCTCGCCGATCGACGTCTTGGCCTGCTCCATCATCGCCGGCAGCTTGTCCCACACGACCTCCTGCACGCCGAACAGGTTCGACGCCAGGTCGCCGTCGCCGGTGAGCTTCACGGGGTTGGGCCCGTCGATGCTGCCCTTGCGGTAGTCGTACTGGTCGACGTTGGCCGGCTTGGCGGGATCCTGCGCCTGCACGTAGGCGTTGCCGTTGTCGACGTGGAGGACCATCTCGAGCGCCTTGAAGTCGCCGAGCTTGGTCTGGAACGCGGTGACCGCCTCCGCCGCGAACTCGGGGCCCGTCGCCGTCTTCGCCGCCGTCGTCGTGGACTTGCCGGGCTTCGTGGTCGGGGCGCCCTTCTCGGTGGTCGTCGTCGCCCCCTTCTTCTGCGTGGTCGGCACATCGGTGCCGCTCACGTCCTCGGTCGTCGGCGTGGTCACCGACTCCTTCGTGGGCGACGTCACCGCCACGGCGGTGGCCGAGGTCTGCACGGGTTCGGCGGACTTGCTGCAGGCGCCGGCCAGCAACAGGGTCGACCCGAGGGCCAGGGCGGACATGCCGGTGCGCAGGTGGTGGTTCATGACGCGACTGCTTTCGTGAGGCCCATGCGAGGGACGGAGCGGACAGCGCCGACCGGTCGGCCCGCAGGGCGGCCCGGTCTCGCTGTCGGCCACTGTCCGCCGGGACCACCCCCGCGACCTGAGTAACGGATACTCAAAATCCGGGAGCGGTCGGCGGTCGCGCGGGCGGTCGGTCCCGACCCACCACCGGCCGTCACCAGAGCGGGAGCGGTGAGGGGATCCGCGCCAGCGGTGACGCGACCACGCCGAACCGGTCGGCGGCGGCGTTCCAGTCCGCCACGGCGTCGTCGATCTCGGCGCGATCGCGCGCGACGTAGTTCCACCACATGAGCACCGGGCTCTCGAACGGCGTGCCGCCGAGCAGGAGCGCGCGCGTCGGTTCGTCGACGGAGATGGTCAGCTCGTCACGCCCGGGCGCCAGGTAGGCGAGGTGCCCCGGCGTCAGCGGCGGGTCCGCATGGCCGTCCAGCGCGACCGCGCCGTCCATCACCACCAGGCCGTGCTCGTGCGACGCGTCGAGCCCGACGGTCGAGGAACCGGGACGCAGCGCGAGCTCGACCCCGAGGTGGTCGGTGTCGCGCCGCGCCGGCGACGCAGCGCCGCCGAACGCACCGATCACGACCGTGGCCGTGGCGTGCGCGAGCTCGACCACCGGGAGCTCCGCGTGGTGCTCGAACGCCGGCTCGCCGTGACGGGTCCGCTCCGGCAGGGCCACCCACAGCTGCATGCCGTGGACCGTCCCGCGGAACGCCTTCGGCGTCTGCTCCGCGTGGGCCACGCCGCGCCCGGCGGTCATGAGGTTGAGCTGGCCCGGGCGGATCAGCTGCTCGGAGCCGACGCTGTCGGTGTGCAGCAGCTCCCCGGCCACCAACCAGGTGACGGTCTGCAGGCCGATGTGCGGGTGCGGGCCGATGTCGAGGCCGCCGCCGTCCCCCGTCACCGACGTCGGGGTCATGTGGTCGGCGAAGCACCACGCGCCGATGGTGCGCCGGGCCCGCCGCGGCAGCGCCCGCAGCACCCGCGTGGAGCCCACGACCGTCTCGTGGCTGTCCGTGACCTCGACCGCCGCCGCCGGCGCATCGGCCGACCCCGACGGGGTGGGAGGCACGTCCTCACTGCGCACGGGACCGCTCATGATCCCGAGTCTGCCGGGTCGGCGCCCGCCGTGCGGCCCCGTGGTGAGGGCGCGGGCCCCGGGGTAGGTCCGTCGCCGAAGCGACCGGCCGGCCTCCGGCCACGAGCGGAGCGAAGGCATCGCCATGAAGAAGTTCGGCATCACCGTGTTGCGTGTGCTCATCGGCGCGTTGTTCGTCGGCCACGGCCTGCAGAAGCTGCGGGGTTGGTTCGGGGGTGGCGGGCTGGAAGGAACGGCGGCGGGCTTCCAGAAGATGGGGATGGAGCCCGCGCACCGCCAGGCGATGCTCGCCGGCCTGACCGAGACGACTGCGGGCGCGCTGCTCGCGACCGGGTTCTTGACGCCAGTGGCCTCGAGCATGGTGTCGGGGGTCATGACCGTCGCGATCCGCCACGTCCACGCGAAGAACGGCATCTGGGTCACCAAGGGCGGCTACGAGTACAACGCCGTGCTCATGGCCTCGGTGTTCGCCATCACCGCCGAAGGTCCCGGCTCCTTCGCACTGGACAACCGCCTCGGCCTCGCGCGCCCGAGCACCCGTCTGGCGTTCGCGCAGCTCGGCGCGGGGCTCGCGGGCGCGACCGGGGTCGAGGTGCTGGCGCGCCGGGCCCAGGCCGCGGCCCCCACGTCGTCGGGGGACGCCGGGCCCGGCGAGTCGGTCTCGGCGCCTCCGCCGCACTCGTCCCTCGCGGCGTCGATCGACCTCCGGGGCGACGTGGCGCCGGCCGAGGACGGTCCGGTCATCCCCAACACGACGCTGCTCGAGCACCCCACGCCCTGAGACCCCCACGCCCCGAGACCCCGACGCCCTGAGACCCCGACGTCCTGGTCGCGACATGGCGTCGGGCGCCACTCCCCCTCGCGACCGGAAGATCGGGGTGGGCGGCAGATCGGGGTGGGGACGTCAGCGGTCGCCCGCGACGCGCCGCCACAGCGGCGCGGGGACGTTGCGCAGCACGCCCATCATCAGTCCGAGCAGCGGGGGGACCCAGACGATGCGGTTGCGCGTCGCGGCGAGCACCCCGACGACGGCGTCGGCCACCGCTTCGGGCTTCGACGCGAACGGCGCCGGCTCGAGGCCTTCGGTCATGCGCGTCACCACGAAGCCGGGGCGCACCACGTGCACGCGCACGTCCGTGCCGGCGACGCTGTCCCCCAGGCCCTGTGCGAACGCGTCGAGCCCCGCCTTGGCCGAGCCGTAGACGAAGTTCGACCTTCGCGCCCGGGCGCCGGCCACCGACGAGAGCACCACGATCGATCCGTGGCCCTGGGCGACGAGGGTGCGCGCGGCGTCGAGCAGTGCGGTGGCCGGACCGACGAAGTTGGCGCGCAGCAGCGCGTCGGCGTCGACCGCGCGCATCGTGGCGCCGCTGTGGTGGCCGAGGCTGCCGACGGCGCACAGCACCAGGTCGACGTCGCCCACCAGCTCACGCGCGCGCACGAGCAGGGGCCCATGCGCGTCGACGTCGTTGGCGTCCCACCGCTCGAGGTGCACCGCGTCGAGCGACAAGGGCTCGGCGTCCAACCGGGCGCGCAACGCGAGCGGATCCCGAGCCGCGAGCACGACCGCGTGCAGCCCCTCGGCGGCCAACCGGCGCACGGTGGCCAGCGCGATGTCGCTGGCCCCGCCGAGCACGAGGGCGGTGCGGGGCATCGGCACGGGCGGTCGCGTCCTCGTCATGGTGCCAACGGTGGCACCGTTCACGTCCCCGAGCGAACCGGTCGCCGGTCCGTGGCCGCGCCGTCTCGGCGGCGGGGCGGCGACGTATGGGCTCCGTGGTGTGACCGGGGCGTCGGGCCGCCCGAGCGACGGAACACCGACCCAGCGGGTAGATCTAGGTGATGGCTCCTGTGACCAGCCCCGTCGATCCGGCCGGCGCGCCCCCGGCGGGCCCGGCCGCGCCCGAGGGACGGGAGGTGACCTCGGCGCCCGCAGTGCGCTCGCAGGAGCTGCGCCGCCGCCGCCTGGCCACCATGAAGCGGCGGGCGACGCTGCTGCTCGTCTTCGTGACACTGGTGTTCCTCGCCGTCACGATCTTCGGCGGCAAGACGACCTGGGCCGGGTACGTGCAGGCGATGGCCGAAGCCGCGATGGTCGGCGCGCTCGCGGACTGGTTCGCCGTCACGGCGCTGTTCCGCCACCCCCTCGGCCTCCCGATCCCCCACACCGCGGTGGTGGTCGAGCGCAAGGACCAGTTCGCGTCGACGCTCGGCGAGTTCATCTCCGAGTCGTTCCTCACGCCGGAAGCGATCGTCGCGCGGGTCCGCAAGGCCGACTTCGTGCCGCGCCTGGCCGCCTGGCTGCGCGACGAGGACAACGCGCAGCGCGTCGCCGCCGAGGTGCTGAACGCCGGCGTGACGGTCAGCGACCTCGTGCGGGACGACGACGTGCAGCGCGTGATCCAGAAGGTCGTGAACGAACGCGTGGAAGAGGTCGCGCTCGCGCCGGTGGCGGGCAAGGCCCTGGCGTTCGCGATCCGCGACGGGCGGCACCAGCAGGCGCTCGAGTCCGGCCTGAAGGAGCTCGACAAGTACCTCGACACGCACCGCGACGAGCTGCGCGAGCGCCTCGGTGCGAAGTCGCCGTGGTGGCTGCCGGGCGCGGCGGAGGACCGCATCTTCGAGCGCCTCATCGAGGGTGCGCGCACGGTCGTGCAGGAGATGCTGAGCGACACCGACCACTCGTTGCGGCTGCGCTTCGAGGCGCGGCTCGCCCAGCTGGTCACCGACCTCGATACCTCCCCGGAGTACCTCGAGAAGGGCGAGAAGCTGAAGCACGAGCTGCTCGCCCACCCGATGGTGAACGACTGGATCTCGAGCATGTGGCAGGACACGAAGCGCAGCCTGCGGGCCGAGGCGATCGATCCCGACTCCAACCTGCGGGCGCGCGTGGCGAAGATGGTCATCGCCGGCGGCACGCGCCTCGACGAGGATGCTGCGCTGCAGGCGAAGCTCGAGGAGAGCGCGGAGAGCGCCGTGACCTACCTGGTCGAGCGCTTCCGCGGCGAGATCGTCGACCTGGTCACCGAGACGATCTCGAAGTGGGACGCCTCGGAGACGGCCGACCGCCTCGAGCTGCTGCTCGGACCCGACCTGCAGTTCATCCGCATCAACGGCACGGTCGTCGGCGCCATGGCGGGCCTGGTGCTGCACGCAATCGCGCAGCTCATCGGCTGAGCCGGGCCCCGCGCGTGCGCCTCGCGCGGGATTAGCGTCTGCGTGTTCGTGCGACGACGGGTCGCGCACGGGAGGGAGCCGCACCATGGTCCGCAACCCCGACCACATCACGATCGCAGTGCGCGACGTCGCGGCGGCGGTGGCGTTCTTCGGCCTGCTGGGCTTCCGCGAAGATCACGTCACCACGATCGACGGCGGCGTGCCGGCGCAGTACATGGGGATGCCCGAGATGAAGGCCGAGCACATCACGCTCGGCCTCGAGGGCTCGTCGCCGCGCTTCGAGATCCAGCTGCTGTGCTTCGACGACGACACCCTGGGAGATCCGCCGCAGGCGCCGTCGAACCTGGGGCGCATCGGCTTCAACCACCTCGCGCTGCGGGTCGACGACCTCGATGCGACGTCTGCGCACCTCGTGGCGAACGGGGTGCCCAAGCTCAACGAGGCGATGTCGTTCATCGGCCGCCGGCTCGAGTTCTTCGAGGGACCCGAAGGGGTCACGATCGAGCTCGTCGAGTGGCTGCCGGTCGACGCCTGACCGCTCCTCGTCGGCGCGCTCGCCGCACCCCATCCGCTCGCCGCGCCGGTCACGCGCCTCCCGTGCGCCGGCTGCGGGCAGACAGCCAGGCGGGCATCGGGCTCACGTCGGGGCGAGCTCCCAGCGGTTGCGCCCACTGCGCTTCGCCTCGTAGAGCGCGGCGTCGGCTCGCTGCATCGCGTCCTCGAGCGCCTCGCCGACGGAGAGCGCGATGCCGACGCTCGCCCCGATCTCGACCGCGACCGGCGCCGGCGGCGTCACCGACGCGACGTCGGCTGCCGCCTCGACGACGCCGTCGAGGATGACGGGTTCGCGCAGCGCCGCGACGATGCGGTCCGCGATCCGGGCCGCCTCGGCCTCGTCGTCGAGGCCCCAGCACAGCAGCACGAACTCGTCGCCGCCGATCCGCCCGAGCTCGTCACCGCGCCGGCAGCACGCTTCGAGGCGGCGCCCGACCTCGACGAGCACCGCATCGCCGGCCGCGTGGCCGTAGGTGTCGTTGACGGGCTTGAAACCGTCGAGGTCGACGTAGAGCACCCCCACCGGTCCGGTCCGCGACGCCGTGTCGCCGCCCGTCGCGTCGTCGCCGGAGCGGAACAGGCGGGCGCGGTTCGCGAGCCCGGTGAGGGAGTCGGTGTGGGCGGATCGGCTGAGCTGCGCCACGAGGTACTCGCGCTCGAGCAACATGGCGGCGGTGCGCGCCGCGGTGCCCATCGTGAGCCGTTCGTTCACGCTCGGTTCGCCGACCTCGTGGCGTCCGACCAGCAGGCACGCCGAGGCGCGCAGCTCGTCGCCCAGCACCGGGGTGAGCACCGGCACCGCCCACAAGGTGGTCATCCCCGCGGCCCCGACCACCTCTCGCAGCTCGGCGTCGTAGTCCGCGAGCGTGACCGGGAACAGGCCCTCTTTCGTCGCGACGGCCTCCTGCCACGGACGCGGGCGCGCGCCGGTGGGCGCCGGGCCGAACACGGCCTCGGGCAGGCGCGCGTTGGCCATCGGCATCCCGGTCTCGGGGTCGACGAGCGCGGCGCGCCCCCGGATCGGCAAGCCGATGAGCGCGCTGCACAGCGTCTCGAGCGCCGCGCTGAGCTGCGTCCCCTCGGTGTAGTCGCGCAGGGCGTCGTTCACCTGGTACTGGAACGTCTGGTCCCGCACCGCCACCACGAGGCCCTTGAGCAACGGATCGTCGAAGTTGTTCGTGGCGTAGACCTCGAGCACGCGCACGGCGCCGTCGGCGTGGATGAAGCCGAGCGACGCCGGCCCCATCACCGCGTCCATGTACTCCTGCACGTACGCGACCGACTCGATCATCCCCTGCACCGCGTTCTCGTGCAGGTAGCTCAGGATGTTCGTGCCGACGACGTCGTCGTAGCCGTAGCCCGTCAGCTCCGCCACGCTGGCGGAGGCATAGGTGATCGTGCCGATCTCGTCCACGACGAGCAGACCCACCGGGGCTGCGTCGAGCAGCGCAGCTGCGTAGTCGCCTTCCACGCAGCGCACTGTAGGGCGCGCCGCCGAGGCGTGGTTGCGGCGCCCGACCACTGGCGGATCGAACACCTGTTCGCTACCGTGGGCCCATGCAGCCCCCACGATCCGACGACGCCGCGGACCCGCCCGAGGGCGTGTCGCCCCTGCCCTCGCCCGAGCTGATCGAGCAACGACGGCGCTCGGTCGCCATGTTGCGGCCGGGTGTGTGGGCGTTCCGACGTGAAGAGGCCATCGACCTGCTCGAGGTGCTCATCCAGGCGCTGCGCGCCCTGCGAGCCCGCTGAGCACGAGACGGCGTCGGCCGCTCGGCCACCGTGGGTGTGGTGGCGCGCACGCGGCGGCGGGACGCGGCAAGCTAGGCGCATGGAGCGACCTGAACGCAGTGACCGCGTGCCCACCCCTCGCCTGGCCGCCGGGCTGATCCTCCTCGGCGTGGCCCTGCTGGCCGCGCTGACCGGCTGCAGCAAGGGCGGCGACGAGTCGAGCACCACGACGACGGCGAAGGTGCTCGAGACGCTCTCCACCCTCGCGACGTCGACGACCGACGACCCCACGAACCCGAAGCCGACCACCACGCGACCACCGACCACCACCGCGCCGACGACGGCCGCACCGGCCTCGGTCAACGGCACGCTGACCGTGAAGCCGTCGAGCGTGCCCGCGTCGTACGAGTACGACGCCACCGGGGCGTCGGGGGCCACCCCGATGCTGGCGTGGGACGTCAAGCTCGATCCGGGCCAGAAGGTCTCGGTGCACGGCCCGGCGCCGGGCACCGCCGACGCCGAGCTGTCGACGGTGGCGTCGGGGACCTTCCCGCTGTGCCCCGGGGCGCTGTCGGGAACGACCTGCACCCTCGACAAGAAGTCCTACACCTGGACCGTCGACGTCAAGAACCCCGATGGCAGCGTCGCCGCCTCGAAGACGGCGACCCTGCGCGTCACCGGCTGACGCGGCGGTTCACAGGTTGGTCTCGTCCGGCGGGACGACACGTGCGTCGGGCAGGTGCGCGCCCGCGGCACCCTCGTCGTCCCGCGCCCCGGCGCGTGCGTCCGCGGAGGCATCGGCCGGCGCGTCGGTCCCGAGCCCGACGGTGTACGACGTCATGGACAGCGACCCCAAGGCGTAGCCGTCGACCAGCGTCGCCGCCGGTTCACCCGCCGCGGCGGCGAGCCCGGCGAGGTAGAGCAACGGGATGAAGTGGTCGGGGGTCGGGGCCGCGCGGCGGTAGTCGCCGTGGGCGGCCAGGCGGGCGGCGTCGGCCGGCTCGCCCGCCATCGTGGCGCGGGCGGCGTCGTCGAAGCGGTGGGCCCAATCGAAGCCGTCGTGCTCGAGGCTCGGGTCGAGGGCCCGGAGGTTGTGCACCACGTTGCCGCTACCGACGATGAGCACGCCCTCGGCCCGCAAGGGCGCCAGCGCGGCCCCCAGCTCGACGTGCTCGTCGAAGTGCTTCTCGGCGTTGATGGCGAGCTGCAGCACGGGGATGTCGGCGGCGGGGAACGCGTGCGCCAGCACCGACCAGGTGCCGTGGTCGATGCCCCAGCTGTCGGCGTCCATCCCGACCCAGTGGGGCCGGGCGACGTCAGCGACGAGGGCGGCGATCTCCGGGTCGCCCGGCGCGGGGTACTCGACCGCGAACAGCTCCGGGGGGAACCCGTAGAAGTCGTGGATGGTGCGCGGCGCCGCCATCGCAGTGACCGCCGTGGCGTTGATGTACCAGTGGGCGGACACGCACAGGATCGCCCGAGGACGCGGCACCGACTGGCCGAAGGACCGCCACGCCTCGGTGTAGCAGTTGTGCTCCAGCGCGTTCATGGGCGACCCGTGGCCCAGGAACGCCGCCGGCATCAGCGGGGAGGTCGCGTCGCCGTTCGTCATGCCCCTCTTGTAGCCGCTCGGGTCGGCGGACGCGGCACGGCGGCGTCGATCACGACACGTCTCGTGTGTGACCCGGAGCCAATTCGAGGGATCGCGGCCACCCGGCCTCGCTCGACGTGCACTCGAGGACGATTGGACGACCACTCGACCGGCGCGCGCTGCCGTTCGGCCCGACCAGGCGTGACCCGCCGCCGTCGGGCCTGTCCGGTAGAACGGGGCCGTGCCGATCCCGCCCCGCCCGCGCCGCACGGCGCTCGCCCTCGCTTCGCTGCTCGTGCTCCTGCCGCTGCTCGCGGCGTGCGGATCCGGGTCGTCGTCGGGCACGGCGGGCGCGACCCCGAAGACGACGCCGGCGTACAAGATCACCGTCGCGGGCGACTCGATCTCCGTCGGTCTCGGTGCGGCGCTGCGCGGACCCGTCGGCGACACGGCCGTGGTGAAGGTCATCGGGGTCGAGGGCACCGGGCTCGCCCGACCCGACACGTTCGACTGGCCGAAGCGGCTGACCGAGCTCGCGCGTGACTTCCCGCCGCAGGTGCTCGTGCTCTCCCTCGGGTCGAACGACGCGCAGGACCTCCTCGACGGGAACGGCAAGGTCGTCGCGGCCGCCGCCGACAAAGCCGCATGGGACGCGGAGTACAGCCGCCGCCTCGCGGCGAGCTTCGACGCCTTCGCCGACAGCAGCACCTAGGTGGTGTGGGTCGGGCACGTGCGGACGAAGGAGGACCGCGTGGGCCTGATGAACCGCCACGTCCACCAACTCGCGACCGCGGTCGCGGCGAGCCGCCCCTTCGTCACGGTCACCGACCTCGCCACGATGCTCGGCACCGGCGAGCAGAAGGCCGACCGCTGCCTGATCCCCGACGGCCTGCACCTCAGCACCGCCTGCCTCGACGAGGCGGCGAAGGTGCTCGACACGCAGCTGCCGCCGCGCCCATGACCGATCCCGACCACGCCGTCACGCGCGGTCGCCTGTCCGCACCCGACACGTGGCCGGCCACCGGCGAGCGGTTCGTGCCGCTCGCCGCGCTCGGCGGCGTGCGGGTCGAGGAGATCCTGAGCGGCCCCGAGGTCGAGCCCGAGAGCTACGACCAGGCCCACGACGAGTGGGTGGTGCTGCTCGAAGGCGCCGCCACGCTGACCATCGCCCACGAGCAGGTGGCGCTCGTCGCCGGTGACTGGATCCTGCTCCCGGCGCACACCCCCCACCGCGTCGAGTGGGTCGAGCCCGGCAGCCGCTGGCTCGCCCTGCACGCCGACGGCTGAC
>CAYUOL010000177.1:0-13244 GCA_964446345.1 uncultured Iamiaceae bacterium | reverse complement strand
GCACCCCGACGACGTCGCCGGGCACGACCACCTCGCGACCGGCCCCGACCACCTCCGACCCGGCCACGTCCACCTCAGGACCGGCGTCGAGCGCAGCCCCGAAGTGACGTCCCGCGCTGCGGCACCGTCCTGACCGGCGACCGCCCGGACACCCGGAGCCCCCGCCGCTGCGCGGGCTCGGTCCGGCGAGGCGGAGGCGCCCCTCGCCACGCTTCGCCGTCGAAGGACCACGGCCCGCTTCGTGACACGGCGACGTGTCGGATACCCTCCACACCCATGAAACGGGGGGCCACACGAGCAGCGCTCGTACTCGGGGCGGCCGCGGCCGCAATGGTGATCGCATCGTGCTCGTCGTCGACGACGAGCACCCAGACCCAGGGCGCGCCCGCAGGGACGAAGGCCCCGGGGCTGAGCACCAGCTCGTCCCAGGAGCCGGGGGCCCCCGCCAGCCCCGCCGGCGCCAAGATCGTCGAGGCGCCCAAGCGGGCCGACGCCCAGCTGCTGAAGTTCAGCTACGGCCCGATCGAGATCAAGCCCGGTCAGAACAACATCGTGATCAGCGACACCAACGTGCCGAAGCCCGAGGTCGACGGCTACATCGTCGGCATCTACCCCAACCTGCGCCGCAAGGACGGCTCGGTGCCGCCGGTCGACGTCATCCACCTGCACCACGGCGTGTGGCTGAACCTCGCGAAGAAGGACCCGACGTCACCGAAGCTGCCGGAGCGGTTCTTCGCGAGCGGCGAGGAGAAGACGATCACCTACCTCCCCGAGGGCTACGGCTACCCGTACAAGGCCTCGGACAAGTGGATCATCAACTACATGCTCCACAACCTGCTGCCGACGACGGACGAGGTGTCGATCACGTACGACCTCGACTTCATCCCGGCCACCGCACCGGCGGCGCAGAACATCAAGGCCGCGCGACCGATCTGGATGGATGTGCAGAACGGGAGCACCTACCCCGTGTTCGACGTCCTCAAGGACACGGGCAAGGACGGCCTCATCACCTACCCGACCGACTTCCCCGATGCGTACAAGACCACCAAGGACCAGGTGCGCCTGAACGAGTGGAAGGTCGACAAGGACACGACGCTTCTCGGCACGGGCGGGCACCTGCATCCGGGCGGCCTCCACACCGACCTCTACGTCACCCGGCCGGGGGCGACGGCGAGCCCCGAGGCGGCGGCGTCCGTCAAGGGCGACACCGCCCACCTGTTCCGATCCGCGGCGACCTACTACGAACCCGCGGGTGCGGTCTCGTGGGACGTGGCCATGAGCGTCACGCCCGAGGACTGGAAGGTCAACGTCAAGGCGGGCGACGTGATCAGCACCACCGCCACCTACGACACCAAGCGCGCGTCGTGGTACGAGTCGATGGGGATCATGGTCATGTGGGGCACCGACGGGCAGGTCGGCACGGACCCCTTCACGAAGCCGGTGGACGTCACGGGCGTGCTGACCCACGGCCACCTGCCGGAGAACGACAACCACGGTGGCGAGGCCACGCCCAAGTTCGTCGACATGCCGAAGCTGCCGAACGGCAAGGCGGCGGACACCGTGACCATCGCCGACTTCGCCTACGGCCCGGGCGACATGAGCGGCATCTACACCGACGTGCCGATCGTGAAGCCCGGCCAGTCCCTGAGGTTCGTCAACAAGGACGCACCGATCGGTCCGGGGATCTGGCACACGATCACCGCCTGCAAGGCCCCGTGCACCGGCGCCACCGGTGTGGCGTACCCGTTGGCCGACGCCGACGTGCAGTTCGACTCGGGCCAGCTCGGCTTCGGGGGTCCGCCCACGGCCGAGCGCGACGACTGGTCGATCCCCACGGATCTCGCCAGCGGCACGTACACCTACTTCTGCCGGGTGCACCCCTCGATGCGCGGGGCGTTCCGGGTCACCGACGGCGCCGAGGGCGCGCCGGCCACGCCGTAGCCGACGCGGAGACGGCGCGGTCAGCCGTCGACGGTGACGAGCCCGTCGCGCACCGCCTTGGAAACGGCCTCGAGCTTCGAGTGGGATCCGAGCTTCTCGAGGATGTGGCGCACGTGCGAGCGGACGGTGTGCACGCTGATCTCGAGCCGCTCGGCCATCGCGTCGGTCGTCGCGCCCGCCGCCATGAGACGGAGCACGGCGAGCTCGCGCTCGGACAGCCCGGGGTCGTCGCGCTTGGCCGCCAGGTTCCTGATGGCGCGGGTGAGGTCCTTCGCCGAGTAGGCGGGTTCGCCGGCGAACGCGAGACGGATGGCCGAGAGCATGTGCTCGAGGTGCGCGGACTTGTCCACGACCCCGTCGCAGCCCTCGGCGACCGCACGGGTCATCACCTGGTCGTCGTGTTGCCCGGTCATGATCAGCGTGTGCACCTCGGGGAACTGCCGCTTCATGTCGGAGGCCAACGTGATGCCGTCACCCGAGGGCAGCTCGTGGTCGACGACGACGACGTCGGGGCGCTCCCGCTCGACCGTGGCCCACGCCTCGGTCACGTCGCTGGCGGTGCCGACCACCTGCAGATCGGGCTTCGCGCTGACCACCACCTCCATCGCGTCGGTGACCATGAGGTGGTCGTCCACGAGCACGACCCTGATCGCTGCGCCTTCATCCCGCTCCATCGTTCCCACCCGTTCCTTCGATCGACGACCACCCCACGCCCAGCACGCCCAACGGGCCCACACGAGGGTCGGGTCCGTTCGGCGATCCGCAGGCGGACCCACGCAACGAAGTACTTTCCCCCTCGCCACTCTAGGCGGTGAAGCACCCTCACGGTGCGTGATGGCCCGTGCAGGCGACCGCGCCCCGGGGGCACCGTGGTCGTCGGGGCCCGGAGCGACGCTCACGGCCGGACGTCGGCGGCGAGCGCCCGTTCGGCGGCCTCGAGCTCTTCGGCGCCCGCACGCTGCGCACGTTGCGCCTCGTCGTCCTGGCGTTCGGCGGCGACCGCGGCCTCCTCGGCCTCGTGCAGGAGGCTCTCGGCCTCCTCGAGCTGCCGGCGCGCAGCGGCGTGCTGCGCGCGCCGCTCATCGACCTCGGCCCGGCGCGCCTGGAGCAGCTCGCGAGCGCGGGCGGCGACCCGGGTGAGCTCGTCCTGGCGGTCACGAGCGGCGGCGGCGCGCTGGACCACCGCCGGATCCGGCTCCTGCCTCTCGCTCCCGGGTGACGCCGCGTCCTGATCCGTCGGGTCCTGATCCGTCGGGTCCTGATCGGTCGGGCCGTGATCAGCCCGGTCCCGGTCGCCCGGGTGGTGCGGCGGGACCGGGGCCGGCTCGGCGGCGCGTGCCGGTGACGTCCCGGCGCCGGCCGCCGCCGGGATGAACCCCGAGAGGTCGTCGCGGCCGAAGCCCACGGCGTCGACGTCGGCATCGAGCACGCCGCGGGCGAGCTTGTCGCGGGCGTCGTCGTCGACGAGCGACGCCCTCAGCGTCTGGGCCATGCGTTGACGGGCTTGCTCCGTCGGACGGTGGCCCGCCGCTTCGAGGTGGACGGCTGCGGCGTCGAGCACCGCCTCGACCGCGTCGCGCTCCTGCCGCTGGGCGTCGCGCACCCCGGACGCATCGCCGCCGAGCGCGCGCTCCATGGCCGCGGCGAGGTCGTCGCCCGCCTGCCCCAGCGCGGCGACGAGGGTGGCGTCGCCGCGCGCGACCTGGTTGAGCGCCCACGCCGTGATCGGGGGCCGGCGCAGCTTCGCCACCACGGCGGCTTCGGCCTTCTCCCCGCTGGCGCGCAGCCGCTTGGCGAGGGCGTTGCGGGCCGGCGTGAACGAGGCCGGCTCCAAGCCGTACAGATCGGCCGCGTCCTCGACCGCGTCTGCGGCGGCGTCCGCCGGGCTCATCGGATCACCGGCAGGTTCCGGTCACCGTGACGGGCATGGGCGTCAGTGTGTCAGGCCGCCGTCCGCTTCGTCGTGCTCCGGCGGGCCGCGGCCTTCTTCGCCGACGATCGTCCTCGCGACGCCTTCTTCCCGGTGCGCTTCGGTCGGTCGGAGCCCGACGACGTGCCCTTCTTCGCCGTCGCCCGCTTCTTCGGGGCCGCGCGCTTCGAGGCGCGCGCTCCTGCCTTCTTCGCCGACGACCGCGATCCGCCCTTGCGGCGCTCGCCGTCCGCGTCCACATCTGCGTCCGCACCGGCATCCGCATCTGCATCAGCGTCGAGGGCTGCGGCTTCGCGGGCCAGCGCCTCGGCCGCCTTGTCCATCTCCCGGGCCACCTCGTCCTTGCTCCCCTTGCCCTTGCTCCCGCGGCCCGCCTTCGCCGCGGCGACGCTCGCCTCGAGCGCCTGCATGAGGTCGATCACGTTGTCGCTCTGCGCCGCACCCGGGTCCTCGACCTCGATCGTCTTGCCCTTCGCCCGCTGCTCGATGAGGTGCCGCACCTCGTCGGTGTAGGTGTCCTTGTACCGCGTCGGGTCCCACGGTGACGCGAGCGAGTCGATGATGCTCGTCGCCAGCTTCAGCTCCTTGGGGTCGACCTTCGATCGCCGCGACGGGATGCTGTCGATCGTCGCCTTGTCGATCACCTCGTCGGCGAAGCGCATCGTGGACATCGCCAGCGCACCATCGAGCGGTCGCAGCGCGGCGAGGTACTGCTTGCGGCGGATGACCACCGTGCCGATGCCCACGCGGCGCTGGTCCTCCATCGCCTCGAGCAGCAACCGGTACGGCCGCGCCGCAGCCTCGCCGTCCGGGGCGAGCCAGTAGGTCTTCGTGTAGTAGATCGGGTCGATCTCGTCGAGCGCCACGAAGTCGGCGATGTCGACCGTCCTCGTGGTCCGGGGCCGGAGCGCGTCGATCTCGTCGGGATCGACCGTGACGTACTTCCCGCTCGCCAGCTCGTAGCCGAGCTCGATGTCGTCGCCCGCGACCTCCTCCCCCGACTTGTCGGACACCTTCTCGTAGCGGATCCGCGCGCCGGTCCCCTTCTCCATCTGGTGGAAGTGCACGGCGTGGTCCCGCGAGGCCGAGAAGGCCTTCACCGGGATGTTCACCAGACCGAAGCTGAGCGAGCCGGACCAGAGTGCGCGAGCCATGGCCGGCACGTACCCGCGCCGCGCCCGCGCCATGACCGGGTGCCGAGCGATGCGTCGCGCCGCGTCAGGTGGCGGCGGCGCGCGGCGTCAGGTGGTGACGTCCGCCGGACGAGCGCCGAGCAGGTCGGCCACCCCGGCGATCGTCAGCGTGCGCAGGACCCGTGGCGATGCGACCAGCTCGAGCGCGACCCCGGAGCTCTGCAGCCGTTGATGCGCCGCGAGCAGCACGCTGATGCCGACGGAGTCGAGGAACGACACCGCTGCGAGATCGACGGTGAGCGACTGCAGGTCGTCACCGAACCGCGTGAGCAGCTCGCGCAGGGTCGGCGCCATCTCGAGGTCGAGATCGCCGGCCAGGCGCACGGTCGCGGAGGGACCCTGCCGGTCGACCGTCCACCCGTCGGGGAGCCGATCATCGTCGTGGGTGTTGCTGGCGAACCCGACCACGGCGTCCTCCTCCTGCTCGTCGTCCACGTCTTGCGTCACGAAGGCCGACGACCACGGCCGAGCGGGCTGCCCCGCGGCCTGGTCGATGAACTCACCGAGGAACCAGTTGCGGTACGCCGCGGCGTCCGGCGGTGTCGCGATGGTCAGCAGGTGCTGACCCGCCCGGCAGTACTCGTCGGCCTCGTCGAGCAGGGCGCGCAGCCGCGCGGCCGCCTCGATCGCCGCGGGCGGGACGCGGTACTCGAGGTCGACGCTCGGCGCACCGGCGTCGATGGCGAGGCGCAGCTGGTCGCGCGGCTCGGCGGTGAACGCGCTGAACTGGCCGTCGAGCTCGTCGATGAGCGCGTGGAGGCGCGCCGGCACCGAGTCGGTGGCCGTGTCGCCGCGGCGGATGATCTCGAACTCGCGGAACAACGCCTCCGTGTGCTCGGACGCCCGCAGGTGCACGGCGATGGGCAACTCCAAGAGCTCGACCGTGACGAGGGGCCCCGCCGTCGTGCCGCTCACGCGATCGGCACCTCGTCGAGATCGATCTCGAACCACACGGTCTTGCCGCTGCGGCCGGGCTCGACCCCCCAGGCGCGAGCGAGGTGCCCGAGGATCCGCAACCCGCGGCCGGTGGTGGCCTCGTCGCTGAGGTGCTTCACCACGGGGAGCACCGCGCTGTTGTCGGAGATGGCCACGCGCAGGTTCGAGCCGCTCCGCTCGACCGTCACCGTGAACGGCGAGCGGGCGTGGAGGACGGCGTTCGACGCCACCTCGGAGACGAGCAGCGCGACGTCGCCCGCGGCTGCGTCGGGCACGTCGCCGGCGGTGAGCACGAACTGGCGCGCGTCGCTGACGGCACGGGTCTCGGACGGGAACGAGGCGGTGCTCGCCATCAGCGCGGGTCCATCAGCGGTGACCCGCATCGTCGGGCGCGGCAGGTCGGGGCGTGCCGCGGGGCGCGGCGAAGGAACCGAGCCCGTCGTCGGTCTGCCCCGCCGGCGGGGCGTCGACCTCGACGACGAGGATCGCCACGTCGTCCTCCCGCTCGTCGTCGGCTCCCGCACGCGTGGCCAGCTCCTCGGCCACGGCCGCGGCCGAGCCGCCGCGACGGGCGAGCGCAGCGAGGAAGGGATCGAGATCGTCCTCGACGAAGCGGCCGTTGGGTTGCTCGATCAAGCCGTCGGTGAACCACACGATCTGATCGCCCGGGCGCAGGTCGACCTCGGTGATCGGGAACGTCACCGCCGGCAGCACGCCGACGAGCGGCCCGTGGCGGCCCAGCCGCGAGACGTCGCCATCGCGGAGCAGCCGCGGCTGGTGGTGGCCGGCCAGGGCGATGCGCAGCCGCAGGACCGACGGGTCGAGCTGGGCGTAGGCGGCGGTGACGAAGCGCCCGTCGGACTCGGAGCGCAGGATCGCTTCGTTGAGCAGGGACAGGATCTGGCTCGGGTCGTCGTGCTCGATCGCGGCGGCGCGCAGGGAGTGCCGGGCGAGCGCGGTGAGGGCAGCTGCATCTGCCCCCTTGCCGCACACGTCTCCCATCACGATGTCCCAGTCGCCTTCCCCACTCGGGTACACGTCGTAGAAGTCGCCACCGATGCCCCCACCACTGGCTGCCGCAAGATACCGCGCCGCCAACGTGATCCCCGGGACTCGGGGCAGCTCCGGTGGCAACAGGCTCGATTGCAGGGTGCGGGCGACGCGGTCGCGCTCTTCCAACGTGGCCTGCAGCGCGCGCCCGACCCGCTCGGAATCGAGGAGCGCCTCGACCTCGGCGTGGACGTCGGCGACCGCACCGATCCACTCGCTGATCGACCCCGATGCATCCCGCAACGGCACCGCCCGTGTCTCGAACCAGCGCCACATCTGCGTGACGTCGTGCCAGATGCGGCCCCGGTGCTCGAAGGGCACCCCTGACGAGAGGGCATCGCCCCACCCCGCGAGGAACGACGCGCGATCGTCCTCGTGGATCATGGCGTGCCACCCCGTGCCCGCCTGCTCGCTCCACGGTTGCCCCGTGTACGACTCCCACGCGAACTGGGGCGTCGCGAACGAGCCCCGGGCATCCGCGACCCACACGAGCGCGGTGGTGGCCTCGACGAGGGAGCGGAAGCGGCCGTCGGCGACCGACTGGGCGTCTCGCGCCCGGAGCTCGGCGGCCATCACCCGGTTCCGCGCGGCCGCCTCGTCGCGCTCGGCCGCGAGCAGTCGGTTGCCGGCGCTCTCGATGCGCACCACCATCCACAGGATCACGGACGAGCACAGCGCCAACGTCGCCAGGCCCCAGATGTCGGTCTCGTTCTCGAGCACGAACGAGAACGCCGGCGGGTAGACGACGACCCACAGGCACAGGAACGAGACCGCCGCTGCGACAACCGTGGCGCGCCGCCCGGCGAGCGCCCCGACGAGCACGACACCGCCGACGAGGATGGCACTCGGGCGGTACTGCGTCGGCTCGTCGATCAGCGAGAGGCCGATGGTGAGCAGCACCGGCACGAGCGCACCGAGCGCGAGCTGCCAGCCGCCGCGCACCGGGAAGAGGCGCGACCCCGAGCGCACGGCGATGGGCGCATGGGGATCGGGCGCACCGGGGGCGAGGTCGCGCATGACGTCGCTCGACGCGAGCGCCGCCCCCACGTCGTCGGCCATCTGCTGCAGCGCGGCCAGATCAGCCTCGGTGTAGGGCGCGGCCGGGGCGGCTCGCAGCGCGTGAAGGGCACCGATGGGGCGGCCGTCCTGGCGGATCGCCACGGTCATGAGGCTGCGCAGGGGGAACACGTCCACGAAGGCCCGGAAGCGCGGCAGCAACTTGTCGTGCAGGCCGATCGCTTCGGGGTCGGGGACGAACACGGGCTCGCCCGTGACCGCCACGCGCGTGGTGTAGCCGTCGCCCACGCGCACGCGCACGCCGACGGCCTCGCGGAAGGCAGCTTCCACCGTCGGGTCGGGGTTGTGCGCGCCGAAGGTCTCGATCCACTCCCCGCTCGTCGTCAGCGTGAGCGACACCGTGTCGCCGCCGAGGGCGTGGGAGACCGCCGCCGCGACCGCGTCGAGGTGGTGCACCCGGGCCCCGCCGTCGTCGTTCACCGCCAGCGCCGCGCGCGCCCGGATCCCCTCTGCGAGCTGCTCGTCTCGCACGCGGTCCGTCGCAGCCATGCAGGAAATCTACCGTCGCGATCCCACCGGCCCTGGGTCGGCGGCGAAGGCGCGGTCCGCGCGACGGCGACGGCGACGGCGACGGCGACGGCGGATCTCGGCTCGCGCCCACGCCCGGGAACCCGCGTAAGCGCGTCGGCGTTGCGCGGTCAGGAACGGCGATGGCCTGCGACGGCGTGGGCCCGGTCGAAGCCCTGGGGGAACCCATGAAGACAATCGAAGCCCGCCGGCCCGCGGCTCGGTCCACCGACGACGACGTCGCGAGCCGAGCGACCCCCGGCGTCCCGTCCTTCCGCCTGACCGTCGTGATCCCCTCCTACAACGAGCCGCGCATCGGCGACACGGTGCGCCGGGTGCGCGCGGAGCTCGCGCCGTACGGCTTCGGCGACGACCTCGAGATCGTGGTGGTGGACGATGGTTCCCGGGACGACAGCCACCTGCTCGCCGTGGCCGCCGGCGCCGATCAGGTGCTCGTGCAACCGGAGAACCGGGGCAAGGGTGCGGCCGTGCGCCGGGGCATGCTCGCTGCGCGGGGACGGGTCGTCGCCTTCACGGACGCCGATCTGTCCTACGCCCCCGAGCAGCTCCTCACCCTGCTCGCGCGCGCCGAGGCCGGCTGCGACGTCGTCGTCGGGAACCGTTGCCACCCGGACTCGCACGCGCTCGGCGAGACCGGGCGCGGACGCGCGATCGGCAGCCGCATCGTCAACCGGTTGATCCGCACGGTGCTCGGCGGCTGCACGCACGACCTCGAGGACACCCAGTGCGGCCTCAAGGCGCTGCGGGCCGACGCCGCCCGGATCATCTTCACGCGCAGTCTCATCGACGGGTTCGCGTTCGACGTCGAGGTCCTGCACCTCGCGGACCGCTTCTCGCTCTCGGTGGCGGACGTGCCGGTGACCGTGGCCAACTCGCCGCGCTCGACGGTCAACGTCGGCCGCGACGCGCTGCGCCTGACCCGGGACCTGTTGCGCATCCGCCGGTGGGCACGCGGCGCCTACGACGAGCCGACCCTCGACGTGCGGACCCCCGTCGGGGCCCTCCCCAACTGAGCAGCGCTCGGCTTCGGTCGCTCGCCACGGTCGCGGCGCCACCGGCGCGTCTCCTGCGCTCCTCGGCCGGGATGTGACGCTTGACATGTTTCCGACACGACTGTACTAATTGTTTTCGACACTCGTGTATGAAACGCGCTGGTCGGCTTGGGGAGGCCGCCCTCGCTCGAGGGGGAGCTGATGCTGCAACCTCCGGGACCTCGCGTCCCCGATGCCGGCCTGCCCGTGCATCCCGATCCCGAACCACACGCTCCCCCGACGGCACGGCGCCGCGGGCGCCGCCACCCCGACCGCGCCGCCTTGATGGCTCGGGTCTCGCAGCGCCCCGACGAGGGGGACGGGATCTTCTCCGACCGCCTCCGGCGCGCCGGGATCGTGTGGGTCGCCATCACGTTGCCCATCGCGGCGCTCACCGGGCTCTTCGTGGACGGCGAGTCGCCGTACCTCGTGGCCTGGGTCCTGTGCAGCGGCCTGAGCACCACGCCCGCGTTGGTCGTGACGTGGATCGCCGCGCACCGCGTCAACCAACCGGATCGGCGGTTCTGGCGCATCTGGCTGCTCGGGCTCGTCATCGTCTACAGCATCGGGCTCTCGATGCTCGCCCTCATCGCCACGGGCTTCGAGCCACTGCGCCAGTTCGGCGGCTTCGCGGTCGTCTGCGCCACCGTGGTGTTCGGCTTCGCCCTGGTCACGATGATGCGGTCGCGCTCCGGCAGCCGCGCGCTCACCATCGACGTCATCGAGGTGGGGATGCTGCAGGTCGCGCTCGTCGCGCTGGGCCCCCTCGTCATCGGGGACGAGCTCCTCCACTCGGCCAACGCGTGGTTCACGCTGCCCGCCGCCATGACCGCGGTCGCGCTGCTGTGCTCGTTCTGCTGGGCGCTGACGCTCTTCGCTCGTCTCGGCGGTCGGGCGCGCACGGTCGAGGGGCTCGGGGTCGCGCTCGGTCTCATCGGCGCGCTCACCGCCATCCTCCAGGTCGCCGAGGGGCTGTCCGGCTTCACGCTCCCGGAGTCGCTGCTGCTGGTGCTCCAGTCGCTGTGCATGGGCCTCGTGCTGCTGACGCCGTTGCACCTGCCCAAGGAGTCGCCCCTCGGGCTGGATCGCCTCCCCCCGCAGCAGCAGGTGCGCGAGTACGGGCTGCTCAGCTCGATGCCGGTGATCCTGCTCGGCGTGCTGTTCGCGGAGATGCTGATCGTGCGCGAGCAGGTGCCGTGGGCGCCGCCCTACTTCGCCGGGGTGGCGTTCCTGCTGCTCGCGCTCGCGACGGCCCGCCACCTGCTGGCGACCCGAGAGACCAAGCGGCTGTACGCCCGCGTCGAAGCCGCGGCCGAAGACCGACGGCACCTGCTGGCCGAGGTGCTGCGCAGCGCCGACCACGATCGCCATCGCGTGGCAGCGCAGCTGCACGAGCAGGCGATCGCGTCGTACTCCGCCTTCGCCTGGTACCTGCACTCCACGGCCGGCCGCGATGACACGAGCCGGCCGTCGGGAGCGCTGACGCGGGTGCGTGACGACCTCGCCCGCCAGGCCGAGTCCCTGCGCCAGCTCATGTTGGCGATCCAGCCGATCGAGACGGTGCGGCCCGCGGCGCAGAGCCTCGGGGTCCCGATCTCGGCGTACGTCGACAGCATCTACGGCGACCGGCCGGCGCCGGCGTTCGACCTGGCGGTCGACGACGATCTCGCCATGGACTGGACGACGGAGACCATCGCGTTCCGCATCGTCCAGGAGGCGCTGCGCAACGCGTGCACCCACGCGCACGCCCGACGCATCGCGGTGTCGATCGCGGCGGTGGACGACGTGATCGAGGTGCGCGTGGAGGACGACGGCGACGGGTTCGATCCCGAGACCGCGCTGTTCGAGTCCGGCATCGCGACGATGCGCTCGTTCGCGGCGCTGAGCCAGGGTCACGTCGCCGTGCAGAGCGCTCCCGGCAAGGGCACGGTGGTGCTGGCCCGGTTGGGCGGCGACCTCCCCACCGAACCCGGCGACCAGGCGGAGCAGGCCGACCCGGCGGAGCCGGCCGACCAGACCGAGCGCCTCGTGCCCGGCGATGGCCCCGCCGCCGAGATCGATCTCCGGGACAGCGCGCCGCCGTCGGGTGCGAACAGCCGCGGCCTCCGGCTGGTGCCCACCGGCGTCTCCGGCGAGGCCTGAACCTCCCCCCTCCCGAACGGGACGCCGATCAGCGCCGCGCTCGCACGGCGCCCGCCGGGCCGTGACCGCTGGTCCTTCCCAGGTTTCCGACACTCCTGTAGCTTTCAAGGCGCTGACGCGTCGGGCCCGCTCGGAACCGTGCGTCCGAAGGACCAGGCACCGGGGGAACGATGCCATCGAGGACACCCTCATCGACACCGGCGACCGCAGCGCCTCCTCGCGCGAAGGCCGCCGCCGGAGAGGACGACGCTGCCCCGCCCCGGGCGAAGCGGCCACCCGGGCGTCCCCGCTCGATGCCGGTCGAGGAGCTCCGGGCGCACATCATCGCGACGGCGACCCGCGTGTTCGCGCACCAGGACTTCAACGGGGCGACGATCGACGGGATCGCGCGCGAGGCGGGCGTCACCCGCGCCGCCGTGTACGAGCTGTTCAAGAACAAGGAGGACCTCTTCGTCGCCGTGTGCGACGACGCGGGCCAGCGGCTCACGAAGGCGATGCACGACGGGTTCCGCCCCGGCGACGACTTCACGTTCCGCGACTTCGTGCGCATGAACGTGGCGCTGCTCTTCGACTTCATCGAGCAGCACCCCGACGAGGCCACCATCATCCGCATCGTCGACCGCGGCACGCTCGGGCTCGCGCACAACGAGTACCTGGTGGCCCGCCACCAGATCGAGGACGACGTCGTGATGCTCTACGAGGGCGGGTGGGCGCGAGCGGGCGGCATTTCGCACGAGGCCGCCCGGCTGTTGGCACTCATGACCCTGGCGATGGTGCAGGCGGTCGGGTTCCGCCAGACGTCGGAGGAGTCATGGGGAACCGCCGCGACGATCGACGTGCTCACCGACTTCCTGGTCGGCGGCCTGGCGTCGCTGGCCCGCAACCGCACCTCGATCGACGCGCTCGACACCTGACGGGGCACCTGCCGCGGGCGGCGGCGCGTGGTGCTGAACGCACCGGGGCTCCGAGCGCGCCCGCGCCGTGGTCCGCGTGAGAGGCTCACCGGGCGGCGAGGGGGACGGAGAGCCCGTCCGCAGCTGCGACGGGATGACGACGACACCTCCTTCTGCGCCACCACCTGCTTCACCCGCCGGCTCACCTCCCCCGGTCGCCGACAGCGGCGACGGCGGAGACCACGGCGGCGGCCATCGTCACGGGGGCGGCGGGGGTCACGGGGGCGGCGGACGGTCGCGCACGGGTCTGCTCGCGCTGGGTGCACTCGGCATCGTCTTCGGCGACATCGGCACGAGCCCGCTCTACGCGTTGCGCGAGACGTTCCACTCCCACGCCCACGAGCTGGCGCTCAACGAGGCGAACATCCTCGGCGTCCTGTCGCTGATCTTCTGGTCGCTCATCATCGTCATCACGGTGAAGTACCTGGCGTTCGTGATGCGCGCCGACAACCAGGGCGAGGGC
>CAYUOL010000176.1:0-13373 GCA_964446345.1 uncultured Iamiaceae bacterium | reverse complement strand
TCCCCACCGTCGTCGTCGCCGTCGCCGTCGCCGTCACCGTCGTCCTCGCTGTGGTCATCGGTGTCCTCATCGTCGTCTCCGACATCATCGGGGTCGACGTCGCCGCTCGCGGCGCCGGGCCGACGGTGAGCCGCGAGGTGCGCCCCGGTGAGGATGTCGACGCGCCGCTCGAGGTCGTCGAGATCCTCGGGTTCGGCCGCAGCGGCAGCACCTTGCTGGACCGGCTGCTCGCAGATGCCCTCGACGCGCCGGGGGTCGGTGAGCTCGTCGCGGTGTGGCGGCGGGGCCTGCTCGAAGATCGCCATTGCAGCTGCGGCGAGCGCTTCACCGGCTGCCCGTTCTGGCAGGCCGTCGTCGCCACCGACCCCGGCCGGCTGACTCGATCGAACGCGGCGGACATGGTGCTGCAGACGAACCGCATCATGCGCGTGTGGTCGCCCGTGCGGGTCTGGTCGGGTGGCGCGCGACGCGCGCTGGCCGCGGCCGTGCCGGCGTCGTGGTTCGCGTCGATGGGGGCGCTGTACCGGGGCGTCGCCGCGACGGCCGGAGCCGCCACGATCGTCGACTCGTCGAAGGCACCGGTGCTCGGCTACCTGCTCTCGCTCGTGCCCGGGCTGCGGGTGCGCCCGGTGCCGCTCGTCCGCGACCCGCGTGCCGTGGCGTGGGCGTGGTCCCACCCTGGTCCCGCGGTGCCGTTGGCGCCGCCGTTGCCCCAGCTGAGCCCGGCGCGGGCGGCGCTCGTGTGGACCCTCGTGCTGCAGGCGACCGAAGCGGTCGCGGCCGCGCTCGACGACGGCTGCGGCACCGTGCGCTACGAGGACCTCAGCGCGGCGCCCCAGGCAACCGTGGCGCGCATCCTGCGCGAGCTCGGCCACGAAGCGCCAGCCGGCGCGACCCGGACCTCCGGCCCGAGCTCTGCGCCGACCGCCGGGCCGAGCTCTGCCCTGACCTCCGCAATGACCTTGGCGCCGCGGGGGACGACCGAGCACACGATGGCCGCCAACCCGCGCGTGCGCTTCGCCACCCAGCCGGTGGCGGTGGCGCCGGATCGCCGTTGGGTCGACGGCACGTCGTCGGCGACCTGGGCGGCGGTGACCGCGCTCACGCTCCCGGGGGTGCTGCGCCACGGCTACCCGCTCGTCCCGAGCTCCGGGGGCCGACCCACAAGCGGCCGCGACGCGCCGACCACCGGGCCGCGCGCATGAGCGCGGGCACCGATCCGGAAATGGCGTCCCCGGCGCCCGCAGCGGACGGCTCGCGCGCGCACGCCGTCGAGCTCGTGTCGCACCTGCAGTACTACCGCCATGCCGCGGAGGCGTTCGCGGCGCAGGGCTGGCTGCACCGCTACCTCACGATGCCGTTCCGCACGCGCGCGCTGCCGGTCGATGCCGTGGGCTTCGGCGCGGTCGCCCGGCACGTCAACGAGACCCGCGTGTTCCCGGACCTCGCCGGGGTCCCGAGCGCGCGGTTGTGGGCGGGCCAGGTCGTCGATCGGGTGGTGCGCGGCGTGCTCGAGGAGCGGTCGTCGCTCGAGCTGCCGCTGCGGTCGCTCGCCTGGGACCTCGACGCGTCGTGGCGCGTGCGCGCCGACCTGCGCGGCGCCACGCCCCCGCGCGTGCTGCACCTGTCGAGCGGCATCGCCCAGCACTCGGCCGCGCACGGGCGGCGGGCGGGGGCGATGGTCGTGATCGACGTCCGCACCCCGCACCATCGGGGGCGACTCGCCGACGTCGCCCCGGCCGTCACGCGCCACGGGCTCGAGTACCGCCTGCCGAACGAGTCGAACCTGCGCCGTCTCGAGGCCGAGTACGCGCTCGCCGACCTCATCGTGTGCAACTCGGACTACAGCCGCGCCTCGTTCCTCGAGGCCGGCTTCGACGAGGACAGTGTCGTCGCCCTGCCGCTGGGCTGCTCGACCGAGCTGTTCCGGCCCGCCGCCGAACGCCCGTCGCAGTTCACCGCCCTGTTCGTCGGCCGCAACCGCTACGAGAAGGGCCTGCTCGACGTGCTCGAGGCCGCGGCCGTGCTGCGGGCGTCCAGCCGCCTGCGCATCTCGGGCGCCCCCGATGCGATCTCGACGCAACGATCGGCGGACGTGGCGGCGGCGATCGAGTTCCTCGGCCCGATCACGATGCAGCGCATGCCCGAGGTCTACCGGCAGGCGTCGGTCTTCGTGTTCCCGTCGCTGTCCGACGGCTTCGGCCTGGTCGTGCCGGAGGCGATGGCGTCCGGCCTGCCCGTCATCGTGTCCGACCACACCGGCGCGGCGGACCTCGTGACCGAAGGTGAGGACGGCTTCGTCGTCCCGGCGGGCGACGCCGACGCGATCGCCGACCGGCTGCGGTTGCTCGAGGCCGATCCCGACCTCGTCGCGCGCATGGGGGCGCGGGCGCGGGCAACCGCGGAGGCCAACGCATGGACCCTCTACCAGCGCCGCCTCCTCGCCATCTACGAGACCCACGTCTGGACCTGACCGCCAGACGCCCGTCGGCGTCAGCGGCTGACGCGGTCGAGGAGCGCTTGCAGGCGGGCGGCCATCAGGGAGCGGGAGCGGTTGGCGGCCATGAAGGCCTGGCCGTTGCGGCCCCACGCGGCGCGGCGCTCGGGGCCGGCGTCGTCGACCTGGCGCACACCCGACGCGAGCCCGGCCGGGCCGACGACCACGCCGGCGTCGTTCTGCTTGACGAGGTCACCCACTTCGCCCGCGGTGTTCGTGAGCACCGGCCGGCCGGCGGCCATGTAGTCGAACAGCTTGTTGGGGCTGACGCCGTAGAGGAAGAGCGGGAGGTCGCTCAGCACGTGCAGCCCGACGTCGCTCGCCGCCAGCAGGGCGGGGATCTCGTTCTTGGGGATCGGGTCCATGAAGCGCACGTTGTGCAGGTGCTCGGACCGGGCGCGGGCCTGCAGCTTCGCCTTCGTCAGCCCGTCCCCGACGAGCACGAAGTGCACGTGCGGGCGTTCGTCGACGAGCTCGGCGGCGGCGTCGAGCACGAAGTCGAGCCCGTTCGCCGGACCGTGCGCGCCGGCGTAGACCACCGTGGTGCCATCGAAGTCGAAGCGGCGTCGCAGCACCTCGCGGTCCTCGGTGACAACGAAGTCGGCCGGGTCGGCGCCGTTGGGGATCAGCGCGAGGCGGGCGCGGTCGACGCCCTCGTCGGCGATCGCGTCGGCGACGCCCTGCGTCAGCACGACGATGGCGTCGGCGCGCTCGTAGAGGAAGCGCTCGACGCGCTTGATGCGGCGGTAGGTCTTGGACTCGGCGGAGAGGCGACCGGTGTCGGCGAGGATCTGGGGCCAGAGGTCACGGATCTCGAGCACGAACGTGGCGCGACGCACGCGAGCCAGCGCCCACCCGGACACGCCGGTGAGCAGGTGCGGTGACGAGGCGTACACGACGTCGGGGCGGGGCTGCACGAGCCCGAGCAGGAACGCCCCGGCGGCGTACGAGATCCAGTTGAGGAGCCGCTGCCACCCGTTGTCGTGGTAGGGCGTGGTCCACACGGTCTTGTACGACGCGTGGTCCGACACCTGGATGCCCCGGGTGAAGAGGTTGCGGCTGGCGGCGATGATCGTGGCGTCCCACCCGTCGAGGCGCTCGGTGAGCTCGACGAGGCGCGTGCCGCCCGGTGCGTCCAGGGGGTTCGCGAAGTGGTTGAGCGCCAGCACCCGCTTCATCCCCACCCCCCAACGGCCGTGTGCGACGCGGTCCAGGGTAGTGGTCGGGTCCGCCACCCCACGGCATCGGTCGTGCGGCCGCCCGGGGCGCGCCGGCGGTCGCTCAATCGGTGCGCAAGGTCGTCGTGGTGGCGCCGAACGCGAGCTGCACGTGCTCGTCGGCGAAGGTGACGGTGAGGTCTCGGCCTGACGCGAAGCGCACCGCGTCGCCGTCGACCACGGGTGGGCGGCCGGCATCGGCGCCGCCCGGCCCGATGTCGAGGGACCAGAGGACCGGGCCCAGCACCGAGCCCCGCACCTCGAGCCGGGTCGCCGGTTCGCGGGCGCCGTAGCTGGGGCTCCACCAGCCGTCGAAGGGGTGCTCGCCGCCCCGGTGGGCCGCCGGTTCGGCCGGGAGGCGCAGGCGGATCCGCTCGGCGCCGCGGGCGTCCGGGGTGAGCAGCCCGTCGGCGTAGGTGGTGGCGGGCGCGAGCGGGAGGGACAGGGCGTAGTCGATGCCGTCGGGTCCTTCGACCCAGTCGACCACGCTCACGCGCGCGGCGCCGTGGTGCGCGTCGGCCCCGCCCGGCTCGAGCACGACGGCACGGACGACCCGCCGGGGCGGATCCAACCGTCGGTAGGCACCGTGCCAGCCCCAGAGCACGATCGCATCGTCCCCGATCACGGGGGCCGCCACGGTGCCGACCGGCTCGTGGCGCCACCGGAAGGCCCGGTAGGGGACGAGCTGGTCCTCGTCGCCGAGGCGCAGCGCGCTGTGCGCGAGCGTCGAGCGGAAGTAGTCGCGCTCCGCCGCCGGCCCGTTGTACGCCCCCGTCCCGGGGTCGCCCACGAGCCACACCGGTTCGGACGCACGCGCGCCCGGGGCGGCGGGATCGAGCTCGTCGGTGCCCACCGTGGTGCTTCCCGCCGGATCAACGGGCGGCGGAGGACGCCACGCGATCATCGTCGAGCACAGGTCGGCGTGGCCGTGCGACGTCTCGCCACCGGCCTTCAACCACACCGCGACCGGGCCCGCCCACGCGCGTGCGATGCCACCCCCGACGAGCACCGCGCCCGACGACGCGGGTTCGGCGGGGCTCGACGGTGCCTCGGCGGGGACGCCGGTGCGGGGCGTCGCGGCGGATGTCGTCCTGGTCGCCGCCGGTGCGTCACTCGATCGACCCGGCGGCAGGCTGGGGCGCGCCGCAGGGAGCGGGTACCACGCCACCTCGTCGTACGACGTGGCCGGGAGGACCCGATCGCCGGGCTCGTCGCCGCCGGCTGCACGCAGCGCCGCCACCGTCGAGCCGACCAGATCGTCGAAGGGCCCGGTGCTCGTGAGCACGCGGCCCTCGTCGCCGTCGCCGTAGCGGGGCACCGGTCCGTCGAGGACGCCGAGGCGCACGAGCAGCTCGGCACTCGTCCGCGTGGCGCGGCGCACGTCGGGGCCGGACGCCCCGAGGCGCAGGCGCGTCAGCAGCATCTCGAGCACGAAGCGGTGGTACGACACCGCGTCCTCGATCTGCGAGCCGTCGGGGTGCACCTGGCGCTGCAGCTGCTGATCGAAGAGGCGGTCGCCGACGGCGCGCCAGCGCCGGGCCCGGCCGTCGTCGGGGAAGGCCTCGCCGAGCACCAGCAGGCCGAGCGCGTCTCCGAGCAGGTGGTTGTTGCGCATCGTGCTCACCGTGTACGGCAGGTCGGCGAGGAGATGACGACCGCTGTGGTGCAGCGCGGCGATCATCTCGGATCGGGTGCCCGGGTGCAGCACGTCGTGGGTCAGCCCGAGGATCTCGCACCACGCGATGGCCCGCAGCGCCACCTCGAGGTTCGAGTACCAGTGGATGCCGATCTCCGGCGGGTTCGCCGTGAGCCACGAGTCGAGCTGGTGGTTCAGCGTGTCGAGCCACCGGGAGCTGTCGGGCTCGAGGGCGACCGCGCGGGCGAGGATCACGAGGTGCCGGTGGCGGCCGAGCTCCCACACCCACTTGACGTCACCGAGCCGCGCGGCCGAGCGGATGTCGATCTCCCACCACGGCTCGAGCGGCCAGCGGCCGGGATCGTCGATGGCCGCGTGCCAGTCCGGGTCGGTGCCGAGGTCGAGCCGCTGACCGAAGAGCTCGATCGTGCCGCGGGCGACGGCGTCGGCCTCGACGAGCGTCCGGTGGCGGGTGCTCGCGTCGAGCGCGTCGAGCGCCGCCGGGGTGAGCACGGGGAGCGGGTGCACCCACGACAGCGCGCCGCGGGCCGACGGGTCGGCTCCTTGGCGCGCCAGGCGTCCGAACACGGCGGCGTGGCCGCCCATCCGCTTGGACAGCTCGAGCCCGGCCCGCACGGGGGCGCCGGCGCCGAGGAGGCGCAGGTCCTGCACGAGCGCGCGACCCCGCGCGACCACCGGAGCCAGGGGCGTCACCATGGCGACAGCTTGACACGCACCTCACCGACCGAGGGACGACGGGCCTCGGCCGGGCGCGCGCCGCCCGACGGCCTCAACCGGAGGGGCGCCGGCACCGCTCGACGAACGCCACGATGTCCGCGAGCGCCGGCGTGCAGCCTTCGGTCGTGTCGACCCGCAGCAGGGGTGCGGGTCGATCGAGGAGGTACGTGTCGACGTCGTCGGCGAGTCGCTCGAGGTTGTCGAGGTCCGCGTGGGCGGGGTGGCGCTCGCCGCGCTCGGCTCGCTCGCGGTAGCGCCGCAGCGCGACCGACGGGTCCACGTGCAGGGCGAGGTGCGCGACGTCGGCCCGGTCGGGCAAGCGAGCGAGCGAGGCCGCGGATCGCTCGCGATGGAACGCGGCTTCGGCGATCGCGCTGCTGCCGGCGGCGACGAGCAGGTCGAGGGCGGCGAAGAACGTGTCGAAGGCCGCGCTCGAGAACCGCTTCATCTCGCCAGGGTCGGTCGAGTGCGCGGTCACGTGCATGCCGGTCTTGATCAGGTCGCGGCTCACGAGCGGCAGGTGCAGGGCGTCGCTGAGGTCGCGACCCAGCGTCGTCTTGCCGGAACCCGGCATGCCCGAGATGACGACCACGAGCGGCCGCGCCTCGGGGTGCTCGGGGTGCTCGAGGTGCTCGCCGCTCGTCATCGAGCGAGCAACCGGTGGTAGTGCTCGAGCGTGTCCTCGTCGAAGGCGACGAGCGTGATCGTGTCGAACGCCGACGGATCGGCGTTGACCACCGACCGCACGGCGATCGCCGCCGCGGCGTCGCTCGGGTAGCCGTAGATGCCGGTCGAGATCGCGGGGAACGCGATCGTGCGGGCGCCGAGATCCGCGGCGACCTCGAGCGAGCGCACGTAGCACGACTCGAGCTGCTCGGGCTCGCCGGCGTCGCCGCCGTGCCACACCGGCCCGACGGTGTGGATCACCCAACGCGCCGCCAGCCGGTAGCCGTCGGTCGCCTTGGCGTCGCCGGTGGCGCACCCGCCGAGCAGCCGGCACGCGGCGACGAGCTCGGGCCCGGCCGCGCGGTGGATCGCGCCGTCGACGCCCCCGCCCCCGAGCAACGACGAGTTGGCCGCGTTCACGATGGCATCCACCGCCAGTGTGGTGATGTCGCCAAGTCGTGCCGTCACCTGCATCCCGTCACCTGCATCCCGTCACCTGCGTCCGTCACCTGCGTCCGTCACCTGCGTCCGTCACCTGCGTCCACGGCATCGTCGCACGCCCCACCCGCCGGTGCCCTCCGGGACGGCCCCGGATCGTTTCGGGCCCGGCGCCGAAGGGGCGGCGCGCCCTGGTCGCCGGGTACCGTGCCCGCAGCACGAACGAGTCGATCGAGGGGATGACCATGGGGACGCTGGTGCGGTACGAGGCGACGGAGTCGGTGGCGACGATCACGATGGACGACGGCAAGGTCAACGCGTTGACCCTCGACCTGTTCGCCGAGCTGCACGCGGCGCTCGACCGGGCCGAGGCCGACGGCCTGGTCGTCGTGCTCGCCGGGCGCGAAGGGCGCTTCTCGGCGGGCTTCGACCTGAAGGTGCTCACCAGCTTCACGCCCGACGCGGCGACGCTGCTGCGCACCGGCTTCGAGACGTCGCACCGGCTGCTGTCGTTCCCCCAACCGGTGGTGGTCGCGTGCACCGGCCACGCCATGGCCATGGGCGTGTTCCTGCTGCTCTCCGGTGACCATCGCATCGGCATCGCCGGCGGCCCGTACAAGGTGACCGCGAACGAGGTCGCGATCGGGATGACGATGCCCCGGGCGGCGATCGAGATCAGCCGCCAGCGCCTCACCCGCGCGGCGTTCGACCGCGCCGTGATCCTGGCCGAGGTGTTCACCCCGGATTCCGCGGTGGCGGCCGGCTTCCTCGACGAGGTCGTGCCCGCGGGCGAGCTCCTCGCCACGGCGCAGCGCAAGGCCACCGAGCTCGCGGCGCTCGACCAGAAGGCGCACGCGGCCACGAAGCTGCGGGCGCGGGCCGCCACGCTGGCGGCGATCGCGGAGGCGACCGAAGCCGACGACGTCGAGTTCCGCGACGTCATCCGCTCGGTCGCCGGCGCCTGATCCCGCCGGCGCCTGATCCGGCGGCGGCTGCCGCCCGAAGGCCGAGCGCGGAAGCGGCGCCAGTCCTCGATCAAGCAGCAGCTCGTGCGCGAGCGCCACATCCGGAGCCGTCCGAGGCATGGTCTTTCGGCCCTGTGGGGGCGGCCGGCGCGTTCGTACGATCGAGCGGTTCGAGGCCGCACCAGTCGTCCGCAGGAGGCCGTCATGGGTGATTCGCTCCTCGGTGGTCAGGGTTCGAGGGCGCAGCACCGCCGAAGCCGAGCAGGCGCGCCGCGGGCTGCCGCCGGCTTGCTCCCGTTGTCGCTGTTCTCCGTGGTGGCGGTCGTCGTGACGTTCACGCTGGTACCCGCCCGACCCGCCGTGGCCGACGGGGCGTGCGTCACCGCCGCGAACACTGCGACCTGCACCTTCTCGTACAACGGGACAGATGGCACCGACGGCTCGGTCCAGACCTGGGTCGTGCCTCAGGGGGTCACGTGGATCACGGTCGTCGCCGACGGGGCGCAGGGCGGCAACGGAGGCAACGGCGGCGAGGGGCGCTCGGGCGTGGCGGTGACGCCCGGGGAGACGCTGTGGATCCGCGTGGGTGGTGACGGTGGCACGGTGGGATCCTCCCAGGCCGATCCCAGCTTGCCCGGGGGGTACAACGGCGGCGGGTACTCAGCCGTCGCCAACGGCGGTGGCGCGTCGGACGTCCGCCGAGGCGCCGATGACCTGCAGCACCGCGTGGTCGTCGGCGGTGGCGGCGGTGGCGGCGGCGTCGGTGCCGGTGGCGTCGGTGGTGGGACCAACGGAGGCAACGGCGGCGACGGCGGGCTCGGTGGTGGTGGGGGAGGCGCCACCGCCACAGGGGGCGGGGCCGGCGGTGCCGGGAACTACGACTTCGGCGGCACGTACTGGGGTGGCGCCGCCGGGGACTACGGCGCCGCGGCCGCGAACGTCGGCCCCGCCGGTGGCGGCGGTCTGTACGGCGGTGGCGGCGGCGGGCTCTGCCACGCTTCCATCACCTGCCCGCCCGGGCCGAACAGCGGCGGGGGCGGTGGTGGTTCGGGCTTCGTGCCCGGAGGCTGCACCACGCCGAGCGACCAGTCCGCGTCGTGCACCGCCGGTGTGCGCTCTGGCCACGGCCTCGTGGTGGTTTCGTGGGCGCTGGTGCCCGGGCCTCCGGCCGCGCCGGAGACGGTCACCGCAGCGGCGGGCAACGCCGAAGCGACCGTGACGTGGTCGGCGCCCGACTCCGGAGGCGCCGTCATCGACTCGTCCACCGTGACCGCGACCCCCGGTGGGCAGACGTGCACCTGGTCGACCGGGCCCCGCACCTGCACCGTCACCGGCCTGACCAACGGCACCAGCTACACGTTCCGCGTCGTCGCGCACAACGCCTTGGGCGACGGACCCGCGTCGGCCCCGTCGAACGCCGTGGTGCCCGTGACGATCCCCGGGAGGCCCTCGGGCGTGACGGCGAGCGCCGGCGACGGCGACGCCACGGTGACGTGGATCGCACCGCCTGTGGCCGGGGGCATCAGCTCCTACGTGGTGCAGTCGTCCCCCGATGGCAAGACGTGCGTGTGGACGAGCGGGCCCCTGCAGTGCACGGTCACCGGCCTCACGAACGGGACTCCGTACGCCTTCACGGTCGTCGCCCACAACGCTGCGGGCTACAGCGCGCCGTCGAACCCGTCCAACACCGTGGTGCCCTCGACGGTGCCGGGGCCGCCGACTGCGGTGACTGCGTCGGCGGGCCACGCGCAGGCGACGGTGACGTGGTCAGCCCCGGCGGAGAACGGGGGGAGCGCGATCACGGCGTACACGGTGATGTCGAACCCCAGCGGCAAGACCTGCGGCTGGAGCGCGGGTCCGCTGCGGTGCACCGTCACCGGAATGGCGCCGGGCACGACGTACACGTTCACCGTGACGGCGGCGAACAGCAAGGGCACCGGGGCCGCGTCGGCGCCGTCGAACACGGTCGTGCCCTGGTCGGGGACCGAGCTGCACCCGCTGGCGCCGAGGCGCATCCTCGACTCGCGCGGCCCCGACGGTGGCTGGAACACGAAGCTGACGGCCGCGAGCCCCAAGAACCTCACCGTCATCGGGGGCGCCGACAGCATCCCGGCGTCGGCCGAGGCCGTCATCATGAACGTGACGGTCACCGGTGGAACCGCGAACAGCTTCGTCACCGTCTACCCCTCCGGTGGGTCGGTGCCCACGGCGTCGAACGTCAACTTCGCCGCGGGCGAGACCATCGCCAACCTGGTGACGGTCGAGGTCGGCGCCAACGGCCAGGTGGCGTTCGCGAACAACTCCGGTGCGGTGGATGTGATCGCCGACATCGTCGGCTACTTCGACGCGAGCCCCGGGGACCGGTACACCTCGCTCGCTCCGACCCGGGTGCTCGACTCGCGGGGCCCCAACGGCGGGTGGAACGCCAGGCTCGGCGCGGGCGCGCCGAAGACCTTGGCAGTCGGCGGCGTGGGCGACGTGCCCGAGACGGCGGACGCCGTGGTCATGAACGTGAAAGAGACGGACGCGACGGCGAACAGCCTGCTCACGGTGTACCCGGCAGGTGGCTCGGTCCCCCTTGCCTCGAACCTGAACTTCGCCGCCGGACAGACCATCGCGAACCTCGTCACGGTGAAGCTGGGCACCGATGGCAAGGTGGCAATCGCGAACAACACGGGAGCGACCCACGTGGTCGTCGACGTCGTCGGCTACTTCGACCCGACGGCGGGCGCCGTGTTCCATGCGCTCGCGCCGAACCGGATCCTCGACTCGAGGGGCGCGGCCGGTGGGTGGCATGCCCGGCTCGCTGCGGGCGCGCCGCGTTCGCTGGCGGTGACCGGTGCCGGCGGCATCCCGGCTGCCGCCACCGCGGTGGTCGGCAACGTCACGGTCACCCAGGCGTCGGCCAACAGCTTCCTCACGGTCTACCCCGCGGGGGCGGCGGTGCCCGTGGCGTCGAACCTCAACTTCGGCGTGGGCCAGACGATCCCCAACCTCACGATCGTCGAGCTCAGCGGAGGCGGCCAGATCACCTTCAACAACGCGAGCGGTGCGACGCACGTGATCTTCGACGTGGTGGGCTACTTCGCCGACACCTGAGCAACTACTGGCGCGCCGGCGTCGCTACCGCAGGTGGAGGCGGCTGCGGACCGGGTCCGGGATCTGCTCGATCAGGAAGCGCACGTCGCCGCGGCGGGGGAGCACGACGTCGGGCCACGGGAGCGACGTGGCGCGCGCCCCCACGAACACGAGCACCAGCACGATCGTCGAGTAGCCCATGAGGCTCGCCAGCGCCGCTCCTTCGATGCCGAGCGGCACGAGGAACAGCGCGAGGCCGAGCACGGTCATGACGAGGCCGGCGAGCTGCGAGTAGAGCACCGCAGAGGGACGGCCGAGGCCGCGCAGGGCCTCTTGTTGCACGCTGTTCGTCGAGCTGGCGGCGAACGCCACCACGAGGATGACGCCGGCGGGCACGGCGTCCTGGTAGTCGGGGCCGAAGATGAGCGGGATGACGATCTCGGTCAGGGGCAGCGCGATCAGCATGAGCACGATCGACACGAGCGTGCCGATGCGCATGCCGCGCGCGGCGAGCACGCGCCGCTGCTCGTCGTCGGCCTCGGCGATGCGCGGGAAGAGCACGGTCGTGAACGCCAGCAGCACGGGTGAGGTGACCTGGCTCCACGACACCGCGACCACGTACAGGCCGAGGTCGCGGGCGGGCAGCACGACGGCCATGAGCAGCTGGTCGAGCCGCATGTTGAAGATGTTCGGCAGCACGGCCAGCACGTTGGGGAAGCCGTAGCGCAGCAGCGGGCGCGACAGGCTGCGCTCGACCTGCAGCGGTCGGCCCATGCGGTGCCGCACGACGACGTAGGTGAAGGGGATCAGCAGCAGGCGGGCGACGACGAACCCGATCGCCAGCGAGCGCGCGGTGGCGTGCCCGCGCAGCGCCGCGGCGATCAGCACGAGCAGCCAGACGACGTAGTGGGTGACGCTGAGGTAGTTCCAGCCCCGGATGTCGCCGATGCCGCGCAGCGGGCGCGCGAGCAGGCCCAGTACGGCGCCGATGGGCACCATCAGCAGGTACAGCCGGGCGGTAGCGACGGTCTCGGGCCGCTGCGCGAGCAGCAGCACCGGCATGAGGATCCACCCGAGGACGACGAACACGAGGCTCGCGCCGAGCGCGATGACGAGGCTGGTGCCGAGGTAGCGACCGGAGCGGTCGCGCTCGCGCGCGCAGAAGTAGACCAGCGACTCGCTCATGCCGAGCACGGCGAGCACGCTGAACACCGTCGGCCAGTTGAAGATCGCGGCGAGCTCGCCGCGGCCGGGAGGTCGCAGCAGGCGGGCGACCAGGATGCCGGTCGCCAGGTTGATGAGGGCGATGATGATGTTGGTGCCGAAGCTGTGCGCGACGTCGGACCGGAAGCTGCGGCGTTCGACCGTCATCGCGCCACCGCTTCGTCGACGCGCTGCCACGCCTCGGCGACGAACGATCGTGGCTCGCCGCCCGTCCGGTCCCCACCGGCTCGCCGCTGCGCCGCGGCGCCGAGCACCTCGCGCAGGAAGGCCGCCGCGTGGTCGGGCGCGAACGCCGCTCCCACCGTGCGTCCGCGCTCGCACAGCGTCGTGCGCCAGGCGCCGTCCTCCACCACGGCCGCGATCGCGCTCGCCCAGGCCGCGGGTGCACCCGCGTCGCCTTCGTCGATGAGCACGCCGTCGTCGCTGTCGCGCACGAGATCGGCTGCGGCGTTGACGTGCGCGGACGCGACGACCGGGACGCCGCTGTTCAAGGCCTCGTGCACCACCACGCCCCACCCCTCCGAGCGCTGCGACGGCACGGCCTGCAGCCACCACGTGGCCCGGTGGGCGTCGAGCTCGTCCGGCGTCAGCGCGCCGAGCCACCGCACCGAGCCCGCGAGGCCGAGGCGCCGGGCCTCGGCGCGCAGCCGGCCCCCTTCGGGGCCGTCGCCGGCCACTTCGAGGAGCGGGCGCTGCTCGTGGGGTCGCTCGGCGAGGGCCCGCAGGAGCACGTCGACCCCCTTGTACGCCAGCAACCGACCGGCGAAGCCGATCGTCGGCTCCGGGGCCGGGGCGGGGGCGACGAGCAGCCCGCGGCCGGTCGTGTACGGGAAGGTGTGGACGGGCCGCGGCGCGCGGCCGGCGCGGTCTTCGGGCAGCACGTCGAGGTAGGTCGGCACCGCACGGGTGCCGAC
>CAYUOL010000175.1:0-13398 GCA_964446345.1 uncultured Iamiaceae bacterium | reverse complement strand
GGAGGCTGGTGCCGACGACCGCGAGCTGGCGGGGACGGCGCACGGGCCCGCTACATTCACCGCACGTCGACGCCACCTGCGCGGCGGCTCCTCGACCAAGGCGGCCTCATGACCCGAGTCCCTCCCCGCGACCTGTTGGCCCTGCTCGACGACACCGCGGACGCGATCGCCGAGGCCTTGTTCGCGCTGGACGACTGGGGTCTGGCCGGGACCCGGGCCGGGCAGCACCGCAGCGACCTCGCGGCGGATGCCGTCGCGGTCGATCGCCTGACGGCCGCCGGGTGCGGGGTCCTCAGCGAGGAGTCGGGCATCCACGACGGCGACGCGGCGGTCATGGTCGTGGTGGATCCCCTCGACGGTTCGACCAACGCGTCGCACGGGATCCCCTGGTTCGCCACGAGCCTGTGCGCCGTGGATGCCGAGGGACCGCAGGCCGCGGTCGTCGTGAACCTCGCCACGAAGGACCGGTTCCGCGCCGCCCGCGGCGAGGGCGCGACGCGCAACGGCGACGCGATCGCCCCGAGCGGCGCAGCCGACCTCGCCGACGCGATGGTGGGGCTCTCGGGCTACCCGCGGCGCTACCTGGGCTGGCGGCAGTACCGCGCCCTCGGCGCCGCTGCGCTCGATCTGTGCGCGGTCGCGTGCGGCATCCTCGACGGGTACATCGACTGCTCGTTCGATGCGCACGGCGTGTGGGACTACGCCGGCGGCCTGCTGATCTGCCAGGAGGCCGGCGCCGTCGTCGAGGACGCGACGTCACGCGACCTGGTCGTGCTCGAGCACGCGGCGCGGCGCACCCCGATCGCCGCCGCCACGCCCGAGCTCCTCGCGGCCATCCGCACCGCGCGGTCCGCTGACGCGTGAAACCGGGCGGGGCGCCCTACGATCACGCCGATGTCTGCGCTCGTCGAACGGACCCACTCCTTGTTGCTGCGGGTGTACCGGGCCTTGCCGACGTTGCCGCGCCGCTGGGTCGTGCGGCTGATCGCCCCGAAGTTCACCGTCGGTGCCATCTGCTTCATCGAGCGGCCCGACGGCGCGCTGCTCCTCGTGCGCCTCGCGTATCGCGAGCGCTGGGGCGTGCCCGGTGGGCTCCTCAAGCGGGGTGAGGCGCCGGCGGAGGCCGCCGTGCGCGAGGTGCGCGAAGAGGTCGGGCTCGACATCGAGCTCATCGGGCAGCCGGCGATCGTCGTCGATCCCACGCCGCAGCGCATCGACGTCGTCTTCCGGGCGCGACCGCGGGCGCACGCCGATCTGGCGGAGATGCGACCGCGGGGACCCGAGATCCTCGAGGCGCGCTGGTTCCACCCCGACGCCCTGCCCGAGCTGCACTTCGAAGCGGCGAACGCGCTCGTCGAGCTCGCGCGCAGCGCGCGGTCGCCCCAGGCGGTGCCGCTCGGCGACGGGTCGTGGTTCAGCCGCCCGACCGACGCACGCTGAGCACCGAACCGCGCGTCCCGCGCCCGCCTGTCCCGGTGCGGAGGCGTCAGGAGCCCGTCAAGCGGTGGGCGCGGAGGGTCGCCTCGCGCACGACCTCGTCCTCGTCGGCGACCACGCCGGCGCGCATCACCACACGACCGGCGATGATCGAGGTGTGCACGACCGCTCCGGTCGCGGCGTAGACGAGGTTGTCCGGCAGCGGGCCGGGGTTCATCTCGGGCCGGCGGGTGTCGACGAGCACCAGGTCGGCCGGCGCGCCGACGGTGAGGGGGCGACCGGCGAGCAGGGGGGAGTGCTGGCCCTGGGCGATCGCCAGCGCCTCGTCCGCCGGGGCCACGGTCGGATCCGCGGCCCCGTGCTTCTGCACCAGGGCGAACACCTTCAGATCGCTGAGCAGATCGAGGCTGTTGTTCGACGACGCCCCGTCGGTGCCGAGCCCCACCGCGACCCCGCACGAGCGAGCCAACGGGTACGGGAAGATCGCACTGCCGGCGAGCTTGAGGTTCGACACCGGGTTGGTGACGACCGTCGCGCCGCGCGCGGCGACGAGCTCGAGCTCGTCGCGATCGAGGTGGCACCCGTGGGCGACGATCGTCTTCGGGCCGAGGCACCCTCGCTCGTCGAGGTAGAACGCCGGCCGCTGCTCGTGCGCGGCGAGCCAGTCCTCCACCTCGCGGCGACTCTCGGAGAGGTGGATGTGGATGATGAGGTCCTGCTCGCGGGCGAGCGCGGCCACCCACTCCAACGACGGCCCGCTCACGGTGTAGATGGAGTGGGGCGTGAGGCTCGGCGTGATCAGCGGCCCGCAGTCGGCGAGCGCCTCCAGCGACTCGACGGCGAGCTGGCGCATGCCGGTCGACGCGTCGGGATCCATGCCGTCGAACAGGGGCGCACCGACGGTGGCTCGGATGCCCGCCTCCTCCGAGGCGCGCGCCACGGCCTCGGGATGCCAGTACATGTCGAAGAAGTGCGTGGTCCCGGAGCGGATCATCTCGATGACGGCGAGGCGCGTCCCCCAGTACACGTCGTCGGCCGTGAGCTTCGCCTCGGTCGGCCAGATCTTCTCCGAGAGCCACTCCTGCAGCTGCAGGTCGCTGCCGTAGCCGCGCATCAGCGTCATGGCGGCGTGGCCGTGGCCGTTGACGAGGCCGGCGATCGCCGCCATGCCCTCGGCATCGATCACCTCGTCGCCCGGCGCCGGCACCAGCGTCGGGTCGATCTCGGCGATGGTGCCGTTCTCCACGCGGATGCGGGTCACCGCGTCGTCCAGCACCACGTCGGTGATGGTGAGGCTCATGGTCGGGCCACCTCTGCGAGTCGGGGGATGAGCTGGTGAAGATCGGCGACGAGGCGCGCCTGGTTCGCGGCGGCGTTGGCGTAGTAGTCGTCGAGCTGCAGCTGCTCGCCCGCCACGCCGTTGCCGAGGTTGTCGACCGTTGCCACCACGGCGTAGGCGAGCCCGGCCTCACGAGCGAGGATGCACTCCGCCGCCACCGTCATCCCCACGACGTCCGCGTGCTCGGCGAGCATGCGCACCTCGGCGGGCGTCTCGAACCGCGGTCCGACCGTCTGCGCGTACACCCCGCCGTCCATGATCGGCGTGGTGGTCGCGGCGCGCCACGTGTCGATGACGGCATCGCGCCACCCTTCGTGGAAGCCGGGCACCGAGTGGCCGCGGCGGTCGTCGAAGAACGAGGGGTTCGTCGCCGGCGCGAAGAAGTCGAACGGCGCCACGACGGTGCCGATGGGCCAGGTGCGCAGCGCCCCGACGGATGCGAGCGCCAGCACTCGATCGCAGCCGGCTGCGCACAGCACCGCGACGTTGCGGTGGTGATCGACGAAGGGGGCCGGCGTGAACGCGTCCAGCCCGTGGCGGGCCAGCACGACGGCGTCGCCGATGTCGAGCACCGCCGCGTCGCCCCACGCGGTCTGGATCTCGTGGCGCGCCGCCGACTCGTTCGCCAACGTGCTGGCGGCCAGGGCGCTGCCGACCACCACGCCCAGGCGGGTGCCGTCCACCGAAGGGGCATCCATCGGCGCACCTTATCGGTGGCGTCGGCGGCGTCGGCGACCCGAGGGCAGGGCCAGCCGGACGGGGGCCGGCGGGAACGGGCTCAGATCATCGCCGCCGACGAGATGTCGGGGTGGGTCCGCATGAAGTCGACCAGCGTCGGCAGGTAGGACGGCGCCGACGGACACGCCACCCCGGATCCGTCGAGGTCGGTCGAGGCGTTGGTCGTGAGGTAGTGCGTCGGGTGGGTGAGGTAGTCGACCGTGCTCGCCGGGATCCGCATCAGCTCGTACACACCCGGCACGTGGTCGATCGCGAACTTGGCGAGCGCGCGGGTGATGGGGATGCGGAGCACCTTGCGGTGCGTCGCGTGCGCCATCTCGGTGTAGAGCTCGTCGACCGTGAGCGGCGCCGGGTCCGCGAGTTGGTACACCTTGTCCTTGGCGCGGTCGTCGCCGCTCAGGTGGGCGATGGCATCGACGACGAAGTTGCGGGGCACGATGTTGAAGCGGAACGCCGTGGCGTCACCAGCCACGGGGAGCACCGCCACGCGGGGCTGGCGCAAGAGCCACTGCAGCGCGTAGTAGGGCCCGTCGTACTTCTGCGTGGCGCCGGAGGTCGAGTCGCCCACGACGACCGACGGCCGGTAGATCGATCCCGGGAGGCCGCCGGCCATCCGCTGCTGCACGTCGACCTCGGCGAGGAACTTCGTCTCCTCGTAGAAGTTGTTGAACGACTGGCCCTTGTCGAGGTCGGTCTCGAGGAACGGGCCCGCGTAGCGACCGCTGACGTAGCAGGTCGACACGTACTGGAACCGCTGCAGGCCGGCGGCGCCCTCGGCGAAGTCGAGCACGTGGCGGGTGCCGTCGACGTTGATCTTCATGCCGACGGGACGGGGGACGCTCAGGTCGTAGACCGCGGCCAGGTGCCACAGCTCGGTGATGTCATGCGCGGTCGCGGCGCTGTTCTCGAGCCCGAGACCGGGGACGGTGATGTCGCCCTCGATCAGCTCGATGCGCCCGGCGAGCGACGGGTCCCGCCCGATCAGCTCGTCGGCCCGCCGCCGCGCGAGCTCGGCGAACTTGTCCTGCACGAGGCACAGGGCGCGGTCCTCGGGGGAGCGGGCGAGCACGCGGGGCAGGAGCTCGGAGCCGAGGAACCCCGGGAAGCCGGTGAAGAAAATGGTCGCCAACGCGTCCTCCCAGAGCGGGGCGGCGACGCCGCACGTCGCGTCAAGGTACCGCACGCCCGGAGCGCGCCTCTCCGGCGGCGGACGCCCGCAGGCCGGAACCCGGGCCGGGAGCGAGAAACGGCGCCGACTACGCTGGCTCGTTCCGGGCGCGTAGCTCAGTTGGCTAGAGCGCTGCCCTTACAAGGCAGATGTCGGGGGTTCGAGCCCCTCCGCGCCCACCCGTTGGCAGAGACACGACGCTTGCCCCAGGAGTGAAGGGCACGGCGCGTGTCCGGTCGATCAGGCACGTTCTTGCGCTTCACCATCGCGGTAGGTCCGCGCCCCGAATCTTGTTCGATCACGAACTATTTGACATCGAACTATATGGTACCGTACGATCTCCGCCGTGAACGAGCGCGAACGCATCGACGGAGCTGTCGAGGGCTGGGCCCGCGTCGCTCCCGACCTCGACGTGGTGACCATGCGAACGGCGCTGCTGTTCGCGCGGGTCACCGCGCTGGGGTCTCGCCACATCGAAGCGGCGTTCGCGGCCGTGGGGCTGTCGTCGGGGGAGTTCGACGTGCTGGCGTCGCTCATGCACCTCCCTGACCACACCAGCACGCCCTCGGTGCTGGCCCGCCACGGCATGTTGTCGCCCGCCGGGATGACCCACCGCTTGGACCAGCTCGAGCGCTCCGGCCTCGTCGAGCGGCGCCCCGATCCCGACGACCGGCGCTCCACCTTGGTGGTGCTGACCGATGCCGGGAGAGCGAAGGCCCTCGAGGCTGCCCACGCGCACGTTGCGGCCGAGGCCGAGCTGTTCGAGGGGGTCAGCAAGGCTGACCGTGCCGACCTGTGCCGTCTGCTCGACGCGCTGCTCGACGCCTACGTCGCCGCGACCGAGGCCTCCCTCGGTTCTCCCACCTGACCCGCACAGAAGGACTGCCCCGCATGCACCCGTCACCCCCGAACAGGCTCTCGCTGAGCCACGCCACCATGGCCGTGCGCGAGCTCGACCCGATGCTCGACTTCTACTGCGGCGTGCTCGGCTTCGTCGTCACCAACCGGGGCGACGCCGGCGACGGAACCGAGATGGCCTTCGTCTCGCAGGACCCCGCCGAGCACCACCAGCTCGTCTTCATCTCCGGCCTGTCCGAGGTGCCGCACCAGTTCGTCATGGTCGATCACCTGGCCTTCCGCACCACCAGCCTCGACGACCTGCGCGCGATCGGAGCCCGCCTCGACGCGGCCGGAGTCGAGGGCGTCATCCCGATCAACCACGGCAACGCCTGGTCGCTGTACTTCAACGACCCGGAGGGCAACGGCGTGGAGTGCTTCGTCGACACGCCCTTCCACGTCGCCCAGCCCTTCGCCGACGGGCTGGATCTCGGCGCCGACGACGCAACGATCGAGGCGGACACGAAGGCGAAGATCGAGGGACGGGACGAGTTCCAGCCGATGGAGGACTGGCGCACGGCGTTCCTCGCTCGCCTCGACGCCAGCAGGGGAGAGGCGTAGCCATGGACCTGGGCATCGCGGGCCGGTCGGCCATCGTCTGCGCGTCATCTCGCGGCCTCGGCTTCGCGTGTGCTGACTCGCTGGCGCGAGAAGGGGTCGACCTCGTCATCAACGGGCGCGACGAAGAGCGCCTCGCCGAGGCAGCCGACGACCTGCGGGGCCGCCACGCGGTGGCCGTCGCGACGGTCGCAGGCGACATCGCCGACCCGGCCACCCGCGACGCGATCCTGCAGGCGTGCCCCGAGCCCGACATCCTCGTGAACAACAACGGCGGGCCCCCGCCCGGGCGCTTCCAGGACTGGGATCGTGATGCCTGGGTGGCTGCGCTGGACGCCAACATGTTGGCGCCGGTGCTGATGATCAGAGCGGTGATCGACGGCATGGCGGCCCGGCGCTTCGGCCGCATCGTCAACATCACGTCGGCCATGGTGAAGACGCCGGTGTCCGTCATGGGCCTCTCCACCGGCGCTCGAACAGGTCTGACGTCGGTGAGCAAGGCGCTCTCGCGTGACGTGGCTGCCTCCAACGTGACCATCAACAACCTGCTGCCCGAGCGGTTCGACACCGATCGCCAGCGGCAGATGGCCGAACTGCATGCCGAGCTCGGCGGCATCACGATCGAGGAGGCCTACGAGAAGATGGCCCAGACCATCGCCGCCCGACGGCTGGGCCGCCCCGAGGAGCTCGGCGACGCCTGTGCGTTCTTGTGCAGTGCCCAGGCCGGCTACATCTCCGGGCAGAACCTGCAGCTCGACGGCGGCAGCTACGAGGGTCTGCTGTGAGCGGCACCGACAGCGGCGCCGCCGGGATCGAGGTCGACGTGCTGATCGTCGGCGGCGGCCCGGTCGGGATGCTGGGTGGCATCCTCGCCTCGCGCCACGGGCTCACCGCGCTGGTGGTCGAGCGCCGGGACGGACCGCAGACGTCGCCGGCCGCCCACGTCGTCAACGCCCGCACCTACGAGATCTGCCGCCAGGCCGGGCTCGACATGGATCGGATCCACGCCGCCGGCAAGAGCCGTGACGAGGCGGGGCACGTCAACTTCCTCACCCGGCTGACCGGCGACCTGATCGGTCGCTTGCCGTTCGAGCGCCAGGGGGACGAGTGCCTCGCGTTCACCCCGACCCCGTTGCGCAACCTGTCCCAGCACCGGTTCGAGCCGATCCTGGCCGATGAGCTGCGTGCGTCGGACGGCGCCGAGCTGCGCTACGGCCACCAGTGGGAGCGCTCCGAGGACGTCGGCGACGCGGTCGTCTCGCACGTCACCGACCTCGATGCCGGCACGACGATCCGGGTCACGAGCCGGTACGTCATCGGCTGCGACGGCGCCGGCAGCCGGGTTCGCAAGTCGCTCGGGATCGAGATGCAGGGGCCGCCGCTGATCCAGTGCTTCTTGATGATCCACTTCGGCGCCGACCTCCGTGTGCTGACCGCCGATCGGCCGGCGGCGCTGCACTTCGTGCTCGACCCGGAAGCCAGTGGCGTGTTCGTCGCGCACGACGCGGGCTCGGACTGGGTGTTCATGCACGCCATCGACCCCGAGGCGGAGTCGGTCGACGACTTCTCCGAAGATCGTTGTTCCGCGATCATCGACGCCGCCGCCGGCACCGCGGTCGGCGCCGAGATCCTCGGCCGGGCCACGTGGTGGATGAGCGCGCAGACCGCGGCGTCGATGATCGCCGGGCGCGTCTTCCTGGCGGGCGATGCCGCCCACCGGTTCCCGCCGACCGGGGGTCTCGGCCTCAACTGCGGCGTGCAGGACATCCACGCGCTGCTGTGGCGCGTGGCCGCGGTGTGCTCCGGCCGGGGGTCGGCGGCGTTGCTCGACTCGTACGACGTCGAGCGCCTGCCCGTCGCGCAGAACGACGCCCACCAGTCGTTGACCAACGCCCTCAAGATGGTCGAGCTCGGCGCCGCGCTCGGGATCGACGTCGAGCCGACGAGCGAACGGCTCCACGCGTCCCTGGCGGACCCGTCGAAGGCCGCGGCGATCACCGCCGCCGTGGAGCTGCAGCGCGAGCACTTCGACCTGCTCGGCTTGCAGCTCGGCTACGTCTACGGCGACGGCGCGCTCGTCCCCGATGAGCCGCTCGCCGAGCCCGGGTCGCCCAGCGACTACCGTCCGACCGCCCGTCCCGGCGCGCGGGTGCCCCACGCGTGGGTGGACGGGACCGGCGGCCGCTCGACGCTCGATCTGGTGCCCCTGCACCGACCCGTGCTGTTCAGCTTCGGGGACCACGACTCCTGGACGACCGCCCTCGGCGACGCCCCGGTCGCCACCGTCCGGGTCGGGATCGACACGCCGGCGCTCGACGCGTGGCGGGAGGTGTGCGAGATCGACAGCACCGGAGCGCTCCTGGTCCGACCCGACCAGCACGTTGCGTGGCGGGCGCAGAGCAACGCCCAGGTGCCCGAGCTCGCGCGAGCCCTCGACGTCGTCGCGGGACGAACCGTCGAACGGGTCGCCTGAGCTGCTCCCTCGCCGACGGGGAACGCCGAGCGGCATTGGCGGCCGACAACCCTGGTACGACCTCGGAGACGGTGCCGGGGAGCCGCGGCTCCGACCCCATGGCCGCGCGCTCAGTGCCGGGCCGCCTGGCGGCGCGGACGGCCGGGCTCGACCAGCACGAGCGGAGCGGTCGAGACGGCCGCCGTCCGGCGCGCGTCGCGCCAGTGCCCGCCAAGGGCACGACGGGCTCGAAGACCCCGTGCCGATGGCGACGACGGTGACGCTGATGGGCGCATCCGTCAGCGTTGCGGGTGCGCGAGGAAGAACTGCACCATCAGCCGGTTGGCGTCGAGCGCGCCGGCCGGCGCGGGCGCGGCGCCGGGGTCACCCGGCCATACGTGGCCACCGTCGTCGATGACGTACAGCTCGACAGCGCGGCCGTCGGGACACCCCGGGTACACGAGGTGCTCGACGTCGCCGGAGACCGTCGTCGCCGTCGGTTCGATCGTGCAGCCGTTGTGCGCCGCGAGCTCGGCGAACGTCGACATGATCGACGCGCTGGGCGGCAGGGGCGCCGACTCGCCGGGCAGACCCCGGCGGCCGTCGCCGGCGTCGGTGGCACCGCCGTCGAAGGGCACCTGCGCGTCGTTCCTGCCGTGGAAGCCGACGATCGAGAACCGGGCATCGAGCGGGCAGGCCGGCGGGACGTGCACCTCGGCGACCGACCCCACGGCGGCGAACATGCCCGGGTGCGCGCACGCCAAGGACGCCGCGAACACGCCACCGTCGGAGAACCCGGCGGCGTGCACCGCACGGCGGTCGATGCACCACTGCTGCTCGAGCGCCTGCAGGATCGCCGGTACCAGCTCGACGTCCCCCGCCCAGGCGTTCAGGTCCGGGTCGCGATCGGGAGCGGCCTGCGGCGTCACCACGATCATGCCGGCGGCGGTCGCCTCGTCGTCGAGCTCGTAGTCCGCGACCTGCTCCTCGGCGTCGCCTCCGCGACCGTAGAAGTCGAAGATCACGGGCGCCGGTCGGGTGCCGTCGTAGCCAGGAGGGAACGACAGCACGTAGGAGCGCTCGGTGCTCCCGATGCTGATCGTGTGGAGCTGGTTGTTCGGCGGCACGGGCCGCGCCGCGCGGCAGGCCCGACCGGTCGGCACCTCGGTGGCGGGCGTGGGGCTGGTCGTGGCCGACGGGGGGCCCGAGGGGCCGGCGCACGCTGCGAAGAGCGTCGCGACGACCGCCAGCGCCGCGACCAGCGGGCCCGGCCACCGGCCGCCTGCCCCTCGCGCGGTCACCCGGCTCGCACCCGCCTTCCTGCCACGGTGGGCAGCGCGCTCAGGTCAGGCGAGGGCCTTGGCCTTGAGCTTCTCGAACTCGTCGGCGCTGATCGTACCGGCGTCGAGCAGGGCCTTGGCCTGCGCGATCTGATCTGCCGGCGACAGCGACGCGGCCTTCTCGTTGACGTAGTCGTTGAACTGCGCCTGCACGGCCTTCTGTTGCTCGAGCGCCCGCTGGGCCATGCCGCCGCCCCGCGTGATCAGGTAGATCAGCATCGTCAGCGGCGGGAGCAGGATCAGGAACACGATCCACACCGCCTTCACCCCGCCCGAGAGGGAGTGGTCCCGGAACAGATCCCCGAGGATCTGGAACAGGATCATGATCATGATGAACAGGAAGAAGAACTCCAGGATCCCCCAGAAGAGGTCTCCGGAACCGAGCTCTGCGAACAACATGGTGTCTCCTCTGGGCCGCCATCCGCGGCCGTTGTGATCACACAGGTTCGGCCCATCGCCCCGACGGGCGCCAATCGACACCTTCGCGCCGACGCCCGTGATGGGCATCGCTCCGCTGGGTGAGTCCGGCGCGACGAGCCCGTTGTTCTCGGTGGGCTCTCCATCTCTGCAATGGTGGTTGGTGATGGGCGTCGTTGCGGTCGTTCCGTGAACCTCTTGTTGAGCAGTGCCATCGTCGTCGGGTCGACGGCGATCGCGGTCGGGCTCCTCTTGCTGGTGCGCCGGCGATCACCCCACGGGGGGCACTTCGAGGACACCGGGCGCGCGGCGGGGGTGTTCAGCATCCTCGCCACCTCGTTCGCGGTGCTGTTCGCCTTCGTGGTCTTCTTCGCGTTCGGCACCTACGACCATGCGAGCCACAGCGCCGAGGTCGAGGCGGAGGTCGCCTTGCAGCAGTTCGAGACCGCCCAGATGTTGCCGCCTACCGTCGGGCCCCGGCTGAGCAGCCAGCTGCGCTGCTACGCCCGCAGCGTCGTGCACCAGGAGTGGCCCGCGATGGCCGATGGCCAGGTCCTGGGCCTCAACGAGTGGGACACGGATCTGTTCGTCACGATCAAAGACGTCGAACCGACGAGCCCGTCGGAGCAGGCGGCGTACGCGAAGTGGCTCGAGCAGCGGTCGGCCCGCGAGGCCGCCCGCCAGGCGCGGGTCCTGACCGACGAGGGCGTCATCCCGTCGCCCCTCTGGTTCGTGCTGCTGATCAGCGGGGGCATCGTGTGGGCCTTCGTGTTCCTCTTCGCCGATCGCGGCGAAGGCGCGTTCGTGCAGTCGGTCCTCATCGCCGCGGTGACGGCCATGCTCGTGTCCGGGCTGTTGCTCGTCCGCTTCCTCGACCAGCCGTACAACCCGGGCTCAGGGAGCCTGAAGCCGGTGGCCATGGAGCAGGCCCTGACGCAGATGGACGAGCTGATCACGACGCTGCACCTCGACGTGCCGCCGCTGTGCGACGCGGACGGCCGCGCGACCTGACCTGAGCACAAGCCGCCGAGGCCGGGGCCGGGCGGGCGCGACGGCCCACGAGATCTGTCCGGGTGGGACCTTTGGCCCTGTTGCTCCTCACCCGTCGATCCGACAATCGCGGCCATCTGCCCAGCCCGAGGAGGAGCCCAGTGACCGCCCAGCCTGCTGAACCCTGCCCCCGCGTCGCCGAGCGTCGAGCCGGCGGTCGTCGCGTCGGCTCCGGTCGCGGAGATCCGTGACGCCGGCCCCCAGGTCGTGCCTGCCGGTCCGGCGGCGACGGATGCGAACGATCCGGAGCTCGCATCGTTCGGCAAGGCGATCCTGCTGGGGATCGGGCTCGGCGTGCCGATCCTCGGCGGCCTCATGGCGATCGCGCTCAAGGCCCTCGCCCCGTCGATGGACAACGCGGCCGTGATCGGCGTGGCGGTCTGGGTGGGGCTGTTCTGCGGACCGTTCCTCGCCGGCACCGTCACCGTCGGCCTGTCGTCGCGGAAGTGGCACTGACCGCGAGCGCTCAGGGGGCGAACGGGCCCCCGTCCGAGCACACCACCGCGTAGAAGCGCGTGCCGATGCGGCGATAGCCCGCCGCGCTGGGGTGCAGACCGTCCGGGAGGTCGTCGACGTCCGCCGGGCCGAACAGGGACAGGCCGTCGACCAGGTCGAGGTGATCGTCGCCCGCCGCGCGGCGGGCGGCGACGATCGTCTCGAGGAGCGTCCGGATGCGGCGCAGCGTCAGCGCGCCGACGGACAGCTCGGGGACGCGCTCGGCAGTGGTGATGCCGAGGGGCATCGGGACGGACGGGCCCGGGTGGTCCTCGTGCACCGGGCAGATGATCGGGCTGACGATCACGATCGGGGTGTCGGGGTGGCCGTCGCGGATGGTGTCGAGCAACCCGTGCACCGCGGGCACGAACGTGCGCTCGCGCATCGTGTCGCCGTTGATGACGTTGATGCCGAGCTTGAGGCTGATCAGGTCGGCAGGTTCGTCGCGGATCGTGCGGGCCACCAGCTGGTCCAGCTGGCACTGCCCGGCGAACGCGACGCTGCGCAGGTCGAGGTCGGCGAGGCGTGCCACCGTGGCGGGCCACGTCTCGGTGGGATGGTGCGCTTCGAGGCAGTGGCTGATCGAGCTGCCGTAGTGCACCCAGCGGCGACGCCCCGCCGTGGTCGGCGCTCCGGCTCTCGCGCCGTCGTCGATCCGGAGCGACTGCAGCGTCACCGCGCACGCGTGGGGAAGCCAGATCTCGACGGCCTTCGTGCCCGCCGGCAGCCCGACGAACCGCACGGTGGTCGCGGCGGGGCCGGCTTCGAAGTCGATGGCTCCCGTGAGCCGATCGACCACGAGCACGGTGCCCTCGCTCGTCGTCACCTGTGCGTGCACCTCGCCGTCGACCACCAGGTCGAACGCGGCGGGCATGGTCGGTGCGTCGCCCAGGCGCAGCAGCAGGAGCGAGACGTCGAGCTCGATCTCGGACGCGTCGGTCTCGAGCTCGAGGCGCACGCCGCTCGGCACGGTGACGAGGAGCGAGAACGCGGGATCCAGGATCTGGTCACGCGTCCAGGCGGGCAGGCGGTGCACCACCCAACCGTCCCGTTCGTCACCGGTGCCGGCCCGCACGACGTCGGCGGCGCCCGCGTAGCGCACGAAGGTGGTGGTGGGATCGAGATCGAGGTCGATGGTCACGGGCGTGACCCTCGCACGTTCAGGCCGAGGCTGCCGCGTCGCGGTCCTTCGCGACCTCGTCGAGCAGCTCGTACTCCTCGCCGGTGTCCGTCCAGTCCTCGAACTGGGTGACGCCGAGCGTGTCGAAGCGCTTGCGCAACCAGCCGTCGTTGGCATCGAGCAGGCCGAGCTTCTTGCAGTTCGGCACGATCTTGCTGAACAGCAGCTGCTGGAACGGGTCCTGGTTCTTCAGCTCGGGATCGTCCTGCTTGAAGATCGCGATGGCGTCCTTGACCGGGATGCCCAGACGGTCCCACACCTCTTGTTGCAGGAAGCGGTCACGCATGCGCACCGCCGCCTCGAACGCGAACTCCTGGCGATCGAGCA
>CAYUOL010000174.1:0-13413 GCA_964446345.1 uncultured Iamiaceae bacterium | reverse complement strand
GTCGGTGCCCCTGCAGCTGACGGGGTTCCGCGACCCCGGCGTGTTGTCCTCGGTGAAAGAGCTGCAAGCCTCGCTTCCTCTCGACGTCCAGAACTACTTGAGCGACCAGGCGACGGTGAACGCAGCGCTCGCCGAAGATCCGGCATACATGCTGAGGGTCACCTTCGTCCCGACCGTGCCCGCGTCGGGCCGGAGTCCAGACGCTGTCGCGCACTTCGTGAAGCCCGGGGACGTCACCGAGGACCTGACGCAAGCGCTCAAGGAGTACAGCGTCGTGACGAAGGTGGTGAAGGCGGAGCGGCCGAACCTCATCGCCACCCAGGTCGTGGAAGCGGTGAGTGACCGGATCCCCTACCGATTCACGATCCGGATGCACACGGCGGTTGCACGGCAGCTCAACGCACGACCACCGGCCGACGGCGATCAGACCACGACCGACCCTCGTTACTGCGAATACGTCACATCGGTGAAGCGCCACCTGTACAGCCAGGCATGGGTCGACCGACTTGTCGAGGAGCTATCCGTGGAAGACGGGTTTCGCCGGGCTGTCGGTGAGGATCCCACCCCGAGAGGCTGATCGAATCGCGACGGGTCACGGCCGACGCGGTTCGTGATCCGTCGTAGCTCGAGGGTGGTTCATCTCACACCCCTGAGGCCCGATCGAACTGCCACAGTGGGCGGGTGCCTACTGGAGAGCCCTCGACACCGCCCGATGCCGCTCGGGGTGAACGCCCGTTGTCATGGGCATCGTCGTCGGCCGAGCGGGATCTGCGAGTCGCCAGCGCACAGGCGCTTGTTGGGCGCGAGATCCTTGCCGTGCGCTACTGCAACATCGACTACAGCCGATGGGACCTCGCGCGGGGGACTCTCGGCCCACGCGTTGTGACGTCTCCTGGAGAGTGGGAGTCGCCGACGTGGCGGTACGCCGCCTGCGACAGCATCGACTACGGCATCGAGATCGAGACGACGCTCGGCGAGGTGTTCTCGGTCAGCTGGGATCCACCGGGGACGGTCGAAGGCATCGGAATCGTCGCGGAACCAATTCCTACGGCACTTCGCCCGGACGCTGACGTTGCAATGTGGGACGTGACGGACCGAAGCGAGTGGAGCCAACACGTGGGCGCGACAGTCCAGGGCGTTGGCCTGCACTACGTGCCGTGGGACGAACCCGACGACAGTTGGTGGTGCCCTCGGCTGTCGATTCGGCTCCCAGGTGGCGATGTCGAAGTGCTGCTCGCCGATACGGCGAACGACGGAACGATCGTTCCGTCCGCCGACAACGTCGTTGTGCTGTTCGGGCCGGACGAGCTTCCCTCGTGGGTGAGATCCGCTCAGTCGTAATGGCGACCGAGCACCTCGGCGTCCTCGCTCATCTCGTCCAACGCCTTTCCGGGCGGCTCTGCCGACTCCGACGCGTCCCGGTAGGCGAGCACATCACCTCACGCGACGCATTGGATGCTGCCCGACATGTTGTCCTTCACCGACACGTTCTCCCCCGACGAGTCGTGCCCTTCACAGCCGACCGACCCACAGCTCGTAGTCGTCGAGATCGGCGACGTGGGTCCACGCGACGGAGGTCAGCAGCCGCTTGCTCCGGTGGTTGTCGGGATGGACGAGGCCGGCGACATGGTCACCGTCGCGTTCGATCTGTCCGAGGACCCCAATGACCAGCTCGTATGAGCGACGACCATTGCCACCATGCTGGTTCATCGTCGAGATGGCGAGCACCTGGAGCCAGATGCCCTCGAGATCCACGCGGATGATGTCCTGCCAGGCAGCCACGGCGACGAGCTCGCCGCCGTCCTCGAGGAGCGCGAGGACTCGCCGCTGGAAGGTCGTGCGAGGGACGTCGTTGAGCCACGCGACTGATGTGGTGCGGATCCACTCTTCGACGTCGTCCTCGAACGGTTCGCCGGTCGAGCACGCAAAGGTCGCCAGCCGGTGGGCGTCGTCGCCCGTCGGGTCGAAGTACCGAAGGATCAACGGGCGGATGCGGTGGAACGACCGAGTCGTTCTCGTTCGGCAGGCGTGAGGATGTGCGGCCCGCCAGCCACGCGCTCGTTGGGGTCTGCATCCGTGTCGAAGGCAGGGCGCGCCCACACCGTGATGGCGCTCTCGCCGAAGAGCTCGTAGTCGATTGCCACCGGCGTGCCGTGCGCTCGCAGGTCTGGTGGCGGCACAGCGATGGGATGTCGCTCGCCGGCGTCGTCCACGATCACTGCAGTGAACTCGGTGACATCGGCGACGCGGCCGAGAACGGAGTCCACGTGGAGGCGTGGCTGCAGCTTTGAGCGTGCGGACGACGTCAGCGTCGCGAGACGAGTCAGCGCACCGCCCGTGTCGAGATCGAGCTGCGCGAGATCGGGTTCCGCCCCGCCACGCTCGACGAGCCAGTCAGCGATGAACCGGGCTGCGCGATGGCTAGCGAGCCTGTCGGCTTGCGCCTGCACCGCGACAGCGGAGTCTTGCTCTTCGAGGCGAAGGAGCCGGGCCACGTCGATCATGAGGGACGAGTAGTACACGACACGACCGTGGGCCCGGCGGCCCGAGCGAGGAACGACGACGACTGGGCTCGCTTCGACGCCGTGGTCGCGCAGCGAGCGCAGCGCGGAGTCCGGTCGGAGGTGCCCGCCCGGCCGCAGAACCCAGGCGAGCTCAGTCGAGGTTGCGAGGGGCCAGGGCAGGATCACGAACACAGTCTACTCTGAATCCGCAAAGTGCGGGCTCAGAGGGCTTCTCCACGCAGTTCGCGCAACAGGTCCACTCCGCCGTTCTCGTTGGACCAGAAGGACGTCCGCAAATCGGAGAGCGACATCAGTACCTCCGCCTCGCGGCGCAGCACCGCGGGGTCAGTGGCGGAAACCCACCAGTCGCATTGCCCTTCGCATGACCACAGGAGGATGCGAATGCCGCTGTCGCCCTCGAAACGCAGGTTGCGTCCGCAGGGCCAACCTCTCGTCATCACCGACTGGCGGTAACGCGCAACGAGGAAGTCCTCGGTCTCGCGGTCTAGCTCAGCGGCCTGTGCTTGGAGAAGCGGCTCCTGTCTCATCGCGACCGCATCCCAAGCGAAGGCAAAGACGAACTCGCCGATGCTCGGGCTGAACTCGAGAAGGGTCTGACCGTCATGGAGGTCGCCCCCGACCAGCACCGGCGGGTTGTCTCCGCGATCGAGCGGCACACCCCAGGCGCAGACTCCCTGGTTCTCCCACATCAGCATCAGCACGCCATCGGGGGCCGTCGGGAGGTAGCCCTCGGCGCCCCACCGGACCTCGTGCGGCCAGCACGCTCGCCCGTCGAAGACCTCGGCCACCGCATCGAGAAGGTCCGGGTACTCGCTCGCCTGCCGAAGCGACGCGGGCATCCGCGCGCCGATCCGTTGGCCCCACTCAGCACGCGCCGCTTCGGAGGACCGAAGACCAAAGAGACCCGCTGCATCACGGATGAGATTCTCGGTCACGACGACCCCGAGTGGCGGCGCCCCAGATTGGGTCCGTGTGCGTGCCGGTTCCGCATCCTTCGAACCTAGTCACGCACCGTGTCGGCGCGGCGGCTGCCGTGCCACGTGACCGAGCACGATTCGAACCCGCTGTCGGCATGGAGATGGGCGAACCTCGGCGCCGGAGCGGAGATTCCGGGATCTCGACCATCAAGCAGCGGCTGGATGCGATGCAGTCCGAGCAGCCACACTCGATCGGCCTGTAGACAGCTCGTAGCGCAACACGAGACCTTGGACCGCGGCTGGACGCCTCGCGCGCTACGTGGCTCCTGGAACGGCTGCCTGCGTCATGAGCGTGACGAGCTGGATCGATCGACCGTCGACCGCGTACTCGACGTGCATCTGTGCGTGGCCGAGGTCGAACCGATCCCAGGCTGGTCCGTCCTCGTAGTAGTCGATCGTCCGAGGTTCTCCCGCGGCGCTTGGTGAGCCGAGATGCGAACGCACTTCGGCTCGCGTCATGTCGAAGCGAATGCCTGACGGGATCGGTCCGACGTAGCCGCGATAGCCCTCGTGTCCCTCTGGGTGGACATGAACGGTGCCGATCAGACCGTCGTCGCCCACGACGAAGGAGACACCTGCGATCAGAATCTCGCCGTAGAGACGGCCATCGATCGACTCGACAGCGACCGCATCATCCGGAAGGTCGGCCGACGCTCGAACGGTGTCGACATGGGAATCCAGAAGGCTGACGGCATCGAGCACGGCCAAACGACAGCATTCGCGGGAAGGCCGCGCAACTGCATGTCGGGTACGGCTGGCTGATGCGCGCACTCCCGGCGCAGTAGCGGGCATACTTGGAGCGGTTGTCTGCTCGACGGACAACCTGGAATGGCACACCGCCACGCCGCGTCCGGCGCGAAGCCCGGTCCTCTCCATCACGCAGCTGCTTGCTGCTGTTCTCCTTGGAGGAGACCACGCCAGCGCCGGGCCGGAGGCGGAGTCGACCAGCTCCCCTCGGGCCGCTACCGAGTCCGCATCATCACCCCCGACGGCCTCCGCGTCAGCCTCGGGACGCACCCCACCAAGCGCGCCGCAGAGGCCGCCTACGCCCGCTCGGTCACCGACCAAGCGGACGGGAAGACCGTCGCCGTTCGAGCACGTGGCACGACACTCGCCGAGTACGCGCCCCGCTGGCTCGACTCGCGGCTGACCAGCCGAGGCGAGCCGCTCCGGCCGCGAACCCGTGAGCTGTACGAGAACCAGCTCGAGCTGCACATCCACCCGACCTTTGCCAACGCGCCGTTGTCCAAGATCACGACCGTCCATGTGCGGAACTGGGCGGCGAAGATGCGCGGCCCCGATGGCCCCGGCGCCTGCACGGCTGCGAAGTGCTACCGCCTGCTCCGCACGATCATGGGCACCGCCGTCGAGGACGGGCTCGTCACGACGAACCCCTGCAACATCAAGGGCGCCGGCATCGAGCCAACACCCGACCGTCCGATCGTCGATGTCGCACAGGCCTTCGAGCTGGCGGACCTCATTCAGCCTCGCTTCCGAGCCATCGTCCTGCTCGCCGCCTTCGTCGGGCTCCGCAAAGGCGAGATGCTCGGCATGCGCCGCCGCGACCTCGACCTCGATGCTGCACTCGTCACCATCGATCAAGCGCGCCAGCTCAGTCGCCGCGGCGATCAGCTGATCGGCCCGCCCAAGACCGAGGCGGGCCGAAGGTCCGTGACAATCCCCTCGGCGATCCTCGATGACCTACGTCGTCACGTCGACCGGTACGCGCAGCCAGACGACGACGGCTACGTCTTCACCGGTGTGAAGGGCGGACCGCTCGCGCCGCACGTCTTGCAGAAGGCCTGGGATAAGGCCCGTACGAAGCTCGACCTCGGTGACCTGCACCTCCACGACCTCCGCCACCTCGCCGGCACCCTCGCGGCGAGCACCGGAGCGAGCACCAAGGAAGTCATGCACCGGCTCGGCCATGCCAGCCCGCAAGCCGCACTGCGATATCAGCACGCGACTCGCGATCGGGACGTCGCCATCGCACGCGCCCTCGACGGGCTGATTCAGCGCGGCGCCTGACAGTCAGTCGTTGAGCGCTGGCGTCCGTTCGAGTTCGGCCACGAGGTCCTCTGGCGAAGTCAGCACGGTGGTGTTGAGTCGCTCGGGACACCCAGACCACACGAGGTCGCGGGCGCGTCTTCGTTCCGTCACGACCACATCGCAGTAAGGGACGGCGAGCGAGAGCGCGTCGATGTCGAAGTAGTCGTTCGGCGTCCACGACGACTGCGGATTTCGGTGTGCAGCCACCTGCAGACTGACGTGCACATCTCCACTTGGCATTGCATCCACGACTGCGCGCACAGCATCCCGGTCTTCGCTGAACAAGTCGTCGAGCGTCGCGCTGCGCGCCTCAAGGCCCTGGTTCAGCATGTCCATCAACTCGACGATGACATAGCGCGCACCAACGACGTCTCGAATGCGCCCACGCCGCCAACGCGGGTCCTGGTCGAAGCGTTGCGCCTGCTCGCGTTCCTGTAGTGCCCGTAGCTCCTGACCTCGGCGTGCCGCGGCCGGATCGAAGCCGTTCTCGGCGAGGTCGTCAAGGTCTTCGTCCAGAGGCCCGCGCAGCATCATCCACTCCGCCATGTACTGCATCTCGGCAAGCTGCCGGTCGTGCGCTTCGGGCCCGCCCGGCCAGCTCTGCCGGATCGCTTCGGGTGACGAACCTGAATCGTCTCGTACTTGAAGCTGTCCCTTGATGCCGAAGGCATGCCCAAAGCCGGTCCCGATGAGATCGAGCGACGCGTACGGGACAGCCCGTCCCCCGACTCGAGCATCAAGGATCGACTCGAGTTCGAGCCTCATCACGAGCGCCCGGCACAGCAGAGTCCGAAACTCGGAGAGCTCCATCATCACCCTCGCAACGTCCTCGCGCTGGCGAGGGTCGCGAATGCCGCTCATCTCCATGTAGTGCTGGCCCGAGAGCGGGAAGACCACCGCGCCGTTCGCGAGCGCGACACGGCTGGCATGAAGCAGCGGTATGTATCGACCGCCATCACGATGACCGACGGCGGCCTTGGCCAGGCCGATCCAGTGGTTCAAGTCGAGGTACACGGACCGCCGAACCATCGCACCGAAGGCCAGCGAGGATGGCCAAACGTAGGGCACGTCCGTGCGATGCAAGCCCTCGACCATGGCGCCAGTGTTGCTTATCGACAATCGATTCGAGCGCTGACTTCCTGACCTCCACGCGGCTTCCGGCCTTGTGGGTTCGAGGTCACACCGCCGCGAAGAGATGGCCGGTCGGGCTGTAGTCGATCTTCCAGTCGGTGTAGACGCCGAGGACTCCGCAGGCGACACAGCGCCCGCCGACCGTGATCCACCTCACGTCGCCGTCGTCCCGCAGGGAGAAGGCCACCCCGACCTCGAACTGCTCACCGCCGCACGGACACTCCGCATCGTCCGGTTCCGCATCGTCCCAGTACTCCTCACTGTCACCGAGGAACGCGGAAGCGCCACACGCGACGCATGTGCGCTGCGCACCGCCCTCTTCGTCGTCGAACGACAGGCGGAAGCCGGTTCCCCCGCATGCCCCACAGACAGAGCGGCCGATTCGATCGGCCGGGTAGTTCTCGGCGGTGAACTCGTTGAGGTACTGGGTCAGGTCGCCGAAGTCCTCACCCTTCCACCACTGGCCGGAGCGATCGATCAAGCCTTCATCGTGCCACGCGGCAAACAGGTCGACCGGGTGCCACAGCGGTCGCGCCGTGATAGGTGCCTTCAAACACAACGAGCCTCGTGGTCCCTGCGACCACACTGTCGGCGTGGGCATGTTCGACGACTACGAGCCGGTGCCGGCGATCGACTGTCCCTGGTGCGGGCAGTTGATCCGCCTGTGGCAGGGCAAGGACGGTCCGAACGTGCTCGTCCGATGGATCCAGGGGCAGCGTCGTCCCGTTGAGGGGCTCCCACCAGAATCCGCATCCGAGGTTCGTCCCGCCGGCGCACTCGACGACCTCGAGCTTCCCGCCTCCTTCGCGATCACCGGCTGGTGCCCGTCGGACCACCGGACCGAGGCACGCTGCTCGTGCGTCGACGGCGTCTGGACCGACTCCGCCTTGTCCGAGACCCAGCGCCTGGCCGACGAAGCCACCGAACGAGCGCGAGTCGACCTCCTCCGCCGGTCATGGTCGCGGCGGAAGTACCAGTACGTCGGCGATGGTGCTGAGGCGGCGGCCACGACGCCACCAGGTAGGCAGATCATGCGGAGGCGCGATCTCGACGAGTTCCTCTCTGAGCGCATCGATGAGGTCGAAGAGCCGTTCACCTACGTCGTCGTCGACGGTGTGCTGCGCGTCGCCGCGCGGAGGAGCGAGCACGTGGCTTGCGCTGGCCACGGACCGGTCGAGGCCGCCGGCGAGATCAGCTTCGAGCGGGACGACGACGGCCGTTGGCGAGTCAGCGAGGTGAGCAACCAATCAGCGGGCTACTGCCCCGAGTCGTCGTGCTTCGACGCGGTCGATCACGCGCTCTCGCTTCCAGGCATCGAGCACCCGGGTGGCTTCACGAGCGCCTTCGAGTTCCGACGGTGCCCTGGGTGCGGCGAGCGCAACCTCGTCAAGGACGACTACTACGCATGCGGAGCCTGCGACACGCCTCTCCCCGACAGCTGGAACTTCGGTGCTGACGCGCCGACCGTCGATGGGGGCGATGGGCCGTCGGCCTCGACCGATTCGTAGGGTCACGCCAAGGTCACGTCGGCCGTTTCAAGCCCTCGAACGACGAAGGCCCAGGCGCCGGAAACGCCGGCTGACCTGGACCTTCACACGAGAGCGGGTGACGGGAATCGAACCCGCGTTCTCAGCTTGGGAAGCTTACGTTCCCAGGCCTGTGACCTGCGGTTTCGCGCCCATTCGAGGGGCTCTGGCCGCGCGTGGGCCGCGACGATTCGGACGACCGCGGTCAACCGCGGACCACGACGGTCAGGCCGTCGCGGCATTCCGCAGACTCGCACGGCTGCGGTTGCGTTCTCAGCTTTTCGAGCTGTGAACGCTGTCGCTCACGGCCAGGGCTTGCCGATGGCCTTGGCGATCGTGGACAGCTTGCGGGTGAATCGGTGAGGGTTGGCCGGCATGGGTTCGAACTCGTGGTGGCGGTAGAACGCGGCGGCGTCACTGTCGATGGCGTCGACGACGACGAACTTTCCGCCGGCGCGCCGGGCTGCTTCGACGATCGTGTCGAGCGCGGTGATGAGCAGCTCGCTGCCGAGGTGTTGGCCGTGGAGGTGCTCGGCGAGCGCGAGCTTGGCGAGCAGGATCGTCGGGGTGTGCTGGGGCGCGCCTCGGCCGGACTTCTTCGAGAGGTGGTCGCGTTCGATCGTGTGGGGCGCGACGGAGAAGTAGGCCGCGACTCGCTCGTCTACATCGACGACGAGGTAGGTGCGGGTGCCTTGCCCGGTGGCGGTGCGGGCGTGGTGGGTGAGCCAGTCGTCGAGCTCGGGGTTCCCGCAGGTGAACTCGGTGAGGTCGTGGTGGTCGGCGAGTGGCTCGAGCCGGAAGGTCACCGTTGCACGATCCGCCGTTGCCGGCGGGCGCGCTTGGCTGCGGCGGCGAGGTTCGGCGACGGTTGGGGTGGTTCGTCGAGCGCGGCGAGCAGCGCGTCGAAGTACTTGGCGGGGACCACGGTGGAGGTCTGGGCGGCGATCACCTCGTCAGCGCGCTCGACCGCGGCGTTGACCATGAACGACGACATCGACTCGCCCGCGAACAGGGCGGCTTGCTCGATGCGATGCCGTTGATCGGCCGATACCCGGGCCTCGACGCGTTCCGACTTCACACCCATACCGGACAATTGTACGGAGCCGGTGACGTGAGCGCAACGGCGATCCGCTCTGCGTCAGCCTCCAGTTCCAGCTTCGCGGAGTGACCGCCCCACGACTCTGGTTGACAGCATGTAAGATTTTGCTTAACATGATGTAGTGGCAACGGCGGCGAAACTCGATACCCGCACGGCCATCCTGGACGCCACCTGGGCGCTTCTCGTCGAGCGCGGGAGCGGCGACTTCGGGCTCGAGCAGGTCGCCAAACGGGCCGGGGTGAGCCGGCCGACGGTCTACGCACACTTCGCGAACCGGGCCGAGCTCCTCGTCGCCGTCGTTGAGTCGTACAAGCAGCGTGTCGGGTACGAGGAGATGGCTCAGCCGATGCTCTTGGCGCCGACAGCGATCGACGCGCTCGGAGAGCTGGTTCGTTTCTACATCGACTTCATGGCGCCGGTCCGCGCCTTGCACGTCGCGATCGACGTCGAGCGGGCGCGCGACCCCGACTTGGAGAAGTCGTTCGGAACGCGCGCCACGGGGCGTCACCAGCACGCCCAGCACGTGGCCACTCGTTTGGCCGCGGAAGGCCGGCTCGCGGAGCCGTGGACCGTCGTCACGGCAGCCGATCTGATCTCGGCCTGCACCTCGGCGTCATTCGCTCTCGAGCTGATGGACCGCCACGGCTGGAGCGTCGAGGACCTCGGCGATCGGCTGCTGCAGATGTTCACCGACACCTTCGTTCGGCCACCCGATGCAACACGATGAACACCACAGGAGCAACAGCATGAGCACCGACCCGACCACCATCGCGGCCGAGCTGTTCGGCCAGCTGGAGAGGGGCTGGAACGCCGGGAACGGCGACGCGTTCGCCGAGCCGTTCTCCGCCGACGCGGACTTCATCGATACGCGTGGGTTCCACCACCACGGACACGACGAGGTGGCCTCCAGCCACGTGATGATCCTCGGAACGAAGTTCAAGGGCACCAGCGTCCACTACGAGGTGGCCGACGCGCGAGAGCTCAGACCTGGTTGCATCCTCGCGCATGCCAAGGCGACGATGACCTCGACGACCGGGGCCTTTCCAGAGGGTCGGGCCCTGCTGTCGATCGTGGCCCTCGAGGCGGGCGGCGGGTGGAAGATCACCGCGCTTCACAACACGATGGTCAGCACCTGACGAGTGCCTCGCCGGCGGGCTCGGCATGCCATCCGACGACACGGGTTGTCCGCTGGTCGGTGAACGCGGCGAGTCGGGCGTCGCGCCACATGTTGTGGCCCGGGGATGCTGGTGAACACGAGGTCGCTCGGTCCGAGTTGGGGCCAGGGCGAGGGTTGTGCCGATGCGGAGCCTGACCGATGCTGAAGGTCTGGACCTCAGCTCAGTTCCGGTGGAAGCGGATGACGGGCACGGTCCGGTCGGTGAGCTTCTGGTACTCCTGATACTGCGCGTTCATGGCGTTCAACGCTGGCCACATCGTTTGCGCTTCGGCCAGGTCGAGTTCCGCGGCGGCGACGTCGATCACGTCGCGGCCGACGGTGATCGTGGCGTGGGGGTCAGCGCGGAGGTTGAGCACCCAGGCCGGGTCGGTGTCGCGCCCGGCGTTCGCGCCAGCGACGACCCACGTTTCGCCGTCGAGCAGGTACACGAGTGGCGTGGAACGCTTGCGCCCCGACTTTCGCCCAGTGGTCTCGAGCAGGAGGATCGGGCGGACGCCACTCGCGGAATCGAGTTGGCCGCCGATCCGGCCGCCGGTGAGGCGGTACATGCGGGCGTGCATGCGGCAGGAGAGCTTCCGGAACGGTCCGCGATCGAGCTTGACGGCTTTGCGCGCTTCGCGTTCGATGGCTGCGTGGTCTCGTTCGGCGGTTGTCGTCATCGGTCCTCCTGTGTGGCGTCGACGGTCCTGCTCTTGGGGTGTGGTTCAGGTCGGGAGTGGTCGTAGGGCGAGGGCTTCGATGTCGTCGAGGTCGAGCACCTCGCCGCAGTCCGGACAGCGGGCGTCGACCACGAGCGGGTTCGTGCAGCCGCGGTGGCGCAGCGACGTCCACGCGCCGTCGGGCTGCAGGTGGCGGTCGCCCCACGCCTTGAGCAAGAGCAGCGCCGGTACGAGCTCTCGGCCGGACGGGCTGAGCGTGTACTCGTAACGCGCCGGGTTGTCCTGATAGGTGGTTCGTTGCAGGAGCCCGGCGTCGGTCAGGCCGGCCAGTCGCTGCGTGAGCACGTTGCTGGCGATGCCGAGCTCTCGCTCGAACTCGCCGAAGCGGCGCAGACCGAACAGCGTGCAGCGCAGGATGCCGAGCGTCCAGAAGTCGCCGACCATGGAGACGGCCCTCAGCAGTGAACAGGAGTTGGCACCGGCACTCGCGCGGTCCGAGATCACCTCGCGGCGATGCGATCTGCTCATCCGGCCACATTCACAGAGTCACTGGCGAAAAGCAAGTCACTCTGCCTCTGCCGGGCGCCGTTGCCGGCTCCAACGACGCCACCTTCTGCAAGCGGCCTCAGCCGTGTCGTCAAGGCGAGGCGAGGAGGCGGCTGAACGGTGACGACCGCTGGTCTGGTCGTCATCGTTGTGTGCGACGAGGTCAGCGCCGGATGAGCCGGGCGCCGGTGGTGGCGAGGTAGGCGAGCCAGGCGAGGAATCCGAGGCCGCCGAGCGCGAACATGGGCATGGCTTGTCCGGCGGCGATGAACGGTCCGGCGGCGGCCGCGATGGCGAGCAAGCCGAGGCCGATCGGGGCGATCCAGGTGAACGCCCGGGGGGTTACACCGCTGGCAACGCCGGCGCGGCCGAGGCCGAGCAGGGCGATGCCGATGGCGAGGAACAACACGGTGAACATGCTGTTGTGCAGGGCCCAGAGCGCGTCGATGGCCGAGGGGCTCGGATCAGGGCGGGTGCCGAGCACGCTCAGGGCGCCCTCGGCGGCCACCATCGAGGCGAACAACATCATGATGGCGACTGCGCCGGCGAAACCGGTGTAGGCCCACCCGCGGCCGGGCCCGGTGGCCAATCGACGCATCGCGCCGCCGAGGAAGAGGGCGAGCGCGATGCCGCTGACCACGAAGGTGACCGACAGCACCACGCTGATGTCGCGATGGTCGGTGTAGTAGCGCACGACGTCGGCGGTGGCGGCGTCGTTCTGCGGGGCGGTCGCACCGCGGATCAGGTTCTGGATGACGACGACCGCGACGAAGGCGATCGCGCCGAACCCGGCGAGGCGGGCTGAGAGGTCCGATCGCTCGATCGACGGGCTGCCGAGATCGTCGAATCGACCTGACGGCGTGGTTTGGGTGGCGGCCATGGCCCCTCCGAACTTGAACAGTGGTCTAATGACTTGAATTACTATCAAGTGATCAGGACAATAGTCAAGTGGTAGAACCGGGTTGTGGCCACGAACCCGCCGAGCCGTCGCGAACGGCAGGCCCAGCAGACCCGCGACGAGATCCTGCACGCCGCCCGACGGCTGTTCGCCGAGCGTGGCTACAAACGCACCACCATCCGCCACGTCGCTGAAGCCGCCGGGGTCTCCTCCCAGACCGTCTATGACAGCGTCGGCACCAAACGACAACTCGTCGCAGCGCTCAACGACCTCATCGACACCGAAGCGGGCATAGCCGCCATCGCCATCGCCGCCGCGCAGTCCACCGACCCGATCGAAGTCGTCGAGACCAGCAGCCGCATCACCCGCGCCATCCTCGAGTACTCCGGCGACATCGTGCACGCCCTCGTCACCGGAGCCGCTGACGAACCCGACCTCGCTGTCGCCCTCACCGAGGGCCACCAACGCCACCTCGCCGGCGCCACCCAGATCGCCGGCCTCCTCAGCCGGCTTGGTGCGCTCGATTCGAGCCTCACCCCCGCGGAGGCGGCGGAAACGCTCGCGGCGATCACCGACGTCCAATTCGCGCTGATGCTGCGCGACAAGCACGGCTGGCCCCTCGACAAGATCGAGAACTGGATGCGCAGCACCAGCCGCCGGATGCTCCTGCCCGCCACATGACGCTGGGGGTGCCGGAAGGAACGATGCGCGACACCCAGTCAACGCGCCCGCCGGTTCGCAGCATCGTTGATCCGACACCTACAGAATCGGATCAAAGCTCGTCACCACGCTGTCGCGTGGCGGGTCCGCACTCCAGAGAAGTCAC
>CAYUOL010000173.1:0-13466 GCA_964446345.1 uncultured Iamiaceae bacterium | reverse complement strand
CTAGCGCCCATCCACTCGGGCAGCGGCTCGCGTGCCGCGAGCCACGACGCGGGGATGCCGGCGAGCCCGACGCGCGAGGCGACGATCCCTCCGACCATGGCGCAGGTCGTGTCCACATCGCCGCCGCCTTCGATCGTGCGCCAGATCGCTTCCTCGAAGTCGTCCGGACGCCGCGCCGCCGACCAGATGACGAACGGGACCGTGTCGTGGGCCGTGACCTGGCTTCCGTTGCCCAGTTGGTAGGCCGCGAGCTCGACGTCATCGTGACGAGCGAGGGCGCGCGCCCGTTCGAGACCGGCCCGCACCCGTCCCGCCGGTGTGCCACGAAGCACCTCGTCGATGAAGTCGGGGGCCGAAGGCGCCGGGGCTCCGATCGAGCGCGCCGCGATGGAGGTCGCGATGGCCACCGCCGTCGCCCCGGCCACCGCATCGACGTGGGCATGGGTGACGACGGCGGAGCGCGCCGCCTGTTCGATCACCGCCGCAGGGTCATCGGCGAAGTACGCCCCGACGGGCGCCACGCGCATCGCCGCCCCGTTGCCGAACGAGCCGCTGCCGTTGAAGAGCTCGGTCGTGGCCACCGACCAATCGGCGCCGTCGAGGATCTGGTGGAAGAGCACGTGCATGCCGACCCCGTAACCCCGGTTGGGGTCGAACTGCTCGGCCAACGACACGGCCAGGTCGTCCTGCACGATGGTGCCGTGGCGTGCGAGGTTCGCGACCAACGAGCACGACGTCTGGGTGTCGTCCGTCCACAGCCACGGGCTCGCGGGCAACGTCCGGTCCTCGATCTTCCACGGCCCGGGCACGAAGTACTGCGACGCGAGGGCGTCGCCCACCGCCAGCCCTTCGAGGGCGACGAGCGCACGACGCAGGCGAGACGCAGGGTCGTCGGCGAGCACCGCACGATCATGACTCACTTGGAGTTGTTATGCAACTCATCCTGAGTCATGATGTGCACATGGCTGCCGCCGACGATCCGCCGAACGGTACGGCCGTCCCGTCAACGGAACCGGACGACGAAGAGGCGTTCCTCGCGACGTACGACCCGCGGGCGTTCGACCCTGTCGCCGTCACGGTCGACATCGTCGTGCTCACGATCCGGCAGGGACAGCTGTGCGTGCTCCTCGTCCGTCGCGGCGCCCACCCGGCCAAAGGCGCGTGGGCACTGCCCGGCGGCTTCGCCACGGCCCGCGAGGATCTCGACGGTGCCGCCCTCCGCGAGCTCGCCGAGGAGACGGGGGTGACGGCGACCGCGGCGCACGTCGAGCAGCTGCGCACCTACGGCGCGCCCGATCGCGATCCCCGCATGCGCGTCGTGACCGTCGCGTACCTGGCCATGATGCCGGATCTTCCACGCCCCCTGGCCGGCACCGACGCCGCCGAAGCCCGGTTCTGGCCGATCGCGGACCTCGGCTCCACCCACGCGCCGAGGCTCGCGTTCGACCACGATCAGATCGTGGCGGACGGTGTCGAGCGCGCCCGCTCGAAGCTCGAGTACACCAGCCTCGCCACGGCCTTCGTCGAGGAGCCGTTCACCATCGCCGACCTGCGGCGCGTGTACGAGGCCGTGTGGGGGGTGCCGCTGCACCCGGCGAACTTCCGGCGCAAGGTCCTATCGACGCCGGGCCTCGTCGTGCCGACGGGAGATGAGCGCGCCACCGGGCGCGGGTGGACCGAGCTGTACCGCCGCGGCGACGGCTCGCTCCTGCACCCGGCGATGCTGCGCCCCGACGGGGCGACGCCCCTCGACCGCCCGACGCCGAACGCGAGGGCCGGCACCAAGGAGAAGGGCACGGCCAAGGCCAAGGGCACGGCCAAGGCCAAAGGCACGGCCAAGGCCAAAGGCACGGCCAAGGCCAAGGGCACGGCCAAGACAAGAGGCACGGTCAAGGCGAAGGAGACAGCCATGAGCGCCGAGACGGCGAGCGGTCGCACGAAGAGCGCCCGATGAGCACGCGATGAGCGAGCCCAGCGGGCCGCCGCCCATCCGTGACCGCCAGTCCCTCGTGGCGGCACAAGCAGCGGGCGTGCGCGTGAAGTGGTTGTTCTTCTGGGGCCACACCGCGCCCGCCGACGGCAGCATCGGCCCGCACGTGTTCAGCCAGTGGTGGCCGGCGCCCTTCGCCGTCGACGGCATCACGTACGCGACCGCCGAGCATTGGATGATGGCCGAGAAGGCTCGCTTGTTCGGCGACCCCGACGCCGAACAGGCGGCGATCGCCGCCGAGCACCCGGCGCAAGCCAAGGCCGCCGGACGTCTCGTGCAGGGCTTCGACGACGCGACGTGGATCCGAGCGCGATTCGCCATCGTGGTGGCGGGCAACGTCGCCAAGTTCGGTCAGCACCGCGACCTCGGCGACCACCTCCTGGCCACGGGCGAGCGCGTGCTCGTCGAGGCCAGCCCGCGCGACCGCATCTGGGGCATCGGTCTCGGGGCACGGAACGAGCGGGCGACCGACGCCACCCGATGGCGGGGCGAGAACCTGCTCGGGTTCGCGCTCATGGAAGCACGCGCGCGACTGGCGGCCGCGACGTGATGCTCGAGCTGGCCATCGGTGATGCGTACGGCGCGGGCTTCGAGTTCCGCACCCGCCCGCACGTCCGAGCGTGCAACCGCGTCGAGCGCTACCACCGCCAGCCCCTGAGCGTCAGCCGTGCCGGCCGCTACACGGACGACACGCAGATGAGCATCGCCGTCGCGGAGGTCCTCGTCGCCGGCGACGAGTGGACGCCCGAGGTGCTGGCCGAGAGCTTCGTCCGTGCCTTCAAGCGCGACGCGCGGACGGGGTACGCAGCGCGCTTCCACCACTTCCTGGCGGGTGTTCGCGACGGCGCCGACTTCCTCGCGCGGATCCGGCCGACCAGCGAGCGCAGCGGAGCCGCGATGCGCGCCGGGCCCATCGGCCTCGTCGGCTCGGTCGACGAGGTCCTCGCCCGCGCCGCGGTGCAGGCCCGCCTCACCCACGACACGGCGGGGGGAGTGGCATCTGCGCAGGCGGCTGCGCTCATGGTCCACCACAGCGCGCATGGGCTCGGGTCCCCCGCCACCCTCCCGGCGTTCGTCGCCGAGCACGTGCCCGGCGATTGGCGCACGCCGTGGCGCGGACGCGTCAGCATCGACGGCATCCCCTGCGTGCGGGCGGCCTTGACCGCCGTCGCCGAGTGCACGTCCTTGCGCGAGCTGCTGCGGCGGTGCGTGGCGTGGTCGGGCGACACCGACACGGTGGCGACGATCGCGCTCGCTTCGGCGTCGTGGTCGACGAGCTACGCGCAGGACCTGCCGGTGCGCCTCGTCGACGATCTCGAAGACGGTCCGTACGGTCGCGACTTCCTGCGCGCCCTGGACGCCGACCTCCAGGCGTTCCTGGCCCGCCAGCGCCCATCGGCGCCTTGAGCATCCGGCGTGGCGCTCGGGTGGGAGCCCGGCGCGCGCCGCCGCTTCCCTTCATCTGAACGTCGCCGTCGCCATTGCCGTCGCGATGGGGCACGATGCAGCGATGACCTCTCGGACGCCGAGCTACGCACCGCTCTTCGACGGTGCGCCCTACGACTACGCCGCCGTCGCGCCGGCGGGGGCCACGTTGTTCACGGCAGGCGCCTGCCCGATCGACGGCGACGGCAACGTCGTCGCCGCGAACGACCATGCCGGTCAGGCGCGCGCCGCGCTGGCCAACCTGCTCGTCGTGCTCGGGGCGCACGGCGCCGGGCCGCAGCACCTCGTGCGCACGACGATCTACGTGGTCGGCACCCGGGAGGACCTCGTCGCGGCGTGGACCGCCGTCGCCGACGCCCTGGCACCGCACCGCCCGCCGAGCACCCTGCTCGGCGTCACCCTGCTGGGCTATCCGAACCAGCTCGTCGAGATCGACGCGGTCGCGGCGCTCGGCTGACGCCGCTGTCCCGATCGGTCAGAGCGTAGGGTGCGGCTCCGGCATGGCGGTGGCTCGCCGGCCGTGCAGAGGAGGCGCACGATGGTCCGTTCTCGCAGAGGGTCGTCCCGCAGGATCGCCGGCTCGGTGGCCGGCGTGCTGGTGCTCGTGCTGTCGACGCTCGTGCTCGCCACCGCTCCGGCTCGCGCTGCGGGCGCCACGCTGACCGGCACCGTCACGCTCGCCGGCACGCCCGTCGCGACGCCCGGCATCAACCTGTTCGCCACCGATCCGGGCGGCGGCACCCCGACCTTCCTGGCGGCGGCGACGTCCGCCGCCGACGGGTCGTTCTCCCTCACCTACACGCCACCCTCGCAGAGCACCAGCGTCCTGTACCTCATGGTGGCGTCGAGCCAGAGCCCGGTCGTCCTGGTCAGCGTGCTCGGCCCGACAGCGCCCCCGTCGGTCGTCGTGAACGAGCGGACGACCGTCGCCGCCGCGTTCGGCATGGCCCGCTTCGCCTTCGGCATCGCGATCCGCGGCCCGGTGCCCGGGCTCCCGAACGCCGTCGGCATGGTGCACAACCTCGCGGACCCCGCGACGGGCGAGATCGGCTCGGTGCTGGCCAGCCCGCCGAACGGTGCCGAGACCGAGACGCTGCGCACCTTCAACACGCTGGCGAACATGGTGGCGGCTTGCCAGCCGAGCGACGCCGTGTGCTCCACGTTCCTCTCGCTGGCCGCGACGCCCGCGGGCGCCACCCCGACGAACACGTTCCAGGCGCTGGTGAACATCGCCCGCGACCCCTGGCACAACGCCGCCGAGCTGTTCGTCCAGGTCGCGAACAAGCCACCGATGACGAACCAACCGGCGCGAGCCACGGCCCCTGACGCGTGGACGCTGGCGCTGCGCTTCGTCGGCGACGGGGCGTCGATGGACGGCCCGGGCAACTTCGCCGTGGACCACGAAGGCAACCTGTGGGTGGCCAACAACTACCAGTACAGCCCGGACCCGTTCGCGCCCGTGTGCGGCAGCAACCAGCTGTTGAAGTTCGCGCCGGACGGGCGGTACACCAGCGGCTCGCCCTACACCGGTGGGGGGCTGAGCGGCGCCGGCTTCGGCGTCACCGTCGACCCCTTCGGATCGGTGTGGGTCGGCAACTACGGGTTCGCGGCCCCGGGGTGCACGAACGAGCCGCCGCACAACAGCGTCTCGCAGTTCACCCTGGACGGCACCCCCGTCTCGCCGAGCCAGGGTTGGGTGGTCGGCGGCATCTCGTGGCCGCAGGGCACGGTGTCCGACCAGAACGGCGGCATCTGGCTGGCGAACTGCGGGAACAACTCCGTCACGCGGATCCCCGACGGAGACCCCTCCCAAGCGCAGCAGATCACGAACCTCGGGCTCACGAAGCCGTTCGACATCGCGTTCACGCCCGACGGGACGGCCTTCGTCACCGGCATCGAGAGCTCCAACGTCGCCATGATCAACAGCGACGGCACGCCGAAGGGCGCGCCCATCTCGGGCGCGTTCGATCGACCCATGGGCGTCACGGCGGACAGCACCGGGCACGTGTGGGTGGCCAACTCCGCCGTGGTCGACATCCCGTGCCCGGGCGTCATCCGGCCCGAGGGCCGCGGCGGCTCGGTGACGCTGCTCGGCCCCGACGGCACCGTGGCCGGCACCTTCACCGGTGGCGGGCTGACCATCCCCTGGGGCAACACGGTGGACGGCAACGGCAACCTGTGGGTCGCGAACTTCGCCGGGCGCCGGCTCACGCAGATCTGCGGCGTCCCGGCCAAGGGGTGCCGCCCGGGCACGACGACCGGCGCGGCGATCTCGCCGGACAGCGGCTACGGCTTCGACGGGTTCGTCCGCAACACCGGGGTGGTCGTGGATCCGTCCGGAAACGTGTGGGTCACGAACAACTGGAAGGACATCCCGGTGCAGACGAACCCCGGGGGCTACCAGGTCGTGGCGTTCGTGGGGCTGGGCGAGCCCGTCCCGGTGGCGGCGCCGCAGACGCGTCCCACGACCACGACGACCACCAGCACCTCGACGACGGCGCCCACCGGGACGGCCGCCCCCGCCGACGTCGTCGTCGTGGACCCGCGCTTCACCGGCTGACGTCGCTCAGGGATCGATCCCGAGCGGCAGCACGTCGGCCTCGACGGCGATGATCTCGGGCGCGAGATCGGCGGCGTCGGTCGCCTCGCTCCGCGTCGGACGAGGGATGAACGATCCGATCACCCCCGAGACCAGCGCGGTCGTCGCCGCGAACGTCCACAACTGGTGGAAGCCGTCGACCGGATCGGCGAGCTGGCGCTGCGAACCGTGTCGAGGTGCGGCGAGTGGTCCCGGCCCCCGGGTCCTCGAACCGGCCACCTGCGCCGCCGTGCCGCGCGGCTCCTACGATGCCGGGGTCGGTGCCGGCGCGGCGCCGCCATCGTTCGTCCCGTCGCACCGGGCCACCGTGAAAGGGCGCGTTCCATGCACCACTGCGCACGCTGCGGCGCCGCCCTCGTCCCCGGCGATCACTTCTGTGCGGCATGTGGCACGCCCGTCGCCGCGGCGCCGCCACCGTGCCGGCACTGCGGTTCCGCGTTGCGGCCCGACGCGACCTTCTGCCCGGCGTGCGGCACCCCCGTCGCCGTGACGGCGCCGGCGCCCGCGGCGGCACCAGCGGCGGCACCGGCATCCGGTTCGCTCAAGCCGTTGTGGTGGGTGCTCATCGGCGTCGGCGCGGCGGCGCTGGTCGTCATCATCGTCAGCGTCGTCGTGATCATCGCCGCGCGACCCAAGACGACGGACACGGCAACGACCGGCCCCGAGGTGTTCGGCACCACGACCACCGGCGCGACGCGACCGAGCACGACCACGACCACGACGGCACCGACCACCACGACGACCGCGGCGCCGACCACGGTGACCACCGCGCCGCCCCCGCCCACCGCGCCGCCGCCCGACCCGGTCGCCACGTTGAAGAACGGCGTGGTGACCACGACGGACGGGTTGCGCATCCAGCTCGTCGACGGCGAGGGCAGCGCCACCTCCCCGTCGGATCCCACCCTGCGGATGACCGCCTACGTGAGCCTGGCCCAGCGCGGCACCCGCTGGCCGGCCGAGGGGATCGTCGACATCGGGGCCGGCGCGGGCGGCACGGCCCAGCAGATCATCGTGCTCGACGAGGCCGGCCAGATCCGCCAGTCCGGCGTCTTCGCCGACCGCGGCAACGTCACCGGCGTCGCAGAGGACGGTGATCGCGTCCGCGCCAACTACCTCGAGCGGTTCCCCGACGACGCCATGATGGCGCCCGGGTCGATCCCCGCCCACGCGACCTACGACCCGGTCTCGGGCAACACCGAGATGAGCCCGCTCACCCGCCCTGACGCGTGGTGCACGGCCGCCGCCGGCTGCATGGACACGGTCGGTTCGGGGGGCTTCCTCGCCACCGACGGCTACAAGGTCCGCGACGCGCCGAACCGGGGCGCGCCGGTGCAGTACGACGACGCACCGGGATCGGTGTTCGTCGCGATCTGCTACACGCACGGTGAGAGCGTCGACGGCGACGACCGTTGGCTGGTCAGCGCGGTGCCCAAGGCCTTCGCGTGGGCGAAGGTCTTCCGCCTCGACACCCGCTTCACATCGGGGTACCCCGCGGGCGAGGGCCCGCCGGCGCCCGGTGGCCCGGCGCCGGAGTGCTGACGCCGCCGAGCCGATCGCTGCCCGCGTCGCCGCGAGCGATGGTGCCTCCGCCCCGCCGGGATTCGGAGCCTGCACAGTACGGTGACGCCGTGACCGCCCCGAACGAGCTCGAAGCGCTGATCGCCCGGGCGCGTGACGCGGATTGGCGGGTGCAACGCCAACCCAGCGGCCACCGGCTGCTGGTGTCACCCGATGGCGCCACCCGCGTCACGGCGCCGACGGTGCCCTCAGATCAAGAGGGTCTTGCGCGGTTCGCCGCGCAGCTGCGCGAGGGCGGCCTCGAGGTGCCGGGCGACGAGTCGCCTGACCACCGCCGAGGCGATCCCCGCCTGAGCGACTGTGCGGATCTCCCGAAGCTCGAAGGCGTCGCGAGCGCCGCCGCGCCGAGCACCGACCAGCGCCGACGAACGCGGGACAATGCCAAGGCCATGGCGGACGCGCCCAAGCTGGCCGCCCTGGCCACGACCACCAGAGGAAGAGCCGTGAGCGACGAGAGCGAACCGAACGCCGAAGGAGCCGTCCGGCTCTACCTGTCGTACCTGTCCGATCCCGGGGGGATGCGCGACGCCGACGCGATCGAGCGGGCCGAGCAGGCGCTCGCCGCCGCCGAGGACCCGATCGACAAGCTCAAGGCCACGGCGGCGCTGCGGCGCGCCAAGCAGGTCGACGGCGCGGCGATCGAGGCCGCCTTCACCGCCCACGCCAAGGAGTGGGCCGAGGCCGAGGGCATCACGGCCGACGACTTCCTCGCGCTCGGCGTCCCGAACCACGTGCTCGCCGCCGCGGGCTTCTCGGGCTCGGGTCGCGCGCGCTCGTCCAGCAGCCGCACGGGAGCCTCGCGGACGCGCACGACGAGGTCGCGCCTCGACTACGACGGCGAGGTGGTGCCCGCGGTCGCCGCGCTGACGGGTGACTGGAAGCTCAGCGACCTCGCCGACGTCCTCCAGCGCGACACGCAATCGGCCCGCAACGCGCTGAAGCGGCTGCTCGACGACAAGCTCGTCGAGGAGGTGGGCCGGGACACCTCGAGCAAGCGCCCGGGCCGCGCCCCGATGCTGTACCGCTCGGTCTCGCCCGACTGACCGCGGCTCCCCCGGCGCGCGCCGCAGGCGCCAAGGCCGCCGCGCACCGAGCGGCGCGTGCCGCGAGCTGGCCGACGACGTCGACGCGATCGTTGTCGACCCGCGGTTCGGGGGCACCGAGGTGGAGCGTGACCTGGCCACCGTCGCGCCCGAGACCAGGTGAGCCCAAGGCAACGCGCCCACGTCGCCGAGCCACGGGGCCGGTACCCTCGGCGGGTGCGTTGGGCCGAGGGCGACGAGCAGACCGACGAGCGGGTCGCGGGATGACGTGCGCGAACGGGCATGCGCTCGCGCCCGGGGCCACGCGCTGCGCGACGTGCGGGGCCCCGGCGGTGCGGCTGTGCGCCAACGGGCACCCGCTCCCCGCGGGCTACCAGCTGTGCTCGCAGTGCGGGGCCTTCGCTGTCGCGGCCACGTCGGCTCCCACGGAACCGCCAGCGCGCGTGGCGAGCGCCGGGCTCTACGCGGCATGCGGGGCCGCCGTGCTCCTCGCGCTGCTCGTCGTCGGCGTGCTCATCGTGCGTTCCGCGCCCGCATCCCAGGTGCAGGCGGCGCCAGCCACGACCAAGGCCACCACCAAGCCCTCGACCACGACCACCACGACGACGACGACGACCACCCGGCCCCGGCTCACGACCACCACCCGGGCGCCGGCGAACGACCCGCTCGACAGCTTCGAGATCACGCCGGAACGGCTGAAGGAGGAGCTGCGGAAGTCGGGCGTGCCGCCCGCGCAGGCCGACTGCATCGTCGACGGCCTCGTCGCCGAAGGCATCGACCTCTCGACGTTCGCGAACCCCACCGACGAGGAGCAACGAACGCTCGTCGACATCGCCAGCCGCTGCGCCAGCCAGCGCTGACGTTCAGTCGATGGCGCGAATCGCCACGGCCGGCGGATCCAGCAGAGCCAACCGGAGGAACGTCACGATCACGGACGTACCGGGGACGCGAGCCACGAACAGATCAGCCTGGGTCAGCGAGGGCACGGCGTCGGCGAAACCTGGACCGTCGACGAACCCGAGGATCCAGGTGAGCACCGCGATGCGGATCTCATCGTCCGGCTCCTGCTGAACCCACGCGTCGATGACCTCGCGCCCGACGATGGTCCACGGCACCTGGCTCAGTGACCAGAGCGAGCGTCGTCGATGTACTTGCGGAGGATGTCGGCGTCGACCTCGTCGTCGGACGACAAACCGTCGACGGCACGCCGCCGCACCTCTGCCGCCCACATCCGGGTGTCGTGATCGCGACCGGCGCGCCAGGCGTGCACGTAGAGCTCTGCACGTCCGAAGGTGCGGCTTCCCGCTGCCAGAGAGCTCTCTGCAACTCGCGCCAGCAGATCGACGGTCTGAACGACGATCGAACGCTCGTCGTGGGGCGACGTGGATGCGGTCATGGACGGGTCTCCTCGTTGGAGCCCAGAGCCTACCTGGCGGGTGCGACCGGAAAGCCGTCGCCGGCCCACATCGTGATCGTGATCGAGGAGAACCACTCCGACACGCAGATCATCGGCAACGCCGCGGCGCCGTACATGAACGGGATGGCGGCCAGCGGCGCCAACTTCACGGACTGGTCCGCGGTCACGCACCCGAGCCTGCCCAACTACCTCGCCATGTTCTCGGGTTCGACGCAGGGCGTCACCAACGACGCGTGCCCTGCCCCCGGGTCGCCGTACGCCGCACCGAGCATCGGCGGCGAGCTGCTCGCCGCGGGCAAGACCTTCGTCGGCTACTCCGAGGACCTGCCGGCGGCCGGCTCGACGGAGTGCTCGAACGGTTCCTACCAGCGCAAGCACAACCCGTGGTCGTACTTCAGCGACGTGCCCGCTTCCGCGAACCAGCCGTTCACCGCGTTCCCGACCGACTTCAACGACCTGCCGACCGTCAGCTACGTCGTGCCCTGAAGCGGCGAGCGGCCGGCGGCTCGAGCGCCGCGCCCCGAGGCCCGCGCCCTTCGACAGGCGTCGGCTGTTCACCCAGAACAGGGTGAACAGGAGCGGAGAACGGGGAGGTGACGGGGGCGGGAGCCGCGCATGACAGACGACCCCCGCCCCCGTGTCCCGCCCTGGACGCCGGGCGCGCGCGGCGGTTACAGCCGCCCGGCGCCTTTTCCCCGGGACACTGCGACGGCACGGACCACAGAGGGGCGCCGGGTCGGCGAGGGCGTCGCCGCTCAGGTGGACGAACGGCGCCGCGCCACGACGACCGCGGCCACGATCGCGCCGGCTACCGCGACCACGCCGAGGACGATCCCCGCCGTGGTCGACGAGCCCGTCGTGGCGGCCGTGACGGTGCTGGCCGGCGGCGGTGTGCTCCCGGGAGCCGACGGGGTCGCGCCCGCTGCGGTCGGCGCCGCGAACGTGGGCAGCTTCGGGGCCGGGCGCGGTTGGTCGGCCAGGAACACCGGGTTGGCGATGACCGTGCGCAGCTCGCGACCGGGCGCCGCGTCGAGGTCGCGGATCTCGGCCCCCCAGAACGTGCCGAGCGGGCCGCTGTCGGACACCTTCTGGATCGGGGTGGTGAGCACGAACGGGTCGCTGGTGATCGGCACGCGCTGCACCTCGGTGCCGTTGCGGCGCACCGTCAGCTGCTTGCCGACCGCACCCTTCGCGGTCAGGGTCAGCTCGGCGGAGGGCGCGACGAGCGTGTCGCCGAACATGCCGGTGGCACCGTCCGGGGCCTTCGCCTGCAGGTCGAGGGTGGGGCTCTGCATCCCGAGGCCGCGCACGTACGCGTGGCCGAGCCGGATCGCCTCGTCGAGCGCCGGACGGCTGAGGTTCTTCGCGAACACCATCGTCGACGTCTTGCCGTAGTGATCGCCCGACTTGTCGTCCGAGCCGGAGACCGCCGTCAGGCGATGACCGTCGCGCAGCTCGCGCTCCCACAGCTCGACCGCCGTGTCGACGAAGGGGTTGGGGACCTCGACGCCGTCGACGTCGGCGATGGCACCGCTGGTCGTCACCTCCATCATCGTGACGGCCGACCAGTCGGTCTCGTCGAGCTTCTCGAAGAAGCACCCCCGGCACAGCGAGCCGAACTGCGCGGCCGGGAAGATCGTGGGGTGCGCGAGGCCGACGAGGCCGCCGTCGTCGGCTGCGGCCCGCTGCAGCGAACCGGCGGTGATGCCCTCGAAGCCGACGCGGTAGTCGACCGCGCGACGCGTCTCGTTGAGCACGATCATGTGGCCGAAGTAGGTGATGATCTCGCGGCCCGGCCAGATCACGACGTCCGGGTGCGCGCGCTGCAGCGCCCCGAGGCGATCCCAGTGCGCCGGCGTCACGTACTCGGTGACGGGCACGAAGTCGAGGCCCGCTGCGCGGGCCTTGGCCAGCATCGCCTCCGGGTCGGGGCCATCCGGGCTGCTGTGGAACGCGTGCAGGTGGAAGTCACCGGCGTACCACCCGGCCTGGTCCTTGGCGACGTGGGTGGGGTCGACGGGATCGGCCGCGAGCAGCGGCGCCGGCGGCCCGGGCGGGCACCGCAGCACGACCTTCCAGTTCAGGGTGGCCCCTTCGTCGACCGCCGCGATGCCGAGCTCGACGTTCCACCGGCCGGGGTCGATCGGCCCGACCGAGACCGTGCGCTCGTTGCGGTCGGGGGTGATGACGACCGGCGCCATGTCCTTGTCGATGCGGCCCTGGCGACTGCCCGCCCAGCTGCGGAACGCGGCCGGGCCCGCGGTGCCGTCGTTGTCGTAGACGCCGAGGTCGATGACGCCCTTCGCCACCGGGTCCCACGTGTAGGACACCTCGACCTGCGCCGTGCCCGCGGGCACGACGAAGGGGTGCATCTGGTACGTCTTCATGTCGGCCGCCGTGACCGCGCCCGTCATCGTGACCGGGTCGGCACCACACGTGGGCGGGCCCGCCGCGGCGGTGGTGCCGGACGTCTGCGCGCCGACGTCGGTGGCGCTGATCGTCAACGGCAGGACGGCCAACAGGCACAGCGCCACGACGACCACGCGGGGCGCCCGCCGGGGGCGGGGCGGGCGTCGCCCCGGCTGCGACCGCCGCGATGTCCCCGGCACCGGCGCCTCGTGCATGCCGAAGTCTGACACCCGGGATCACCTCCGAGGGGACTCTGCGGCACTTGCGGCGGGGAGTCCTGTGGGATCGGAGACCGCACCGGTCTTCGCGAGGAGCCGCCCGCCCCCGCGAGAGCGAGTGGGGTGATCCCCTTTTTGGAGACTCTGCACGGCGTGGCACGCAGTGGCACGAGTGCGCGGATCCACGTGTCGAGGATTCGGTCACCACAGCGCCGCCCCGAGGTCCGGAAGCACCGCCGAGCGTGCATCCCGGCAGACGCAGGCGCGCGACGCGCGCGCAGCAGAAGGCGGGTGGTGATCGCCACGATCCCGACGAGCACGACGAGCGCCACCATCCGGACGAGCGCGACGAGCAGCGTCGCGCCGGCGCCGACCCGCCTTGCGGCTGCCGGCATCGACGCGATCGACCTGGCACGACGGCGACCGCGACCGACGCGGCTCGAGGCCCCCGCCGCAGAAACGTGGCCCGAACGTGTGGCGCTCGGTGACGGTCCGCTCCACCGAGCCGCAGAGACCGGCGCTGGTTCGACGCCCGCCGCCGCAGGTACGTGGTCGGCACGTGCGGCGCTCGGTGGCGGCCCGATCCCAGGGCCGGTCAGATCGCTGCGCATCGCCTGCCGGACCGAGGCTGCGTGAACCCCGAGGGTCACGAAGGAGCGGGTCCTGCGTCGCCGCCGCGTCGGGGTGTCGGTCGGGGCGTGTTGGACGCGCGGGGGCGCGACCGGGTGTGGCCGGTCGCGCGGGTCGGTGGGGCTGGGGGAGCGAT
>CAYUOL010000172.1:0-13558 GCA_964446345.1 uncultured Iamiaceae bacterium | reverse complement strand
CACCCCTCCCAGTGTCCCCTGCTGCGGCACGTGTTCCCATCCCTGATCTCTACCGCAGCGACGCCGCAGTCCCGCGCCGTTTCGTGGAGCGCGGCGGCGAACCGCCCGGCGGTGGCGGCACCCGTCGGTGGCGCGTCGCCGTCAGCTGCGCTCGGGCGCGGGCGTCGGCAGCTCCGTGCCCGTCAGATCCGCGAAGTGCACCGCGTCGCGCACCGCCGCGCCGGTCTGGTCGTTGTTGAAGTAGACGTAGGCCTCGTCGTCGTCGTCCCACCGCTCGCGCAGGTCGTCGAACCAGCGGCCGAGGGTGGGCGTGCGGTACGACGGGTGGTTGTGCGTGCCCTGGTGGAAACGCACGTACGTCCAGGGCGCCGTGCGCCACATGGGCTGCAGGCGCTGGCCGTAACGATCGGCGAGCACGAGCGCGACCTCGTGGCGGGTCAGCAGGTCGCGCACCTCGTCGGTGAACCAGCTGTCGTGGCGCAGCTCGACGGCGAGCCGGCGCTTGTCGGGCCAGAGCTTCAGCACGGCGGCGAGCCGGCCCACGTCGATGTGCATCGTCGGCGGGAGCTGCAGCAGGGTCGGGCCCCAGGCGCCGTCCATGGCCTCGGCGCGCGACGTGAAGCGGTGCACCGGCTCGGCCGGCGCCTTCAACCGCTTGATGTGGGAGAGGTAGCGGCTCATCTTGAGCGAGAAGCAGAAGTCGTCGGGCACGCGGCGACCCCACTGCGCGAACACGTCACGGTCGGGCAGCCGGTAGAAGGTGTTGTTGATCTCGACCGTCGGGAAGCGGGCGGCGTAGTGCTCGAGCCACTGCTTCTGCGGGAGGTCCTCGGGGTAGAACCGGCCGCGCCAGTCGTCGTACTGCCACCCGGACGTGCCGATCAGGAAGCGCATGCCGCGCCTCCCACCTGCCGTCGCCGTGTCGCCGCGGGCCCGCCGTCGTCGTCTCGGCGGTTCACGGATCCAATCGCAGGGAACGTCCGCGGCAGACCGTGCGCTCGCACAGGTCGACCTGCTGCAGCAGCGTGTGGCGCAGGCGGTTGGCGTCGTCGCGCAGCTCGTCGGTGCCCGGGGTGTCGGCGGCGATCGTGTTCACGCCGCGCACGAGGTCGAAGTGCCCCTCGAGGAGCTGGTCGTACTGCTCGTCGTCGATCTCGCGGCGGCCGGCGGACGGCAGCAGGTGATCGCGCTCGAACTCGAGGTACTCGAGGCCCTCCCGGTGCATCGTGCCGAAGGTGAGGCTCGAGGGCTGCCCGAGGAAGTCGACGATCGCATCGCGGAACCGCCCCTGCGCCCGACGGATCTCCGTGGCGGTGACGGCGCCCCGGTGCGGCGGGATCGATGGCACCTGCTGATTCGTCGCGACCAACATCTCGCGCCTCCTGTCCCAAGGCTCTGCGAACGGCCCGCTCTTACCCTCACGGGTGACGTTCAGTCACCGAGGCGCAAGATTTCCCGAGCACGTGTGACGCCCAGGCAGCGCTGCCTCTCAATGCGCTCGGCGTGGTGCGCACACCGTTCGCCTCGAGCCGGATCCGAAACGAAACCGTGTTGCCTCGCGGGGCCGGGCGACCGGCGACCGGCCGTCAGCGGGACGGGTCGAACGGCCGCTTCGTCGCCCGGCGGCGCAGGCGATCGAGCGGCGCCAGCGCGACCTCGCTCGCCCGGGCCTCGCGCTCGTGCAGCACGCCGAAGCTGAAGCCGTTCTCGCCGGGGTGACCCGCCACCAGCGCGCCGATGCGCCGCAGCTCGGCGCGGGCCGCGACCGTGTCCTGGTGCTCGCCGAGCGCGTCCTGCAGGTCCTCCATCCGCGTCGCGAGCTCCTCGGCCGGCGGACCGAACACGACCGCGGCCGACTCGGCGGCGTAGCGGGCCCGCTTGGCCGTCTTGCGCAGCTCGTGCAGCGCCGCGAGGCGCTCGTCTTCGCGCTCGGCCTCGTCCACCGCGTCACCCGCGCGACGCACCCGCCGGATCTCCTTGGTGAGCACGGGCACGAGGGCCTTGCGGGCGCGCCGATCCGCACCGTCGGCGAAAGGCGGCGTCGCCGCCAGCTCGTCGAGCGCGTCGAGCAGCGCGTAGGTGCGGGGCTCGTCGAGCACGCGGGTGGCCTCGGTGAACGCCCGCTCGTGCCGGCGACGCAGCTCGGTGTCGAGGCGATCCACGACCGGCCCGAGCTGCAGCTCGACCGGCAGCGCCCGCGCCGCGTGGACGAGGCGCGCCCCGAGCACGTCGGCGTCGCGCACCGCGCCGAGCACCTGACCGAACCACTTGAGCTCGACGCGCAGCGGGTCGGTCCGCGCCCGATCGAGGAAGGGCCGATACGTCGCCAGGGCGCTGCGCAGGTGGCGGCAGGCGACGCGCACGTCGTGCACGGCCTCGGGGTCGGCGGCCCGCAGCGCCGCGTCGCCGTCGACGATCACGCCGACGTACTTCTGCACGTGCGCCTGCAGCACCTCGCCCACGGACGCCTTCGGCCCGGGCGTCGACACCGACGTCGTGGTCATCGCCGCCACCGCATCGTCGCCCAGCAGCTCGAGGCCGTGGCGCAGCTTCGAGGGCCACGTGGCCGGGTGGATGTCCGAGGCCTCGAACACCTCGGTGACGGCGTCGAGGAACGAGGGGTCACCGTCGACCAGCTCGACCTCGAGCTCGTGCCACCGCTTCGGCTCGTCGTCGTCGTGGGGGCGGCGCACGGCGACCAGGTCGTCGGCGAGCACGGCGATGGTGGCGCCGTCCGCGTCGCACAGCGGGTGCTCGCGGCGCTCGGTGTGCATCGCCAGGATCGGCTCGAGCGGCCGGCCCCGGGTCAGGCCGCGCACCTCGCGGGCGAGCTCGTCGGGCACCGTGTCCTCGTCGGCCGACGCGTCGAGCGGCACCCGCAGCTCGGAGCGCTCGTCGGACGATCCGCCGCGCGCCTTGCGCTTCAGGTGCCAGCCGGCGTCGCCGCCCCCGGTGCGGCGGCGCAGGGTGACGCCGTGCGCCGTCAGCGCGCGGGTCGCCGTGTCGAAGTAGGTGGCGTCGAGCTCGTTCACCTCGGCGTCGCCGGCCCGGGCGACGCCGGGGATCGACGTGAGGTCGGGCAGGGCGCCGTTGGCCGCCATCACGAACTTCCGCTCGATCTCGCGGTGGGTCTTCGCCTGATCGTCCTTCGCGCCCATGGTCACGCGCTCCTCGGTAGCGGCCGGTCGGTGCGGCCTCTCGTCCCGACGATTGTCCCTTCCCCCGCGGCGCACGGCGAGACGACGCCGAGCGAGGGGCATGGCGGGAGACGGGAGGGGGAACGTGCCTGGCGCGCTCCGGCGCGACCCATCCACCCTCGAGCACCGAGGCCAGCCATGACCACCTCCCGCAGCGGCACCCACCAGACGCACCCCGCCCCCTCGAGCGACGATCCGCTCGATCATGCCGACCGCGACGTGATGGTGCCCTCGGGCTCGGCGCCGCTCGATCAGGGCTCGCTGCTCGACGAGGACGGCGACGACATCCGCGAGTACACGGGCGAACCGGCGAGACCGACGAGGGCTGGGTCGTGCCGCAGACACAGAACACCGGCGGCGAGGGCGCCGTCGACGACGGCGACGGCCTCGTCCCCCACCAGGACCAGCCGACGTAGGGCAAGCCGAGTCGCGGGAGGCGCGCGTCGCCGGGCGGTCAGGCGCCCGCGAGCGTGAACTCCACCGTCACCGAGGCGGCCACCCGCAGCTCCGCCGCCTCGATCCCGATGGCGCCAGGTGGCTCCATCGAGCGTGACTCGAGGACGAGCGCGTCGTGGTCCTCGGAGAAGCGATACGACCCAGGCTCGGTGACGGAGCGCACCGCGCCAACACCCACACCCAGCCCCGACGCGTACGCCTCGGCGCGCCGCCGGGCATCGGCCGCGGCGGCGGCGCGCACGCAGTCGTGGACGTCGTTCGTGGCGTCGATCCTCCAGGTCGGGCCGTGGATCGTCGCGCCGGCCTCGGCCAGGTCGGCGACCAACGCAATGAGAGCCGTGAAGTCGACCACGTCGACCCGCGCGTCGCGTGACGCCGCCCAACCCGTGCGGACGTGCTGACCATCGCGGTAGACGGTGGTCTCCCGGACCGAGACCTCGCGGACCTGGGTTCGATCGATCGCCGCAGCGTGGCGTTCCAGGACGGCGTCCACACTCGCCGCTCCGGATGCGGCGGCCCGGTAGGCCGTGGCGCTCGAAGGGCCGGTGGCATGCGTCGTCACCTCGATGAGCGCCCGGTCGGGGATCGCGTGGTCCTCCGCCGTGCCCGTGACCTCGATCGTGCCTTTCATGCCACCGAACCTCCGCGTCTGCCGTCGCTGCCGATGCCCGCAGGTACGACGTCGCTGTGACGGCGACCGCGCGTCGATGCACCTCAGCGTCGGCTGGCCAGGAGGCTCTGGTGTTGCATCGTCGCCTTGCGGGCCGCCTTGGCGACGGTCTTGGAGGGCGCGATGGTCGCCACCGCTCGGAGCACCGAGATGGTGATCGGGTCGTCGACCCGCCAGATCGCGCCGACGAACGCGATCTGCGCATCGTGGCTGCCCAGCAGGTCGAGCAGCGCGGGCAGCTCCTGCGGGCCCTCCAGCGCGACGCGTTCCATCACGACGAACAGGAAGGCCTCGTGGTCGTCGGGCCGGAGGATCTCGCGCAGTCGTGCCGACCCCTCGTCTTCGTCGTCGGGGTCGAGCCCCTTCACGGCCTGGTCCCATGGCCACGAGTCGCCGAAGGCGCCTTCGGCGTCGGCCCGGAACGACCGCGCCATCCCGCGAACGTGCGGCACGGAGCTCTCCTCGAGCGGGAGCACGTACGGGAGCGCGATGTCCCATCCGATGTCGCGCAGCAGCAGGAACGCCACCGACGATCGCTGGCTGTCGGCTTCCGTCGCCACCGCGACGAGCTCGGCTACGGCCGCCTCGGGGTCGCGACGGCTGCGCCACGCGGCGCTCTCGCTGAGTCCGTTGAGCGATTCGTCGTCTTCTTCCAGCAGGGCGGTGACGAGCTCGTCGGCGGTGAGGTCGGCGAACTGCGGCTCGAAGGTCGGTGCATCGAAGCCGGCCTGGTTGAGCAGCCCGTGCAGCACCACGACGCCGGCGGGCGTCAGCTCGATGGTCCCGCCGCGCGCGCTGCGAGCGTCGGCGTCGGAGCCCGGGTCGGTCGCGCCGCGGCGCAGGATCACGCCGGCGTCGGCGAAAACGTCGGCCAGTCGATCCACGAGGGTGGCGCCCTGCTCGGCGATGCGCTCCTCGTTCCAGTAAGCGCTGGCGTACTGGAGGCGCTCGACCAGCTCGTCGCCGAGCACCTCACCCAGGTCGTGCACGGCAACGGGGCCCTGCCGCGCATAGGTCAGCGCCAACAGATCGATGGCCAGGTCGTCGGCCACCTCGTCGAAGACCGCCAGGATGTAGTCGTCGCGGCCGTACTTCGACTCGATCGGGCCGAGGTCGAGCAGCGCCGAGACGGTGCGCTCGAGCGCGTCGAGCGCATCGGCCCCGAACGTCGCGCCCCGCTTGGTGGCCAGCAGCTTGCCGTGCTCCACGCGCAGCGCGCCGGCCTTCTTCCCCACGTTCACGAGCTGGTGCAAGCCGGGCAGATCCGCGGCGCTGCGGGTCTTGACGACCTTGCCAGCCTGCACGGGATCGACCTGATCACCCGTGCCCACCACGGCCACCGCCTCCCGGGCATCCGCGAGCGTGAGGTTGCCGGCCTTGGTGAGCTTGCGGCCATCGCCGCAGAACACGGCGAGCGCCTGCAGCTTGGCGACCATCGGAGAGCTCGCCGCGGACGCCACCGCGACGTCGTGGTCCGGGAGCTCGACAGCCGGGAGCTCGATCGGACCCTGGTCATCGTCGTCCTCATCGAGCTCGTCGAAGGTGCCGGGCAGCCCGCGATCGGTGATGGCGCGACGCTGCTCTTCGGGCAACGCGTTGAACTGCTCGATCAAGCCGGCGATGTCGCCCTCGTCGAGGCCGTCGAGCGACTCGACGCCGAGGCTCGAGAAGATCGACTTGGCCATCCCGAACTTCGACGGATCGCTCATGGCTTCGTAGAAGGGGCCGAGGCAGCGCTCGACCTCCTTCACCAGGCGCATCAGCCGCTTCTCGCCCCCGACGAGGAGGTCACTCGTGGCGAGGAACGTGATGAGCACCATGAGCCCCTGGGGGATGGTGTCGGCCAGGTCCGCCGAGACCGACACCTTTCGCGGGCACCAGTCGACGAGGAACTCGCGCACATCCGACGGGCTCCAGTCCGCCAGCCGGCCGTTGCCGTAGCTGTACTTGAACTGCAGGGCCATCCGGGCGTCGGCCGCGACGGCGTCGATCCCGTCCGGCCCGAGCTCCAGCTCATCGGCGTTGGACGTGAGGAACGCCCGCACCCCCTCTTCGAGCTCGTCGAGCGCGGCGACGAACGCGTCGTCGTCGGATTCGACCGTGGGATCGAACGTCAGCCGCATCCGGGCATCTTGGCACGACGGCGGCGACGGTCCGACCGCCGGCACCTCAGCCTCGTCATGATGGGCGGGTCCGACCGGGCCGCCCATGCCGCGGCGACCCCGCGAAGCCGATGGGAGGCGGAGTGGCCATGCCGGCAGCCAAGGCTGGGGACGCGAGGATCGGTGCGGCAGGGGCCCGGGCGCCGCACGTGAGACCCGACCTCGGCCGCCCATGAACGTCCGCCGCTTGGTGCTGGTGCTCGGGATGCTCGCAACCGTCGCTTGCGCGTCAGCCGACGGTTCGGGACGGGCCGCGCCGGACCCTGCCCAGAGCATCGGGACAGCTCCGTCCTCGCCCAGCGCGACGGCGTCCGCGCCGCCGCCGCTCGCCGCGCTGCGCATCGATGACCGGCCGCACACCGAGGGCTACCGGCGCAGCGAGTGGCCGACGTGGAAGGACATCGACGGCGACGGCTGCGACGCCCGCAGCCAGGCGCTCATCGCGGCGTCCGATCCGCCGGCGGTGCTTCGCGGCCAGTGCGACGTCGTCTCGGGCACGTGGCGCTCGGCCTACGACAACCTCGTGCTCACCGCGCCGGACCAGCTGGACGTGGACCACGTCGTCCCCCTCGAGGACGTCTACCGCTCGGGCGGCTGGCAGTGGTCGACCGATCGACGCGCGCAGTACGCCAACGACCAGGCGAGTCTCTGGGTCGTGTCGGCGTCGACGAACCGCTCGAAGGGATCGTCGACGCCCGACGTGTGGCGACCTCCCGCGAAGAGGGTCTGGTGCGCCTACGCCACGCGATGGGTGGCGACGAAGGTCCGCTGGGACCTGACGGCGACCACGCCCGAGCGCGTCGCCCTCGGCCAGATGCTCGACACCTGCGCGACGCCGCTTGGCAGCAGCGCGTCGCCCGGATCGACCTCGGTGGCGCCGAGCCTCCCGCCGTCGGCGGCGCCGCCCCCGACGGCGACCTTCTACCCGAGCTGCGACGCCGCGCGGGCAGCCCACGCCACGCCCCTGCACCGGGGCGAGCCCGGCTACCGCGACGAGATGGACGGCGACCACGACGGCGTCGCCTGCGAGTGACACGTCGCCGGGATCACGTTCGGCGACCTCGCAAGCGCAGGACCTGCCGGGCCGGTGATGCCGCCTGGCGTTGGGGAGATGCTCCGCCGCGCTGGCCTCGGCGATCTAGTGCCGTAGCAGGAAACGTTTGCGTGGGTGCGACGGCCAGCTTCGCCGCTCGCGGCGTCCTCGTCCTCGCCGCACGGACCAAGTGGGCCTTCGTCCTGCGTCCTGGCGAGCGACGAACCGTGATCCGCCGCACCCCTCCCAATGTTCCCTGCCACGGCACTGGCGCGAGGCATCGGCGTCAGACGGCGCCGGCGGCCGCGCCCTCCCCGAGGACGAGCGGGGGTGCGCCAGCGTCGTCGTAGTTCGCGATCGCCGCCCACCCGAGCGGGACGGTCCGCAGGCTGTCCGCCGCCTCGATCGCGTGCTTGGCGACCTGGCGCCCGAGACGGAGGTAGCCGTCGAACTGGTCCTGGTCGAAGAACTGATCGCCGGTGCTGTCGTACGGGAAGCGGGGGGAACAGGCGGCATGTGAGCGCACGAACGGGTCGCCGCCCGGCACCATCGCGGAGCGGGCGTAGATGATGCAGCCGAGCTCGCCACCGTCGCCGTAGTCGATCGTGCCGACGGCGACGTCCTTCGCGGCGCAGCGTTTCCGGATGGCGTCGGTGTCGTCCCCGTGCTCGGGGGCCGGCACGGTGCCGATGCACGTGGCCTCGAGCTGCCCCGGGCCGAACCGGATCTCAACGCCGAGCTCCTCCTCCGCGAGCTCGATCGCCTGGGAGAGCGACGTCGGGAAGCCCGGAGGATCGCCGCCGGCGTCGAAGCACCAGATGTTCGTGCAGCGCCGGCGGACGAGCTCGACCAACCCGAGGTTCTCGAGGTGCCCGCCGTCGGTGACGTAGACGAAGCGGTCCTCGGGCGCGTGCAGCCCGAACATCTCCTTGACCAGGTAGGTGAGGCGGCGCATGCGCACCCACAGGTGCGAGCCGTCGCTCTCCTGCAGCTGCTTCACGTACGAAGGCCGCGGCAGCCAGACGCCGAGGCGCAGGTTGGCGATCGCCAGCAGCGCGTTGATCGAGCCGCGGTTCTCCCGGCCCATCGCCGAGGCGAACGCCGCGCCCGACATCGACATCGCCGCCAGCAACGAGCTGTGCTGCTCGTGGCGACTCCCGAGCGCGATCTTGAGCTGCTCGGCCGAGATCCACCCGAGCTCCGGGCCACCCACGCGATCGTTCTCGAACGTGAAGGTCACGGCACGACGCTTGGGCGGCGCCAGGTCCTGGCCCGACACGTTGCCCACCGCGCAGACCACGAGCTTCGGGTAGGTGTCCACGGGCTGGGCGAACGTGGCGAGCGCGGGTGCGTCGCCACTGATGGGCATCGCATCGACGAGCGGTGCACCCGGACGGGGAACGACCCGACGCAGCGCGAACGCCGATCCGAGCCGGCGCTTGTAGGCCGGGTGCATCGACCACGACGTCTGGTCGACGATGAGGTACAGCCCGACGAGCACACCGAACGCCGCCGCCCAGAACCAGATCTCGTCGAGCTCCCAGATGAAGGTCGACGGGTCCAGCGGGCCCATGCGGTGGAAGCCGCCGACGGTGACCAGCGCCGCCACGGTCAGGGCGAGCACGACGAGGGCGAGACCGGCCAGGCGGGGCGCGTACTTCAGGGCGAACGTGCCGTACTTGCTGACCTGCGCCGCGACCTGATCGGTCTTCACCGCCTTCTTCTTCGTCCGCTCGGGCGATCGGCCCTTGAACGTCACCACGGTCGAGGCGACGCCGACCGCCGACACGACAGTGACGATGGTGGCGACGCCGCTCGTCGGGTCGGTGTCCGTGCCCGGGGGATCGGTGATGACGCCGCCGAGCGCTTCGGCCGCCCAGCCGACCGCGACGCTGATGAGCGGTAGGCCGACGACGAACAGGAAGACGGCGAACGACAAAGCGAGCAGCAGCCCGGCGCCCCGCCACAGGTAGGTGCCGGGCCCGGTGGCATCGGTCGCCTCGAGGTCGGGCCGCGACGCGATGGCGGCGACGGCCAGCAGCACGGCCAGTGCCGCGGGCCAGGCGATCGCGATCCACATGCCGTCCTGGATGCCGCGCAGCGGGACGTCGGTGCGGAACAGCAGGGCGTACTGCGCCCACCCGATGGGCCGCGCCACCACGTAGATGACGAGGAACAGCACGATCAGGTTCATCGCGATGCCGAGCACGATGCGGCTGACGCCGGCCACCCACTGGCCCGCCGAGTCGGCGAGGTAGCGGCCGTGGCGACGGATGTGGTCCTCCTCGGGCGACCCTTCGCTGAAGGGAGGTGCTGGTGGCTCGGTCGACCCGGCCGCGTCCTGGTGCAGCAGCATCTGGAACGCGCCGGCGATGTACGAGCCACCGGACACGGCCGACAGGTACTGCGCCTGACGCAGCGGCGCCTTGCCGTCGCGCCCCGGCTTCATGAGCATCTGCAAGGCGCCGAGGCAGAACGTGCCCGATCGGATCCCGCCGCCCGAGAAGCAGATGCCGACGTCGCTGCGGTCCTCGACGCCGGGCACGAAGCCATTGCGCACCCACAGGGGGGACGGCCGATCACCTTCGCCCCCGCCGGTGCTGCCGGGTTCCTCGTCGGCAAGGGCGTGGGCCGCCAAGTGTTCGGGCAGCGGGATCACCTCGTGCAGCATCACCGAGCCCATGCGGTACAGCGCACGGGCGACGAGTGCGGCACCGACGCCGGAGAGCAGGGCCCACCAGAGGTGCGCGCGGCCGCCGACGAAGAGCGCCGCGGCCGCGCCGTAGGTGGCGAGGACCGCGAGCACCCGATCGCGGGTGCTGCCCGGGCCGTAGATCTCGTACCGGAGCCACAGGCATCCGAGCACCACCGCCACGGCGGCCACAACCAGCGACGCAGCATCGGCCGACCGGCTCGCCACGACCGCGCCCGCGGCGACGACCGAGAGCACCACGCCGACGGCAAGACCGACCCAGCGCGGCGCCAGCACCGCGCGGCGTACGACCTGGTTGGCGAAGCGCCACGCGCACGTCGCGAGCGCCACGAGCGCGAGCGGCGCGACGAGGGCGATGAGGACCCACTTCGGGATCGTCGCCGCCAACGCCAGCCGCGGCCAGAGCTCGTCGACCAGCACGTCGGGGTTCGAGGGCCGACCGAGCCAGAGCATGACGTTCTCGACCACGTCGCACACGCCGGCGAGCACGGCCGCCCACACGGCGTACTGCGCGATGCGTCGCGAGGTCGTCGAGCGGAAGCGCGCCACGCCATAGGCGCACCACCCGGCGAGCAGGAGCACGTAGCCGAGGATGAAGAGCCCGTCGACCCACAACCCGACGCCGACGTCGTCGGCCAACTGGTTCGCGGCGTGGCCCGCCGGGAGCGCGCCATCCCAGCACTGATAGATCTTCTGCACCTGCGGCGGCACGCCGGCGAACTCGAGGTCGATGATCGACCAGTGGCACCCAGGGCCGGGCCGCGGCGCGAACCCCGGAGCCTGCGCGGCGCCGATGATGGCGACGGCGACGAAGAGGACGAGCCCCACCGTGCCGACGCAGGCGGCGATGCGACGCTTCGTCCGCCGGGCCGCCTCTTCTGCTTGCGTGAGGGCGTCCACGATCAGCAGGCGTTCGTCGACGGGGCCGGCTTGGACTTGGTCGGGAAGCGCGGCGCCGTGATCGACGTCTTCGCCTTCGAGCACGCGTCGTAGCCCTCGGCGACGCCCTGGCCGAAGATGACCGCGCCGAGCAGCAGGCCCGCGGCACCGAGCACGATGAGGAACTTCGCGAGGAAGCGCATCTCCTGCGGCTGCTTGAGCGCGGGCGATGGCTTCGCCGTGCCGAAGACCTGCTGCTCCGCCGTGGTCACCCCTCTCTGCAGGATCTGCTCGGCGCCCTGGCCCACGCGATCGGCCGCGTCCCACACGGCCGCCGGGGCCTTGGCGATCCCGGGCGCCGCCGCTGTGGCACTGCGCGCGATCCCGTAGAACACCGCGCCCGGGACCCCGCCCACGAGGAGCAGCGCGATGAACGCCCCGACGCCGCGGCCCGCGCTCTCGATCGCCTCGCCCACCGCCGACGCGATGTTCGCGACGTTGGTGACGATGGCGGCGACCGGCGCGATCACCCCGGCGAAGCCGAACGTGGAGAATCCCTTGATCGCGTCCTTGCGGGCCTCTGCCCCCTTCTTCTTCGCCCACGCGTTGACCTGCGCGCGGGTCTTGCCGATCAGGTCCTCCTTCGCGATGTGCGTCGCGAACACCTGGAGCTCGTCGACGAGCTCGTCCCCACCCACCACGCGCGTCGCCAGGTAGTCATCGGCTTCCGCCACCGACGCCGCGACTGCGGCGACGAGGATCTTCTGCTCGACGACGCCCAGCTCACGATCGCCGGCATCCATCGCCGCCTGGTACGACTCGACCAAGCCTCGAACCACTGCAACTTCCATGCTCCCGCTCCTCGCTCGAGGACCGCAGCGCCGCCCGCAGCGAACGACGAACGTTCGGTGCACGTACGTGCGGTCGGACGCGGCGTCCCGCCAGCGTCATGAAAGAGGTCCCGCGTGCTCCACCCGAGAGAGGCACCCGCGCAGCCTCAGCTGTGGCAACGATCAAAGAGGCAAGTTCGTCGGCGACGCCGACGAAGCGCAAAGGGATCAGTGGGGCGCCACGACGAACACCTCGCAGCCCGCCCGATCCAGGCACCGCCGGGCCCTCCCTGGCACCAGGCGATTCGCCCACGGTAACAGCCGGTGGCGGCGACGGCCGGTGGGCACGACTCGGCCTCGAGGAGCGGCCGCATCGGCGGCGGCACACGCCGGTCTCTGCGAGCGCACCGCCCGCTCGCAGGAGGTGCGAAGTCGAGAAGCGGCGCCGCCACTGGCGCGACCATGACCTCGGCGGTGCCTGGAGCACGCAGGCGCCCTTGCGGGCGCCGCCGGCACCACTCCCCTGCACCGAGGAGACCCCCGGCCACGGCGACGAGATGGACGGCAATCACGACTGCACCGCGGCGAGGGATGGCATGCCCAACTCGAACGCTGAGCTGGGCGCCGCCGCTCAGCGGCCGTGCTCCTCGGCCTCCTTCATCCCGTCGAAGAAGTCGTCCTGGTCGGCGATGCGCATCGCGCGGTCCTTCAACCGGTAGCCGGCGTAGGCGCGGCTGACGCTGTCCCACGCGGCTCGGTGACCGCGCTCGGAGGCGTCGAAGTTGGAGATGCTGCCCGCCGCCACCGCCAGGCCTTCGCCCGTTGCGTACGAGTCCTGGTTGGCGCCGAGGAACACGAACGTCCAGCCCGCCTGGCGGCAGTCGCTGATGCGACGGTGGATCGCCTGGCTCGACCACCGCTGGCTGGCGTTCTCCAGGCCATCGGTGAACACGACGACGAGCTGGTCCTCCTCCTCGAGGCCGACCGCGGCTCGCGAGGCGATCCGGGCGTCGGCCGCATCGAGCAGGGAGCCGATCGCGTCGTAGAGCGGCGTCGCAGCGCGAGGTTCGTACTGATGTCGCTGCATCGGCGCCACCGTCGCCAGCGGCTCGGCGTCGACGATGACCTCGTACGGGTCCTCGCTGTCGAACTGGGCGACGGTGATGCGCTCGCGCTCCGGGTCGATGCTCGGAGCGGCGGCGGTGCGGCGCTCGGCGAGGAAGTCGTTGAAGCCCTCCACCACCGCGCGGCGCAGGGACTGCATCGAACCCGAGCGATCGAGGAGGAACCAGATGTGCGAGGCGTCGTCCTCGCCGCCACCTGTCGTGCTCGTCGTGCTCGCACCCGGCGCGGCCCCCGCCGCGCCGCGCCGGGTGGATCCGCCGCCGGCCGACGTCGGCCCGCCGTTCGCGGGACCGGACGCGCCGGCCCCTGGCGCCACGCCGTTGGCCCCGCTGTGGCGCGCCGCGATCAGCGCCGAGCTCGACTGCCGCACGCGTTGGTGATCGCCGAGCGAGGACGTCCACGCGTCGGGGAAGACGGGCGTCCCGTGCGCAGCACCGATGAGAGCGCCGACCAGCGCGCCGACGATGTCTGTGTCGCCTCCGGCGTTGACGGC